>DATJUD010000001.1:0-63653 GCA_035502695.1 Acidobacteriaceae bacterium
TCGTCGGGCCGAGATTTGAGCCGGACGAGTTTGACGCGTCGTAGCCGGTTCCCGCGGCAGACGGACGGCTATTAAAGTAGCCGGGCCCGGTGAAGGGTTGTCCGATCAATTTTGAGCCGATAAGAACGCCATTCTGCGTGATCAGGTCTCCACTGGCTTTCGCCGGCATCAGCAGGTGCGCCAGCCCAGTGATTGCGAGCGGATAGCCGAGCCCGAGCAGCATGGTGGTTACTAGAGTATACAAACAGGCCGTGATGAATTGTTTCCGCATATCGATCCTCAAATCAGGTGCATGGCTGTAATTGCCATGTCAATCAGCTTGATACCGAGGAAGGGAAGAATGATCCCTCCCAGCCCGTAGAGCAATAGGTTGTTGCGCAGTAGAACCTCCGCGTTCATTGGCCGATATTTCACGCCGCGTAACGCCAGCGGAATCAAGGCGACAATAATCACAGCGTTAAAGATGACTGCGGAGAGAATGGCTGACTGCGGGGTTCGCAGATGCATGATGTTCAATGTTCCGAGAACTGGAAAGGTCGCGGCAAACATTGCTGGAAGAATGGCAAAATATTTCGCGACATCGTTGGCGATTGAAAATGTTGTGAGCGCACCGCGAGTCATCAGCAACTGCTTGCCGATTTCCACGATCTCGATAAGCTTGGTCGGGTTGGAATCCAGATCGACCATGTTGCCGGCTTCTTTGGCAGCCTGGGTGCCCGTGTTCATCGCTACGCCCACATCCGCCTGAGCCAGGGCAGGAGCATCGTTAGTGCCGTCCCCGGTCATCGCGACCAATTTTCCTTCGGCCTGTTCGCGGCGAATCAGGTCCATCTTATCTTTCGGTTTTGCTTCCGCGAGAAAATCGTCAACACCCGCTTCGCGAGCGATCGCCGCAGCGGTGAGCGGATTGTCGCCAGTAATCATAATGGTGCGGATACCCATGGCGCGCAGCTGCGCGAACCGTTCGCGCATGCCGCCTTTGACAATGTCCTTAAGATGGATCACACCGAGAGCGCGATTATTTTCCGCTACTACCAGTGGAGTGCCGCCGCTGCGCGCAATCACTTCCACCTCGTCGCGGACTTCGTCGGACAGCTGACCGCCCGAAGCTTGCAAATAAGTTGCAATCGACTCAGCTGCGCCCTTGCGAATGGTACGACCGTCAACATTGATGCCGGACATGCGCGTGGTGGCGCTGAAGGGAACAAACTCCGCGTGCATGGTTGCCAGGTCACGTCCGCGCAGCCCATAGGTCTCTTTTGCCAGCACAACAATGGAGCGGCCTTCCGGTGTTTCGTCGGCAAGCGAGGAAAGCTGCGCCGCGTCGGCAAGCTGGTCTTTGCTTACACCCGGAGCTGGAAGAAATTCTGTGGCCTGTCGATTGCCAAAGGTGATGGTTCCGGTCTTGTCGAGGAGAAGCGTATTCACATCCCCGGCAGCTTCTACAGCTCGCCCAGACATGGCCAGCACGTTATGTTGCACAAGCCGATCCATGCCGGCGATTCCGATCGCGGAAAGTAGTCCGCCGATCGTGGTCGGAATCAAGCAGACGAGCAGCGACACCAACACGAACACGGTTTGCGGCGAATGCGAGTAGATTGCAATCGGCTGCAGCGTGACAACAGCCAGGAGGAAAATAATCGTGAGTCCAGCCAGCAGAATATTCAAAGCAATTTCGTTCGGAGTTTTCTGTCGTTCGGCGCCTTCCACCAGGGCAATCATTTTATCGATGAAGGTTTCGCCTGGATTGGATGTGATACGAATTTTGATCTGATCGGAAAGAACGCGCGTTCCTCCGGTAACCGCCGAGCGATCTCCTCCGGACTCTCGAATGACTGGAGCTGATTCGCCAGTGATTGCAGACTCATCGACCGAAGCTACGCCATCGATAATATCGCCGTCTCCGGGAATCATTTCGCCAGCGGACACGACGACGATGTTGCCGGAGCAAAGCTTGGAACTGGGCACCTGCTCGATGACACCTTTTGCATTGACCAGATTGGCTATGGTCTCGGACTTGGCCCGACGCAGCGCATCCGCTTGCGCTTTACCGCGGCCTTCCGCCATCGCTTCCGCAAAGTTTGCAAACAGGACCGTGAACCACAGCCACAGGGTAATCTGAAGATCGAAAACCCAAGGCGATCCGGGGACCCATAGATTTCTCAACAGAAGCACAGCGGTGATGACGCTGCCGACTTCGACAACAAACATGACCGGGTTCTTCATCATGTTCAATGGGTTCAGCTTGGGCAACGAATCGATGAGGGCGCGGCGTGCGATCTGTGGGTCCCAGATCGATCGTTGATGCGTGCTTTTTGATTTCGCCATCTTGTTTCTCCGAACAGCCATACTCTGACTAGAAAGTTTTTCCTGCGTACATCAACAGGTGTTCAAGGATTGGACCCAGCGTCAACGCTGGAAAGAAGGTCAACGCACCGACGATCAAAATGACTCCCACCAGAAGAATGGTGAATAACGGAGTCGTCACGGGAAACGTCCCCGCAGATGCCGGAGCGATCTTTTTCCGGGCCAGGTTTCCAGCGACCGCCAGCATGGGCACGATCATCAAAAAACGCCCGCATAGCATCTCGATTCCGAGGGTCAAATTGTAGTAATTTGTGTTCGCATTCAGGCCGGCAAAGGCCGATCCGTTGTTACCGGCAGCGGAGGTGAAGGCATACAGAATCTCCGAAAGCCCATGTGGGCCCGCGTTTGCCAGACTGCTGAGTCCCAGATGGGGCAGCAGCACCGTCACCCCGGTAAGGCCCAGGATCAGCAACGGGAAGATCAGCACGTACAGCATCGCCATCTTCACGTCGTAGGCCTCGATCTTCTTGCCGAGATACTCCGGCGTTCGACCCACCATCAACCCGGCGATGAAGACGGAGAGTACGACAAAAATCAACATGCCGTACATCCCCGCTCCCACTCCGCCGAAAATGATCTCTCCCAGCATGATATTGACCAGCGGAACCATGCCGCCGAGCGGCGTAAACGAATCGTGCATGCCGTTGACCGCGCCGCAGCTGGCGTCGGTGGTCGCGGTGGCGAACAGCGCTGTGTTGGCGATTCCAAAGCGAACTTCCTTGCCTTCCATGTTGCCGCCAGCCTGCGTCTCTGTTGTTTGCTGGGCTACACCATGCATCAGCGGGTTGCCGCGCGCTTCGGCCCAATAGACTGTGGTTACGCCGGCCAGAAACAAAATTGCCATGGCAGCGAAGACGGCCCAACCGTGCAGCGGAGAGCCTGTCATGCGTCCCATAGTGACAGTCAATCCCGCACCAATGGTGAAGATGGCGAGCATCTCCAGGAAATTGGAAAATGGCGTGGGATTCTCAAACGGATGGGCGCTGTTGGTGTTGAAAAAACCGCCGCCATTTGTTCCTAACATTTTGATGGCTTCTTGCGAGGCCACCGGACCTTGTGCAATGGTTTGCGTGGTGATGGTTTGGGTGACGGATTTCCCGGAACTGTCCTGCGTCACAACCTTTTGCGGTTCAACCAGATGGGCGGTGGTGTAGGGGTGCAGGTTTTGTACGACCCCCTGAGATACAAGCACCAGCGCCAGGATTGTCGAGATTGGTACCAGCACCCACAGAATCGCGCGTGTCGTGTCGACCCAGAAGTTGCCGAGCGTGTTTTGCTCGCGCCGACTGATGCCGCGGATGAATGCGATGGCCAGCGCAATGCCGACGGCTGCCGACGCAAAGTTATGGTAAGCGAGGCCGGCCATCTGGGTCAGGTAGCTCATCGTCGTTTCTGGCACGTAGGACTGCCAGTTCGTATTGGTGGTAAACGAAGCGGCGGTATTCAGAGCCAAAACGGCCGGTACATTCGGCAGGTGCTGCGGATTCCACGGCAACCATGTCTGCACTCGCTCGATGAGGTACAAGACCAGCATGGAGACAAGACTGAACAGCAGCATCGCGATTCCGTACTCGGTCCAGCGCATCTCTTTGTCGGCGTCAACGCCCGTCAGCTTGTAGAGAATGCGTTCCACGGGAAGCAGCACCGGATCCAGAAATGTTCTGCGGCGCTCGAAAACATTTGCCATGTAGATGCCGAGCGGCCGCGCAATCAGCACGATCAGTAGGAAATACAATCCAATCTGAAACCATCCATTTGCGGTCATGGCTAGAACTTCTCCGGACGCAGCAGCGCGAACACCAGATAGATGAGCATCGATAACGAAATGAGAAGCAGGACTGCAGATTCAATATTCATAGGATTACCTCAATCGCTCGCACGCGAGCGTGTATCCAATTGCCACAGCGAAAAACAGAAGCGACAGCAGAACCATCCAGAGATCGGTCATATACTTTCCTCCTAATGCGATTACCAAGCGCCCTGCATTTGTCCAAACCACCAGACCAGGCCGAATCCAGCGGTGGTTTGCTGCGGCACAAGTTGGTCGACGGTTGCGGTGTGGAAATAAGGTTGGTTAGAAAAATCGCGACGCCACTCAAGAAAGACTTTGAATCCATCCGTTAGTTCATAATCCGCCGTCACCGTCGATTCCTTTAGTGCCTGAGATGCGTTGCTGAACAATCCCTGCGGATCGGATAGGTATTCGAAACGCGTGGCCGTGGCGAATTTTGGGGTCCACTGGTAGTTCATATAAGCAGCGCCGCCGGAGACGTGTTGCGGGGCGGATTCGCTGTAATCGCGATTGATCACGTAGTCGCCCTCGCCAACCAGAGTCCATTTCGGCGTGACATTCCAGGTTGCGTAGGTGTCGAAGATGTGTTCTTTTCCGTTCGGCGTAGGAACAATCGGAGTCGCCGTTTGCGTCGCGTCCGGATTTCCGCTGAGCACAAAACTGCGTTGCTGCTGGCCGAAGAAGTAATTGATCTGCCAACTCAGTGTACTTGCCGGATGGAGCGTGAAAGCAAAGTTCTGAGACTTAAACCCGCTGAACGCATCTGTTTGCTGGGCTCCGTTCACCAGCCAATAGGCGACCGTCAGCTTGGGGTTAAACGTATATGCCGTGCGAAATCCCATGTGGTAATAGGGCAGAAAATCGAAGTAATAGGAGCGCGAGTAATTGATCTGGTCTTTCGTGTAATTGCCCTCCACTCCTAGAGCGCTCGCCCACTTGCCAAAGTCGATGTTAAGACCGCTGCCGACAGGAGCGACGTAGGAGCCGTAGGCCTGAAATACATTTCTCCACGTGCTAGGGTGCAACTCATTGTTCGCATTTCCCTGCAGGGTTTCCGTTGCCTGGCCAAACATAATGTCGAGCCGGCCCCCAATTCTCTTTCCGTGGGCCGCATCTGTCGGATGGTTGATCACGATATCCGCCTGGTTCAGGCTGAAGCTGTTGCTGGAAATATCGTAGGCGCGAAGCTGATTCATCTGTCCAATCGGTCGATTGAAATTGTATTCATAGTAGCCATCGAGTGTGAAATTCAGTGTTGTTCCGTCAAGAAAACTCGGAATCGCCAACGCCTGCGGGGTCGATGCGCTTGCAGAAGCTGCAGGCGAGGCCGGGGCAGGCGCAGATGCAGCGCGGTTTGCAGCGACGGCTGCGGCAAGGGGTGCGGAGGACGACACCGACGCCGAAGCGGCTTCTCGATTCGCTGTGGCGGCTGTAGCCGGAGTTGTTTGTGCGGCGGTCCCACGCTCTTTTTCCAGGGCTTCTACACGCGACTGCAATTGCTGGACCAGTTTTTGAAGCTGCTGAACCTGTTGCTCAAGTTGTTGGGTTGTTTGCGGTGTCGACTGCGCGTGGGCCGTTGCGGTTACCCAAAGGGCAGCGAACAGCAGGCAACCCAGGTGTCGCGGGGTCTTTTTGGACTTCTTGGAAGAGCCGATTTCACCTAATGGGTAGACCGATCGGCTGCCTTTTGCTTCGCGTTCGCTTTTTGTGCGCGCGAAACCCCAGTAGCAAAATGCCAGAAATGCAATTGCTATCATCGCGATCATTGCAACGACAAATGTGTGTGACATCGTTCTGCCTCGGCGTACATTTCGTCGCCACAGATAGTTGGCCCGAAAGAGTATAAAAACGGGATAAGAAGATCGTAAGAAAGTTATAAGGATGGGTGAGGCTGGATCCCGTCGGGAACAAAGCGGTATCCCACCCAAGGTTCCGTAAGAATATACTGGGGCTCGTCCGCGGGTTCGATCTTGCGGCGCAATTGTCCTATCAGGACCCGCAAAGATTCGGGCTGATCCACGTTATAGCCACCCCAAACTGCAACCATGAGCGTTCGGCGAGTAATGACGCGATCGGGAGAGAGCGACATGGCGTGCAGCAGGTCAAACTCTTTCGGCGTCAGATGGACTTCTGCGCCTCGTACGAAGACCTGCCGCGATCCGGGATCGATACGGAAATCCCCAATGACCACTTCCGCTGTTTTGTCTTCTTTGTTCGCGTTCTTGAACCGCCGGAGTGCAGCGCGAATTCTCGCGAGAAGCTCGTCGATTTGGAAGGGCTTGGTCACATAATCATCGGCGCCGGCATCCAAGGCTTCTACTTTTACCTTCTCCTGGTTGCGTACAGACAGCACCAAAATCGGTACATTGGATTGATTTCGAATCGCACGGCAAAGCTCCACGCCATCCATATTCGGCATGGAAAGGTCGGTAATCACCAGGTCGGCGGACCAGCTTTTCAGCACGTTCAGCGCGGCTTCTCCATCCGGCGCGGATTTCACCCGATAACCCTGAGCCGTGCAAGCCATGGACAGTACGCGAATGATTTGCGCTTCATCGTCGACAATCAGGATTTTGACGGGCTCTGTCACGTCGCGCCGTTGCGTGGATGGGTCCGTCATCGGAGTCTCAATGCGGTTCCTGGGTCACAATATGCACATCGACGTGAGGGGCTTCTCGCAGCAGTTTCTGGATGGCCATGAAGTACAGATAATTGCGCCACCCTCGAACCGCCGAGCGTCCAAGAATAATCTGAGTAATACGATGCTCCCGAACAAAATCGGCGATCGCGCTGGCGACTTTGCGGCCCTGAACATGAAAAATACGCGCCGAAAGATTTTCTGCAAAGCGCAGGTTCGCTGCCAGGTTCCGGCTCTTCTCTTCAATCGCATCGTCTGGGAGATCGACATGCAGGATGTAAAATTCTGCGTCCATGCCTTCCGCCATGCGAGCGCCGCGAGCGATCAACTGCTGCGATGCGGGGTTGGAACTGATGCAGACGGCTACGCGTTCCTGCACTACCCAGTCCTGCCCTAGTTGTTTTCTGCGGAGGTAGGCGTCCAGGTTCTGATCGACGGCGTGGGTGACTCGCTTGAGCGCCAGTTCTCGCAGGGCCAGCAGGTTGCCGCGGCGGAAGAAATTCGCCAGAGATCTTTCGATCCGTTCCGCCGGATAGATATCACCGCGCCGCATGCGCGTCTGCAGCGCTTCCGGGGTCACGTCGACCAGGACAACCTCATCCGCGCGGTCGATTACCCAGTCGGGAACTGTTTCACGCACGTTGACGCCGGTGATGTTGTGTACCGTCGGAGCCAGACTCTCCACATGCTGCACATTGAGCGCCGACATGACATCGATCTGATGCTGCAGAACTTCCAGAACATCCTCATAACGCTTTTCGTGCTTGCTGCCAGGGATATTTGTGTGGGCCAGTTCGTCGATTAGAACGACCTGGGGTTTTCTCGCCAGCACGGCATCTACATCCAATTCTTCAAAGGATGTGCCTTTATATTCCACCTTTCGGGTGGGGATCGCCTCCAACTGTTTGGCCAACTCGATGACACGGGGACGCTGGTGGGTTTCGATGAATCCGATGACCACATCTTCGCCTCGATTGCGACGCCGAATGGCTTCGCTGAGCATGTTAAACGTTTTGCCTACACCCGGCGCATAGCCAAGAAAGACCTTAAATATACCTGCGGTCTTTTCCGGCGCGGCTGCTTCAAGCCATTGCTCCGGTGTTTTGACGGGCTTTACGTTTCCGGACTGCGGCGTCATTAGTTACACGACCTGAGTAGAATTGGGATCATGCTGCGACAAACCCCATCTCCGGCCATGCGGTACGTGTTGTCCGCCATGGCTGTGGGCCTGATCGTCTGGATATATTTTTCGCTGCTGCATGTCAACCACACCACAGTTTCTCTCACATTATTGTTATACGTTTTATTTATTGCAGGTAGGTGGGGACTCTCAAACGCAATCTTTACGTCGATTCTGGCCACCCTGGCGATCAATTTTTTCTTTCTGCCGCCCATTGGAAAATTCACCGTCGCCGATCCACAGAACTGGGTTTCGCTCAGCGCCTTTCTGGTGACTGCCATTCTATCCAGTCGGCTTTCTGATCGCGCCCGGGATGAAGCCAACGAGGCCAAGAGCCAGCGGATTGAAGTGGAGCGCCTCTATGACTTCAGCCGGCAGTTGCTGACGACCGACAACATCCTGGATTTATTAAATTCGATCCCCAGAATTATTACAGCTACTTTTTTTACCGAGGGTACGGCGCTGCTGGTGAATTCGCGCAGCAGCGTCTACCATTCCGGACGAAGCAGCGAGGAGATCAGCGACGAAATGCTTCGCGCCGCTTCTCGCGAACGCGATATCCAGAGAAATGAAGCGAAGCGAATCTGCCTTGTTCCACTGATGATGGGCCTGCGTCCCATCGGTGCTTTGGGTATTCTCGGTAAATGTCCGTCGCGGCAAAGCCTGGACGCGTTGGGAAGCATGGTCGCGATTGCGGTGGAGCGAGCTGGAGCCGTCGAGCAACTGGGAAAGACTGAGGCTGCGCGTGAGAGCGAAAGAATCCGCAGCGCGCTGCTCGATTCCGTCACGCATGAACTGCGAACCCCCCTTACGTCGATCATGGGAGCGGTCAGCAGCTTGCGCTCAAACCTGCAGCTGACGACCGAACAACGGAATGAATTGCTGACCATCATCGACGAAGAGAGCGGGCGCCTGAACCGTTTGATTGAAGAGGCGGTAGAAATGGCCCAACTGGATGCTCATGAAGTTCAGCTGGACCTGCAGTTGCATCCGGTACAGGAGTTGGTGGATCAGGCGGTCAAGAATGCACAGGAGATTGTTGTTGCGCATCCGGTCACCGTGCGACTTCCGCAAGATTTGCAGCCGGTACGGTTCGATATACGCATGGTTGAAAAAGTGCTGCATCATCTATTAGAAAACGCCGCGAAATATTCGCCCGCAGGCAGCCCGATCTTCATCAGTGCGGAGGAAACCAAGGATGCGTTAGTGGTGAGCGTCGCCGATCGCGGAGTCGGAATCGGCATGCTGGAGAAAAGTTTTATCTTCGACAAGTTTTACCGCGGCACTGGCCAACGCTACCAGGTCCATGGAACAGGCATGGGACTGGCGATTGCCAAAGCGATTGTTGAAGCCCACGGTGGCACGATAAATGTGACCAGCCAGGTTGGGCACGGGTCTGTCTTCTCTTTCGAACTGCCGCTGCAGCCTCGATCGATGGGACCCGCTAACATCCATTGATTGCGCAGCAGAAATCGTCAATGCCAAAGCGCTGCGATTCCATCTTCCGACCGCTGACTGCGGCGTTTCTACGCGTGAAAGAAGCGATTCATGAGTCTGTAATGTGCGGCGTGAGCACGCAGTTGTCGAGTTCGACTGTCATATGTGCGGCTGCTATTCTGGAGTTTCAACCGCGGGTCACGGAACCAATGTTCCCGGCCTATCCTCAACGAATCCAAGGAGAGACACATGCAACGGAAAGCAAGCGCAGTTTGGAAGGGAACACTGAAAGAGGGCAAGGGCACCATTTCAACCGAGAGCGGAGTCTTGAAGGATACCGCCTACTCTTTTCACACCCGGTTTGAAGACGGCAAAGGTACAAATCCGGAAGAGCTGATCGCCGCTGCCCACGCCGGCTGCTTTACGATGGCGCTGAGCGGCCAGTTGACCAAGGCGAACTTGACACCCGAGTCGCTTGAAACCACCGCGGATCTAACCCTGGAGATGCTGCAAACGGGTCCCACCGTGACCAAAATTCATTTGACTACCCGGGCCAAAGTTCCCGGAGCCAGCAAAGAAGCCTTTGCCACCGCGGCAAATGAGGCGAAAGTGAATTGTCCGATCTCACGCCTGTTGAAGGCCGCCGAAATTACGCTGGATGCGCAATTGGCTTGATCAAGGTTCGTACTGCGCTGCACTGTCAACTGTGTACGCGTATGTAGTCCCGCAGTTGTTGATGGATCTTCAAGGCCTGTTGTGCGCCCCCGTCCAGCAGGCCGATCCACTCCTTCACCGGTTCCTCCGTCTCTGCGGTAGTCAGCAGGTATCCAGCCTGCAATATAATTTCCAGTGCATTGCTCAGGTCATGCATAAGACGGCGAATCTCGGCGGAAACTTCAGGCGGAATACTGGCGGGATTGGCGAGTGAAGGGTTCGTCATGCCGAAAGCCTCTCGTTGTGGGATGTTCGCGTAGTGGGCTTGAGCATCATATGAACACTACGCACCGGGAACGAAATTTCAGAATACTCGTCTGAGCGACGATTGCAAACGCAATCCCCTGTGGGGAGTTTGTCGCTTGCAGAAGAAGATTTCTTGCGGGTCCAAATGTTGACAGCATCTGCCGTCTTTGAAAGAGTAAGGACTGCGCTTATTTTCTAGCGGACAGCTAGCCTCTGGAACACAGGCCGAAGTGGCGGAATTGGCAGACGCGCATGGTTCAGGTCCATGTACTCGCAAGGGTGTGGGGGTTCGAGTCCCTTCTTCGGCACCAATCATTACAGCTGAACTTTCACGTTCTGGCGTAAACCTTAGGTAAATCAGGGCTATGTCCCGGATATTCTTGCCGAGTGCCAGGGCTTGGCTATTTTGTTACGCGGTTCAGGGGCGCAAGGGGCCGGGTTAGATGCTGCCGGCTGTGACGAGCGTTTTTCTCGCACGCACCTCCGGGCAGCGCTGCTGCTCGATCGAGATGCGAAAACAGGTTCCGACACCGATCTCACTTTCGACGATTAACGTCGCCTGGTGCTGGTCGGCGATCCATTTTGCAAGAGCAAGCCCAAGTCCTGCGCCACCCACCTGACGACTGCGGACCGAGTCCACGCGGTAAAAGCGCTGGAAGAGGCGAGGCAAGTGTTCGCCGGAAATTCCGATTCCACTGTCGCGAACCTCCAGCAACACCTGCTCTGTATCTGCGGTTGCCCGCAGTGTGATCGAGCCCCCCGGCGGTGTATATCGGGTGGCGTTTTCAAGAAGGATATCCAGGAGTCGCTGGATACTTGCAAGATCGGCTCTGATCAGTACCGGAGCGGAGCAGGTTTCGACATGGAACTCCAGCATTGCCTGCCGCATGGCAGGATTCCATTTTTCTCCGACCCGCCGCACCAATCGGCCGACGTCTACCATTTCATAATTAAGAATTTCTGTCCCTGCATCTGCACGTGCCAGCATCAGCAAGTTATCGAGCAGACCACTCATGTGACTGATTTCCTGGTGCACGTTGGCGAAAGACTCGCGGTATTCTTCGTTGCTTCTGGGCGCCGATAGAGCGGCGTTCACTTCGCTGCGAATCAACGCAACAGGCGACCTCAGTTCACGAGAAGCGTTCAAGGTAAAGTCCCGAATGCTGCGATCGCCTGCATCGACGCGATTCAGCATCTGATTCAAGATTGTGGATATGTCAGAGATCTCGTCGTTAGCTTTCGAAACTGGCATCCTGAGGTTCGAGCTATGTTCGCAAATCTGCCGTGCCAGCCGTGCCAGGTCCACGATCGGGTACATTGCCTTGCGGCTGATCCAATATCCAAGAAGGGCCGCCAAGACAAGCAGCAGCGGCGCCAGCACTAGAAGATCGTGGGCGAACATATGGAGCAGCGCGATCGACGTGGCCTGAGATACTACGGCATGTACTGCGGGCGATTGCTCGCGAGCCAGAGTTGCGGGCGCACCTTCCGTCATGCCTTCAAAGCGTTGCAGCGATAGAAACCATGTCGCAGCGCAAATCGCGATGCCGGAGGCAAAAAGTACCGCAAGATTCCAAAACGTAAGGCGGAGGCGAATCGGAAGAGGCGTCATGCGATGCTTTCCTTCGCTGGTACCTCCAGCGACCTTATACGTTTTTATAGTAGGCACTGCAATGCGCCAAAAGATGAACGCTCGTTGAAAAGCACAATGTGATCGGCTGCTGCTTTCCTTATCCCCTCATCGGCTCATGGCTCATGGCTCAGGATGGATTGTAGCGATTCAACATCGAGCAGGTACATGATTCCTTTGGAGATTTTTCTCCCAAGGCGCGACGTACCCGAGAAGGTACTATGCCGGTTCGCATTTTTTCAAGCGAAAATAGGCCAACCGTCGCTGCGAGCGGACGAGTCGACTGCGAGAGGATGGGACTCGTTTTCAACAGGCATACCTTTAAGGTTGGCTTGATTCGACCGAGGTGAGATTGTAGTAACTCTCTGGAGGACCCAGGTAACTGGACGGAACTTGGCCTTGACTGATGACAAGTTTTTCTAGCACAACACCCGGGTCTACCATTCGAAATTTCAACGTGTGATAGCCGGGTTGCGCGATCGTCAATGTCGAAGTGACTTTGCGAACGCCGTCGCTGACTACGGTGGCCCAGGCTTTCTCAGAGTCATCGGCAAGCGCATCGACAACTATCGGCGGCTGATCATCGAACGAGATGGCGTAGCGGAGCCCTCGTCCAGGAACGAAGTTGAGCGTAGGCGCGAGAATCGCCTCGACGTGGTAGGTGCCGGACTCGAAGAGATACATTTTGTATTCGAGCGATGCGGCAGGCTGGGGTGGCAGAACACTTGCCGCTGTGACGGGAAAGACTGTTATCCCGGAGAGTGTCTCGCCGAAGTCCGGAAGATTTGTCCAATGCGCCGATCCTTCGCTGGTTCGGTGGGTGAAATGCGCGGCTTCGATCGAGACATAATGATTGCCTTCGACAAAGCCTTGTAAATCCTTCCGCGAAGGCGTCGTTGGATTCGAAGCGACAAGATGGACACTGATCGTCGGACCGGAGCGCTGCGAAATCGAAACGGTGCCCGGATTTTCTCCGGGAGGAACCTGATTCCAATCGATGTGAATCAGCAACCGCTGATCCTTTTCGACGGTTCCGTGATCGGGGGTCACCGCAATCCAGGGATGATCGGCGCGCGTGGTAAATACGAACGGTTGGTCACCTTCATCGAAAACATCGATGAATCGCGTCTGCTGGTTATAGACGTCAAACGCCGGCAGAGACAACCCACCGCCACCGAAGCCAAGTGCACGATCGGAAGCGACGGCGGATCCTTCGACGGCGATTCCCATCTTCGCGCCAGATGCAGGCTGTACTTCGCTCACCGCAGGCATCGTGTTCAACGGAGGTTGGTTCCAGTAGGTATAGCCGATGTGGGTTTGGTCCATCATGTGGCCCCACTTTCCGTTGGCTAATTGATGGTTATACTCCGAAGAAAGCGCGGCGTCCGCGGCAAACAGCGCACGCACGCGTGTCGCCAGATCGTTGGCGCTGACGCGTCCCTGGGTCGCGTAGAGGCGATTTTCCCCCGCCGTGATGTACAGCTCATTCACGATGGCAGACGCTTTCACGGGATATAACACCAGCTCAAAAAAAGCATCGTGATACGCAGGCGAAAGCTCCTGTTGAATCCGCTCAGCTTCTTTCGTGATGGCCTGCCACTCGGATTCCACGCGCTCCGCTTCTTGAAAATGAATCAGGCTGAAGGTATTCGGTTCCAACTGTTCGGGCTTTCGCCGGCCGTTGTACTTGGTGTATTTCGAGATCAGGTCCGCTATCTCTGTGGCATGTTCCGGCCCGAAATTTCGAGCCGCCCATAATTTCGTGTAGGTGGAAAGGTTATCTTGATTCCATCGGCCGGGATCGCGTGCATAATCCAGAAAGAATTCGATGGGAAATTCCATGGGCTTCAGGTCGCCGACATTTACCACCCAGATGCGATTCGCGCCGTAGGCATGGGCAAGATCCATCTGCTCCCAGACCTTAGTGATGGGGTAGGTGTTGAGCCACTTGTAAGACCGCGGATCGCCTACATAATCGAAGTGATAATAGATGCCTGCGCCGCCGGCTCGCTTTCGTTCCGCCGGAGTTGGCAGTCGGCGAAGATTTCCCCAGTTGTCATCACTCCAAAGCAACGTTACATCGTCGGGGACGCGCATTCCTTTCTCGTAGTAGCTCTGCACCTCCTTATAGAGCGCCCAGACCTGCGGGTCGGCGGCAAGCGTGGGCGTTAGATTGCGCGCAATAATTTTCCTTTGCGCTGTGATGATTTTTTCGAGCAACGCGATGTTGTCGGTCGCCGACATCGGCTCGTCGCCGTTACCGCGCATACCGATTGTGATGGTGCTCTCCCAGTTTCGACCGCGCTGGATCCCGTATTCCCAGAATGCATCCAGATTTGCCGCATTCGTCGCGTAGTTCCACGGACCCACACCGTGGCGCTGCCATTCCTGAAAGGCGCGCATCATGGGTTCGTGATGGGAGGTGCCCATGACGATGCCATACTCATTCGCCAGCTTTCCATTCAGTGGATCATCTTCGTAGAACGCGCTGTTCCACATTGCAGGCCACAGATAATTTGCTTTGAGTCGGAGCAGCAGCTCAAAGACGCGCTCGTAGAAATAATGGTTAAAGCCGCCGTATTTCTCGTTGACCCATCCTGTGAGCGATGGAGCTTCATCGTTGAGAAAGATGCCGCGATACTTCACGGCAGGTTCACCTTCGATGTACCTTCCCGGCTTGACATACAGCGCGTCTCGATGCGGGACAGGCACGTCAGCCCACCAATACCAGGGTGACACGCCAATCTGTTCGGACAGGTCGTAGATTCCGAAGATGGTTCCTCGCTTATCGCTGCCGGCAATAACGAGAGCGTTGGCTATTCCTGGCAATGGATGAGAAACCACCTGAATCAGGTTCGATTCCCACTTGCCGCGAATGGCGTCCACATCGATTTTCTTCTTGCGGATTAGTTGGTCGATGATTGTGCTGCTGCCAATGGTGCCGATCAAAATGACATGGGCAGGAAATGGACCGCCATGCGTGATGTCTGGTGTTAACGAGGTCACCCGGTGAATGTCGGATTGCAAATCATGACTTGCACGGACGACGCCGGGGTCGTCATTCACGTCCACATAGAGTGGACTCACATGGCCGTTGGCCGCGAGGGGAAAGCTCCCCGACGATGCAGAGTATTCGATGTAGGGAGTTTTGCCGAGCGTGAATGCGAACAGGGAACCGCAGCAGAATAGGAAAACAATCAGCAAAGGCAATCGCAGAAACAGCCATCGTGGGCCCACCATTGCGCTGCATCTCCTTTCCTGTGGATGCGTCGATTATTTCGGCGGCCAGATGCGGAACCTTCCGCCGCAATGCATCAAGCTCATCAGATACAACATGCCGTCGTAGTACCGCTGTTGTCCGGAGGGAATGGGAGCGTTCCAAAGTTCCTGTACAAACTGCTTTGCCTGCGGACCCGTGGCTGCGAGGCTGGCGACGGCGTTGGTCGCGACTAAGCCGGTTGAATGTCGAGCTTCGAGTTCGTGACCAGCGAGTGTGTATTGGTCTCCATATCTGTCGATTCCCTGGGACAGAAAAAATTTCTGGATGCGGTTGCTGAGTTCACGCTCGTCGTTAGCCTTGCCCCACCAGGACCAGTCGACGGACCAATTGCTCGCGGTTCGCCATGAGTCGAAGGAGAAGTTAGCAGCCATCGGATTCCATTTGGTCCCATGCGGCGTGCCATCGAAGTTGGCATAATCCGGGGCGAGGCCCGTCTTGGGATTGGTGGCTTTCGGAAAGAACCCGCGGCTCACAGTGGCGGCTTCCGCCCAGAAAGCACGATCAGGTTCGGGTCCCCACCGTGCCCAAAGTTCATAGAAGGCAGGAAGGTGATACGAAGGATCGGTGAAATCGTCGCGGCCAATGCTCGGAACAAAGCGAATCATCTTGTATTGCTCGTTCACCATGCTGCCAACGGTGCGTGGCCCAAACCTGGTCGGTCCGGACATAACTGGATGATGCCGCATGTTTGTCAGGATGGCGTCGGCCTGGGCTTTGTAGTTGTAGATTCCTTGTCCGTTTCCCCAGCGCGCCGAGGCGAAGTAGAGAGACATCGCAAAATATTCTTCTCCGTCCGGAGCTGGCGTCTCCTCATTCGGCGTGCCGTCAGGCTTGCACGACCATGAGAAGTATCCGTACGAGGGATGTTTCGGATTGCTGATGTACATGTAGGTCTTGGCCCAGTTCCACAGCGCATCGAACTCGGCTTTTTTATTGAGCTGCACAGAGATCATCATGCCGTACGACATGCCTTCCGTGCGGACATCATGATGGGCTACGTCAGTGATGTATGCCAGGGGTCCATCAGCATTTTTTCCGGTCGAGTAATACACCGCCTGCGTTTTCGGATCGCCGTGAAATAGCTGATCGAAAGCGGCGTTGATTTTGACGTCGATCTGAGACTGTGTGTGCCCGCCTTCCAGAAACAAATTGCGATAGTGGCCGGTAGCGAAGGCTCCGGAACCGGCGGCCGAATCAGGTTTCGTCGTGGAAGCGGCGGCAACGAGTGCACTGAAGAAGAGGGTACAACAAACAAGAATAATGGCTCGAGCCGAAGCGAGTGTGCGCACCTGATCCTCCGGATACCTATTGGCCCTGACACAAAACAAGGGCTATCCTAGTCCACGTGCAGAAAACGAGCAACTCTAATGCGATTTAGATATTCAATCACCTTCACGCTTATCTTTTGTCTGGCTGCTTTTGCGGTGCTGCCATGTTGCGCGCAAAATGCTCCGCCTGCACAGCATTGGGTGGGCACATGGGCATCGTCACAACAGATTCCGGAGCCGGCAAACGCGCTTCCTCCAGATCAATTCCGCGATGCAACGCTGCGCCAGATTGTGCATCTTTCAGTCGGCGGAGCAGAGCTGCGCCTACATCTGTCGAATGCATTCGGCACGGCTCCGCTTCGCATTGATTCCGTTCACATCGCGCGTCCGCTGTCACCTTCTACCGATCAAATCGATGGAACGACTGACAAGACGCTGACGTTTGGCGGAAGTTCCGACGTGGTGATCCCGGCGGGAGCTGAATATATCTCCGACCCCGTCGATTATCCGGTAAGCGCGCTCTCCAATTTGGCGATCAGTTTACATTTGTCGGATCCGCCCGCGCAGCAAACAGGGCATCCGGGTTCGCGGGCTACGTCGTATGTGGTTCATGGCAACATGGTGTCCGCGCCCACGTTGCCGAATGCTACAAAAATTGATCACTGGTATCAAATTGCCGGCGTCGATGTGACAACGCCAGCCGATCCAGTTTCCATTGTGGCTTTGGGGGATTCCATTACGGATGGCCACGCATCGACGACGAATGGCAACGATCGCTGGACGGATGATTTGGCTGAACGTCTACAGGGCTCTCCGACAACAAGCCAGATGGGTGTGTTGAACCAGGGCATCGGTGGCAACCATCTTCTGGTGGATGGACTGGGGCCGAATGCTCTGGCGCGATTCAATCGTGATGTGCTGGCGCAGACCGGTGTTCGCTACGTGATTGTTCTTGAGGGAGTGAATGATCTGGGCGGTTTGACGCGTCTGGGAGAAGTACCGATTGCCGAGCATGAGGCGTTGGTGGCGCACATTTTGGCCGCGTATCAGCAAATGATCTTGCGAGCGCATGCGCATGGGATTGAAATCATTGGGGGAACAATTACGCCTTACGCCGGTTCCGACTACTACCATCCGACTGCGAGAGACGAACAGGATCGCAATGCAGTCAATGCATGGATTCGCGCTCCAGGCCACTTCGATGCGGTCATTGATTTTGACAGGGTGATGCAGAATCCTAGTCATCCCGACCGCCTGCTGCCGAGCTACGATTCCGGCGATCATCTGCACCCGTCGCCTGCAGGGTATCGTGCTATGGCAAATGCCATCCCTCTTTCATTGTTTCGTCAGTGATTTATTCTTCCGGCAGCGCGACGAAGCTGTGCTGCATGAGGTCCAGCCGAATACACTCCAGGAAACCTAAGACGCACGCAGAAGGATTGGTCGAGCGACCGCAATATATCTGAAGTCCATCGTTGAATGCCAATGGTAAATCGTTTCAGTCCGCGACTTTAGGTGTAGCGAGTTTTGCCAGAGCGGTGTGTTTTACATGAATGATGAACATCGGCGGTTCTTAGGCGGTTCGTAGTAAAAAAGTTTTTTGCCCGGCGTTATTGGCGTGCATGGGCACGTTGCCGATCCCATCTTCTCGACAACCAGCTTGTTTCGCCGTATATTCGCTATTCTGGCAAATAATTTTAGCCCTATCGAGGCAAGAGTTTGGGTGCGTTAACTTGTTCCGGGAAATGACGATTGGATCGTGCAGCGGTTATGGGGCACATCTAGAAAAGCGATTGTCTAAAAGTTTTCCCCGTTTCGTACCCGTTGGCGAATTTGCCATCCGGTAAATCTTGCCTCCCCGCTGGTAACTAAAACAGTTTAGAAACAGAAAAAACATCTTGACAATCGATATTCGATTGGAATACACATTGCTGCGGCCAAGTAAAGCGATTTAGTCGGTGCTGTGTTTTCAGGGGTCGCTCCTTGCCATATGGAAAGTCAACGATTGAAAAGTCGCATGAACGTGTATCCCTTCGGGGCTTTGGAGGCAAGATGAAACAGTTTTATGGGTTCGGCAGGCCTGCGAACGTCAACCTATCCCTAGTGAAACGCAGTGTAGGCATCCTGGTCGCCATGGCACTGCTTCTAGTATTTCTACCTTTCGCACACGCGCAGACAGAAGCTACAGTTTCCGGCACCGTGCAGGATCCTTCCGGAGCTGTCATTCCCGGCGCGCAAGTCACGCTGACCAATGAAGCCACCAACGATACACGGCAGGCGACCAGCAACGCGACTGGCTTTTTCGCGTTCCCATCTCTCGTTCCAGGTACCTACACGGTCAAGGCAGTCGCTAAAGGATTTGTCCCCAAGGAAATTACCGGGATTGTGTTGCACGCCGGTGACTCGCGTACGATTCCAAACTTTGCTCTAGCCGTAGGAGCCGCCACGCAAAGCGTCACTGTGCAGGCTGAGACTCAGATCATTCCAATGACCACTGGCTCGCGATCTGAGGTGCTCGATTATAAGGACATTACCAACATCGCCCTAGAAGGCCGCGACGTAACGGAGTTGTTGAAAGTGCTCCCGGGCGTAGTCGAGACCCCGAACGGCCTCAGCAACGGCCCATCGTTCAATGCCCTTGCCGTTACCGCGCAGACCAGCTCGGTCGGCAACGGATTGAATGTGAGCGGCGCCGAATACAGAGGTCCGCAACAGTTGCTGTCCGATGGCGTCAACGTCATCGATCCAGGCGATATGGGCGGTTCGATCGGAACCATCAATCCTGAGATGGTGCAGGAAGTCACTGTCTTGACTTCCAACTTCGGCGCGGACGAGGAATTTGGTCCAGTCGTCATCAGCACCATCAGTAAGTCCGGTAGCGACCACTATCATGGGGAAGCGTATTTCGATGCCCGCAATGACGCGTTGGACTCCAACGACTGGGCGAGCAACCACCAAGGGCTTCCCAAAGGCGGCGCCCACTACTACTATCCGGGCGGCAATGTCGGCGGATATGTCCCCAAGACCCACAAGAAGCTGTTCTTCTTTGGCGGCTATGAGAGATGGCTGCAAAACCTGGGCAATGCCAACGTCCTCTCTTCCTATATTCCCAGCCCGGAGATGATGGCCGGCGACTTTACAACCGACAACGCGGACAACCAGGCGCTATGCCCGAAGGGTTTTTCTCAAAATGGGGCAAATGGCCAATGGTGCAACGACCTCGCTGGCACTGCCTACGCGGATGGGACAAAAGCCTTGCCCTCGGCGAGCCTGCCCGGTTACAACGCGACGACAGGGTACAGTAACGGCCAATCCATTCCCGCGACGCTAATTGACCCGGCATCGAAGGCCTTGTCCTCCTTCTGGCCCAAGGCGAATTCCAACCCGTTGACCACCCCGGGCGGGTACAACTATTACCAGCCGATCATCGCTATCCTCGACGGCTGGGTATGGCGTGTTCGCGTCGACTACGACATGAGCCCCAATACGAAGTTCTACATCTCCTACAACCAGGAATACAGTTCCGAGCTCGACCAGGGGAACGGCGCGCACATTTACTGGACTCCCGGTAACTCGGTTCCCTATCCCGGCGGCGGCTTGTATCAGTACTCCCACACCAAGACCGCGGCAGGTCACTTCATCCATGTGTTCAATGCCTCTACGACCAACGAGTTCATCGCGAGCTGGGGCTACGGCAACCTGCCGAATTCACCCGCCAATCCATCGGGAGCTTATAGAACGACCTTTGGCTACCCCACGAGCCCCGGTTACGGAGAAGTGTTCGCTCCTGGATCGAAGCTGGCTCCTGCCTATAATACGGCCGGAAACTTTACCTTCCCCGATTTCTCTCAGGGAGATGACTATGAGCCGTCCGGCGTCTACCAGGTCCGCAAAGAGGATCCTGCCTTTGCCGATAACTTTACGAAGGTCGTGGGTTCCCACACTTTGAAATTTGGCGCATTCACGCAGAATACCGCGAACTATCAGGGCGGTGGCCAGCAGCAAAATGGCATCTTCAGTTTCGGAGGTCAGGCCCCAAATCCGTTCCTTGGATATATCGTCGGTTCGCCGAACAACCCAACCGCCAACTTCGTCATGGGTTCAGTGACAGGGTATAACGAAGCCAACAAGTCGCCAAACAGCGACATGGCCTATCAGATCATCTCGTTCTATGGGAACGATAACTGGAAAGTGAACAACAAACTGAATATAGAAATCGGCGCCCGTCTTGAACATGTCGGCCATTGGTACGATCGCACCGGAAACGGTATGGCCGTCTTCTATGCGGACCGTGTCGCGTCGGACTATTACTCCGGCAAAGCAGAGCCAGGTTTCTACTGGAAGGGCATCGAGGCAGGTGTACCGCTCAGCGGCATGCCGAACCGTCTGGCCTTCCTTTCCCCGCGTTTCGGCTTGGCATACGATGTGTTTGGAAACGGCAAGACGATGGTGCGTGGCGGGTGGGGCGCGTATCGTTGGCAGGATCAGTACAACGACTATGCCGCCGATTTGCAAACCGCGCAAAATATCCGGACATACAACTTGCCAGGCAACACGGAAGTCCTGACGTCGCAGATTGGTTTCATCAACACTCCAGCCGGTCAAGCGGCCGGTATTGCGCCCTCGGGGATAGCGGGCAGTTCGACTTTCTGCAATCCCAACACCGGGATGAATGGCTTAGGCGTGAAGTGTACGCCGGGAACCTATGGTTCGTACACGGCCGCCTCGCCAACCGACTACGGAATTCCGCTCACCTATAGCTGGAACTTGACCATCGACCAGCAACTGCCGTGGAATTCTCTGTTCGATATTGCCTATGTCGGCAGCAGCAGCAGCCAGATGGACAACGATGGCGAGTCCAGCAACGGTTCTGCATTTCCCGCACTTGCCGACCAGAACAAAACGCCGATCGGCGCGCTATTCCTGCCCGACCCGCAGACTGGCGTGACCTCGAACAATCCGGAGAATGTCGGTACCGACACCGACGGCACCGCGACCGGTAACAAATTAGCCGATTATCACCCGTTCGGGTATGCCTATGGGACCAGTCAGGTGATTATGCACCAGTCGACTTTCTTCTCGAATTACAACGCACTGCAGACTTCCTGGACAAAACGAGCCGGCAGATTTGTCTTCGACTTCAACTTTACCTGGCAGAAACAATTGGGGACGGCGGCATTCCAGATCAATCCCTTCGTCACCCGTGCTAACTACGGAGTGTTGAATGTGGATCGGCCATTCCTCTTCAACTCGAATTACATCTATCAATTCGGAGAGGTGATTCATGGGAATAATGCCATATTACGTGGCGCTGCCAACGGATGGACGATTTCTGGTATCACCTCGTGGCAGGCGGGTGGCAGTCTGCAGCAGGAGAACGGTTCTCCGGGGAACTTTAGTTTAGGGCTGACCTATACTGGCCTTCCAGCGAATGCCGCGGCCGACGGAATTACCACGAATATCGGCTCCGCGACCTACTACGGAACGGATGCCGCTCTCAATATTCTTCCCGTGTTGACATGCAATCCGAAATCCGGACTGAAGAGCATCCAATTGCCCGGACTGAAGGCCAAGCAATTGCTCCAGCAGACTTGCTTCGGTGCTCCGGCGATCGGCCAGCAAGGCGGGCAAAACTTCCCATTCTTTGGCAACGCGGCCTACATCGAAAATGACCTGGCGATCTACAAGACGTTTGAGATCAAGGGCAGCCAAAACGTTCAATTCCGTTTCTCGATGTTCAACTGGTTGAATCATCCGTTACCGCAATTCAGCAGCGGAAACCAGTTGCAGCTGCGCTACAACGTCGACTATGCCAGCAAAGCAATCACGTTGAATACGGCTGCCGACTCACCGACCTGGGGCTATTTGGATACCAAAGCCGGCGCGCCGACGCAGAGGATCATCGAGTTGAACATAAAATATAACTTCTAATCCAAACTCCGCAGTACTTTGGGGCATCTCGCAAGAGATGCCCCAACCTTTTTTAAGCTGCTCCGCGTTGTCTCGGAAGGAGGAGCCGATTCTCCAAGGCGCGATTTATACTTGCCTCACGATCCAACATCCGAGAAAATCTGTTGTTCGCTCGGAACCTGCGACACTAGTCCCCGCATGAAGCTTTCGCTGAGAAACCGATGTTCGCACCGTTTGGCCGTTACGGTAATTTTGCTCGCAGCTGTGTTTGTTCTTCCTTCCTACGCGTATCAGGCGAATCGTCTCTCTGGAGCTGATCTGAAGCGAGATTACGATGCGGCTCAGCAAGCGCGGTCACAAGGCGATATGGCGCGTGCGGCCGGCTATTCCAAGCTTTTCATCGTGCATGCCTTGAATCTGCTGGCCCAGAATTTTGAGAATGTCGGTGATTACGACGAAGCAGCTTCGCTATTTGACGAGGGGCTGCTGCTCGACCCAGGTGACATCGAGATGCGCCTGGATTACGTGCAAGAGGCAGTGGCAGCGGGCGATCTGGAAAAGGCCGTGCAGCTGGCGCGAGAGGCTGTCGAGAGAGCTCCACGCAATGCGTCCGCCCATCTGGCACTGGGGCGGGTGTTGTTGTTGAAGAAAGACAACCTCCAGGCGCAAAAGCAGATGGAAATGGCTGTCGCGCTCGATCCCAACTATGTCGACGGCCTTGGATTGGCACGGGCGGACCTGACCCTGAAGCAAGAAACACAGGCTGCGACCATTTTTCGTGAAATGCTGAAAGGATTTGGCGACACCGCTCAGTTGCACATGGATATTGGGCTGCAATATGCCGAGACGGACTACTCGGAGCGAGCGGAGGAGGAATTCAAGAAAGCCATCGCCGAGGATGACAAATTGCCCGGCGCCCATTATTCGCTGGGAGCAGCCTATTTGCAAAATATGGGAGAGATGAATTTTTCCAGGGCTGCGGCTGAGTTCCGCAAAGAACTCGAAATTTCTCCCAACGACTTATTGAGTCATTCGCAGCTGGGATACATTGCAATGAAGCAACATGATTTTCCAGAGGCGGAAACGGAGTTGCTTCGCGCAAGTACACTGGCTCCGCAAGATCCGGATATTGATTTTATGCTGGGCCAGTTGTATATGGAGATGAATCAACCGGCGAAGGCGGAAGCGGCTCTGAGGCGATCGATCGAGTTGACGCGCGATTTGTCGCGAAACAACTACCAGGTACAACGCGCCCACTATTTGCTGGCTCGAGTCCTGATGCAGTCTGGGAAAGCGGAGGAAGCCAGGCAGCAGATTCAAATTTCAAATGGATTGCTGCAACAGATGGACCAGGCGAAACAGGGTAAGACGGTTGGACCAGCGCACGGGGAGGCTCCGGCGCAGTTCCCAAGCAATAATATGAGCCGTCCCGCCGTGATCAATGCGCAGCAGTTGCAGCAGGCTAAGGCGGTTGAGGCGAAGCTTGCTCCAGTCATCGCGGACAGCTACAACAATCTGGGAGTAATTTCCGCGATTCATAAGGATTACAAGCAGGCCACGGCGTATTTTCAAGACACAGCCAGATGGGCACCTGGTTTGGAGGGGCTGGATTTGAACTGGGGACGGGCGGCGTTTCTTGATGGACAATTTGAGCAGGCCATCCCCCCGTTGCAGCGATATCTCCAATCCCATCCAGCGGACGAAAGCGCGCGATCTATGCTGACAACCAGCCTGGATCGAAGCAAGCAAGATGGACAAAACCGGAAAAAGGGAAGCATGAAATAGCTTGGCTTCTCCGTAAGGCTTCTATCGCCAAGACTGTTGACGGATCATTCTCTTATGCACTCGGTACTATTTCTTCTCGCGCTTTTTCTGCCTCCGGCAACGGCACCGCCGACACCGTCTCCCATACGCTTTCACGATGTCGCGTCGCAAGTCGGCGTCACGAAAGTTCCCTACATGTCGCCGGAGATGCGATATCTGCTGGAGACCATGGGGGGTGGCATCGGGCTGTTCGATTGTGATGGCGACGGCAAGCTCGACATCGTCACTGTGAATGGTTCGTCGATCGATCACTTCCTGCATGGTGGTGATCCAATGATCACGCTTTATCACCAGGATGCCGGCTTGCACTTTACTGATGTTACGAAGACAGCCGGGCTGACCACGAAAGGCTGGGGAATGGGGTTGGCCATCGGAGATTTCAACAACGACGGTCTCCCTGACATTTATGTCACGGGCTACGGGCACAACGTGCTCTACCAAAACATGGGCGACTGCAAATTCAAGGACGTGACTCAGAAGGCGGGGGTCGCCGGCGGCGGCTTCAGCGTTGGCGCGGCCTGGGGAGACTACGATCGCGACGGCAATCTTGATCTTTTTGTCTCGCGATACGTCAACAGCGACATCCACCATCTTCCTCAGCCGGGCGCCAAGGCTCTATCGTATCGTGGGCTGCCAATCGAAGTTCCCATCAGCGAGGGCGAATCCGATCTGCTATTTCGCAACAAGGGTGACGGCACGTTTGAAGAAGTAGGTGTTAAAGCGGGTGTCAGCAATCCAGACAAGCGGCTTGGCATGGGAGTCTCATGGGGAGACTACGATGGCGACGGCTGGCCGGATCTATTTGTCGCCAATGATCAGGGACCGAACTTTCTCTACCACAACCTTCACAACGGAAAGTTCGAAGAGGATGCGATGTTGCTGGGTGTGGCGCTCAGTCAGGATGGGCATCCGATGGGCAATATGGCGGGAGATTTTGGTGACTATGATCGTGATGGCAAATTTGACCTGGTCGTGACCCGCTACGGATACCAGCCGATGACGCTCTATCACAACCAGGGCGCGGAGGGGTTTGTCGATACCACTTGGGATGCCAAGATTTACCAGCTCAAGTATTCTCCTGTGCGCTGGGGCAGTGGGTTTGCGGACTTTGATAATGATGGCTGGCCGGATATTTTTGTGGCGACAGGTAACGTGAGTCCGCTGGTCGATACGCTGCCGGATGAGTTGAAGTATCGCGAACCGATCCAGCTGTATCGGAATATTGATGGCAAATCCTTCAAGGAGATCGCAGATATCGCCGGACTCAACGATGGGCCGTTGCAGTCGAGACGAGGAACTGCGTTTGGCGACATCAATAATGATGGCAATGTCGATGTGGTGGTCTATAACGTCGGTGCACCGCCGTCCGTGTTTTTGAATGAAACCAAGAACTCCAATCACCGGGTCTTGTTTCGCCTGATCGGGACGAAAAGCAATCGCGCGGCAATAGGAGCGCGCATGACAGTCGTGACCTCGAAAATGACGCAGATCGATGAAGTCCACGGTGGAGGAAGCTATCTTTCGTCGAACGATACCCGCCTGCATTTTGGTCTCGGCCAGGATGCGGTGATGACGAAGGTAGAAATCGCGTGGCCAAGCGGGCAAAAAGAAGTTCTGAACAACGTCCCTGCCGACGCCATCTACACCATCGTCGAAGGGAAGGGAATTGTAAAGACAACTTCCTTTTCTTCGCCCGCGAAATAACCACCTCGATTTTCATCGCCTAGTTTCAAGCAGCAGCAATCGCGGACCTACGGCGTCACGGTAACTGCGGTGCCACTATATTCCACCTGCTTATCCGGAGTTGCGGTCTCTTCCATGCCAGAGCCGTGATTCGCTGCCACGAACACGACATTAAAGGTCCGCTGCTGCGCCATCTGCGGATAAGATCCTTCACGAGCGTCAATCGTCAGCGTGTTGGTTGCGTCATCCCAGTGGATGGGGATGATTGCGTGCTCGCCCTTCTCGTAGGCATAGGTGTTTCCTGCGTCTTCATACAACTGGAAGCCACCATCGGCGCCACGATAGATGCGCAGTTCGATCGGAGCGTTGGGTTTCTCTGTGGCCCATTCAACCTCAGGTCCCATGGGAAGAATAGATCCGGCTCGTACGTAGACGGGAATGCGATCAAGCGGAGCGCTGGCTTCAATCCGCTGCCCTCCAGTTGTTTTTTCTCCCGTCCAGAAGTCGTACCACGCAGGAGAAGCCGGCAAGTAAAGCGATCGGCTGGTCGCTCCTTCTTGCGTGACGGGGCTGACAAGCAGGTCCGGTCCGAACATATATTCGTCGCCAATGTTCCATGTCTTCCGGTCCGTGCGCCAGTCCATCACAAGCGGCCGCATGATGGTGGAATCGTGGTCTGTTACTTGCCATGCCAGAGAATAGATGTACGGCAGCAGGCGATAGCGCAGCTTGTCATACCGAATCAGGATAGGCGTGACCGGACCATACGAAAACAGCTCGTTCTCATTGTTGGCGCGGTGACCATGGGTGCGGAAAATCGGACAAAAGACGCCGTACTCAAACCAGCGTGTATACAGTTCCTGGTAGGCCGGATCGTGCGTGTCGCGAGCCAGCGGCGGACCATATCCAGCAATGTCCGTCGTCCAGTAGGGCATACCGGAGAGTGCGAAGTTCAAGCCGGCCGGCACCTGGCGAGAGAAAGCCCAGAAGGTGCTGAACACGTCTCCCGACCAGGTGGTGGCTGCATTTCGCTGCTGGCCCGCGAAGCCGGAACGCGTCAGGATGAAGACTCGTTTTTTGTCTGTGGTCTCGCGCCAGTGCTGGTACACATTGCCCGTGTGCATCAACGGAAAGATGTTTGTGTAGAGAGCGCCATTGCCAATGAAAAGCTTTCTGTCTTCCAGAGAGGCGTCGCTTTCGCCCCCGTGCGGATACGCAATCTCCGGTTCAGAGCTATCGAGCCAAAAGGCGTCCCACCCCTGCGTGAACAGCTTCCCAACAAGGTGATTCCAATAGAATGTTCCCGCCGCAGGGTTCGTTGCGTCATAATCGGTTGTCCCTGGAATAATGAGTCCGCGCTGCTTCATCTCCAGAAAGTTTTTCGACTGCGGATTGAAAACCGCCCAGACACTCAACATGGCGTGAACGTGCTCGTCATGGAGCTTCTGCAACATCTCCGGAACATTCGGATAAGCGTCGGGCCGGAATTCCGGATCACCCTGTTTTACCCACCAGAACCAGTCCTGCACAATCACATCCAGCGGAACGTGCTGGCTGCGATATTCATTGGCAATCTTCAAAAGCTCGGCCGAGCTTTGATAACGATCTTTCGACTGAAAGAATCCATAAGCCCATTCAGGGAACATGGGCGCGTGTCCGGTCATCACGCGATATTGATGGACGATCTGGTCCATGCTGGGGCCGTAGAGAAAGTAATAGTCGATCGCGTGCGAAGCGTTAGAACTGAAACGCATCTCCGACGGGAAGCGATTGTCGAAATAAGAGATCGCCGCTGAGTTCCAGAAGATCCCATATCCATTGGTCGAAACCAGCAGTGGAATATCGACATCCGTGTTGGCCTGCGCCAGCTCGACCACCGTGCCGCGGTAGTTGAAAACGCCATTCTGGTGCTGCCCCAATCCGTAGAGCGCCTCTCGTACCTGGGGATAAAATCGGTCTTCGACGCTGAACAGCGCCTCGCCATTGCGGGTAACGGGGCGGTAAGTGCGCGGCCGATCTTGAAATTCCTGCAGCAGCCGATTGCCCTGCTCGTCCTTGAATTCGAGGCTGCCGGTATCGAGCGAGATGAGTACACGCACGCTTCCCGTATCCAACGTTGCGACCACCGGATTCCATAGTTGCTTCTGATCATGGGTCACGGTGGTGTTCGATGGGATATTGAGACTGAACTTGGCTGGTGTGCAGGCATCAACCATCCACGGCTCTTTCGGAGTTCCCGCCAGCACGTTGCCATTGTTTTCCGTATTCGGTGCGCCCACGACATGGATCGAGGTGGCGCCGCACACGGTCAGGTGCAGCGTGTCTGTCGGTGTCCTGACCGTCGCTCCGTTTGCAGTTTTCGTGACGACGATTCCGGCCTGCGCCATCAACAGTACCGACGGCATAAAAAGGCAAGAGACAAGAAGGCTCAAGCGGCTGAAATAGATCTTCGATACTCGATGCAGCACAGTATTTTCCTCCAGCAGAATCGATCGCTCAAGGTTGAGCTTGTGCGACAGAAAGAGACTTTTGCAAGCGGATATCCGCAGATGAACTTCCCACCAAAATTTTGACGGTTCCTGGTTCCACAACAAAATGTTTCGTGGCCTCGTCCCAGTAGGCCAGGCGTTTGGCCGGTAGCGGCAAGCGAACAATTTGGGTTGCACCGGGCTCCAGATGGATCCGCTGGAAACCAACCAACTGTTCCCGCGGGCGCGAAACTTTGGAATCCGGATAGCTGACATACATCTGAGCCACTTCATCCCCGGCACGCGCGCCCTCGTTTTTCACATCTACGCTCACCGTCACTTGGCCATCATTCTTGATCGTCGGTGAACTGAGGTCCAAGTGAGAGTACCCAAACTTCGTATAACTGAGGCCGTAGCCGAAGGGATATAAAGGTTCGCCTTTGAAGTACATGTAAGTGCGGCCATCGCGGATGTTGTAATCCATCAGCGGCGGCAATTGGTCCATGGATTTCGGCCAGGTAACGACTAGCCGTCCACCCGGATCGTATTTGCCGAACAGCGCATTCGCGATTGCGGGCCCTTCCTCTTCACTGTTATGCGCCATGTGGAGAATGGCGGGAACATGTTCCTGCGCCCAGTTGATGGTATAGGGAAAGCTTGACACCAGGACCACGATGGTTCGAGAGTTCGCGGCGTACACATCCTGAATCAATTTTTCCTGATCGGGATTCATGCTGATCAATTTGCGGTCGAACCCTTCTTTACCTTCGGTAGGATCGGGGCAATGTCCCCAGCCCATGCCGCAGGTCGGCTGGTTGCCGACAAAGACAATCGCCACATCGGATGTCTTCGCTGCCTGCACAGCCGCGCCGTTCGTATTGTCTGCCGCGTAATTTACTTTCACCGACGATCCAACATAGCTCCGAATGCCCTGCAGCGGCGTAATGACAAAAGGAGGAGTTCCACTGTACCAATCCAGATCCACTTCATTGGCTCGTGGGCCGATGACAGCAATTGAGTGCAACTTGTACATGTCCAGCGGAAGCGCATGGTTCGAGTTTTTTAATAGGACGATGGATTCCTCGGTGACATGCAAGACGAGCTGTTTGGTGGTGTCGCTCTCCCATGGCGCAGGACCGTTCTTGTCGTTGATGGAAGTAAATGGAACCAGGCTGGGCGGATCGAGCAAGCCAAGCCGGATCATCACGCGATAGACTCCTCGCAGATTTTCGTCCAGGTCCGCTTCTGTAATCAGTTTTTTCTGCAACGCACCTTCGACCCCGGGACGATACCTGTCCAGAAACTGGTTGATGCCGGCGTGGATGGCTGCCGCTGCGGCTTCGTCCATATTGGCGCAATACTTGTGAGCCGTCACCATGAAGGTCAGCGCGCCCGCATCCGTGCAGATAATCCCGTTAAAACCCCATTTCTTCATAGTCAGATTTTTCAGCATGGGATTGGCAGTCATGGGGATGCCGTTCACTGCGTTGTAGCTGGTCATGTAAGCATTCGCGCCGCCTTGCTCGATGGCCATGCGAAAACCGACGGTATAGTACTCATGCAAGAGCCGCGCGTCGAAATTAGAAGAAGAGCCGCTTCGATTTGTCTCATTGCTGTAGGCCACAAAGTGCTTCAGCAGAGAAGCTGTCCGCCAATAGCGACCGTCGTTTCCTTGAAGACCTTTCACGAATGCGATGCCCATGGTTCCAACAAAATATGGGTCCTCACCCAGGGATTCCTCGGAACGTCCCCAGCGAGGATCGCGTTCGAGATTCAAATTGGGTGCGCGAATGACAAGCCCGCCACGTCCACTGCTCTGAAATATGTAGCGCGCCTCGATCCCTTCTTCCCGGGTCGCCTGTTCGAGTAGCGCCGGATCCCAGGTTTCACCAAGACCAACCTCCTGGGGAAATTGCGTCGTTTCCAGCGGCTCGTTTAGCGGATGTACCCCCGGCGTGCCACGTTTGAAGCCCGGAGGAAACACGCGACCCCAGCCTCCCGGCCCTCCGAGAGCGACGCCGTGCAGGCCTTCAATCTGCCCGGAACCGTGAACGCCCAGGCGGGGCACATCGGGATCAGTGCTGAGAGCGTCAATCTTTTCCTGCAATGTCATCAGAGAAAGCAAATTATCGATGCGTTGTTCCGTGGGTAAATTTGGATTTTGAAATGGATATTTGTAGTGGTCTTGTGCCGGAGAGAGCACGGGGAAACTCAATCCCGCGAGCAACAACAGAACGAACAAACGCATGGAATACACCTCGCAGAACAGATGCGTGCTACTTGTCTGGTTGTATCGTTCGCGCGAGTGATAATCCAGCTCCCATAGATGAGAGAGCGGACCTCGCGTCTCCGCGCAATATCAGGGGCCGAGAAAGCTGATCCACATATATAGAACGCCGTCGACTTCATCGAACAAGCGAGGTCAATTATAAGGCGAAATCTGCACTGAAATGACCAGAAAAAACGTTTTAGATGGCGGGATATCACGAGACGGCGCAGGAAGAATTAAGGCCTGAAATTTGTGATCAATGAACTGGATCGTGGAAGGAGAATCGGGAGGTTGACTTGGAGTTATCGAGATCGCCGCGAAGTCTTACCAGCTGCCGAATTCTTATGCGATAAGTGGGAATTCGGAGCGGTTGTTTCGCGCACCACCAACTCCGGCTGAATCTTTAGGATTTTGGGAACGCCGTTGTTCCCGGATATCTTTTCCAGCAGAGTGTTCGCCGCGAGTTCTCCCATGTAAGAGAGCGGCTGCCGAATCGTCGTCAGGCGCGGCACCGTGAACAGGCTTTGCGGAATATCATCAAATCCCATGACGGAGACATCTTCCGGAACCCGCAATCCGGCATCCGACAGGGCGCGAATTGCACCCATAGCGGATGCATCGTTGAAGGCGACCAGCGCGGTGAACATTCTTTTACGCTCCAGCAGTTTCTGGGCCGCGTCGTAGCCATTTTCTGCCATCGTCTTTTCGTTGCAGGCTGGATAGACGCCCAGGTGCACCGTATTTTCGGGACGGATTTTGATGCCGCGTCTCTGGAACGTTTTGTGGAATTGTCCCCACCGGTCGTCTGTATCGCCGTTTCCTTCGGGGCCTTTTAGAACCGCAATGTCGCGATGACCAAGTTCCAGGAGGTGATCGACTGCAAGCGTCGCAGCCTTGCCATTGTCGATTTTGATGCGAGTGATGCCGGGCCCTTCCGTGATGTCGCAGATGGCAACGATTGGCACAGGCAGCGCTCGATTCAATGGAGTATTGATGAAAATCATTCCCTCCACGCCACGATCGAGCAGCGTATCAGGAGACATTCTCAAAAGATCGGGAGCACCGCGATGACTGACAACAAAATAGAAAAAGCCCTTCTTCGACAGGCAGTTTTCAATCCCGCCAATCAAGGCTGCGGAATATTCATCGCCCACATCGGGCACCAGCACGGCCACGCTGTACGTTCTTTTGGTGTGGAGATACCGCGCGAATACGTTGGGACGGTAATTTAACTTTTCCGCCGCCGCCCAGATTCTTTCGCGGGTACTTTTTGCAATCGTTTCGGCGAAAGGCGATCCGCTGATGACGAACGAGACCGTTGTCGGAGAAAGTTCAAGATGGTTAGCAAGTGTTTTTAGAGTTGTTCGTGCCGGCTTGTGAACTGTATGCGCTGAGTTGTCAACCGGGTGACGTGGGCTCATAACGTTTCAATTTAAGATTACACACAAGGTTATCAGCAGGACTCTCTCAGTGTCGAATCATATTTGCGCGCATTCAGGGTTAGGCCAACTAAATCGCTTGAAGTAGCTCTTGAGTCACTGCGCACCCAATTCTTGACCGCTCGGGAAGCGGGCTGGCGCGCCCGTCATATCGTGACGGAGTTCGCGGATCCTGGACAATGACAGGTTGAAATTGCCCAGACGCCAAGAAAGTTTCACAACTCGCACCGAATTCGGGGGCGACAGCTTAGCGTACATCGCGATCGCCGTACAACGTGCTATTCCACGCGGTACAAGGCCGACCCGTGCGGCGCCAGCATTACCGTGATTCCGCCGGTCTCCTCGAGAGCCTTGTGCAGCCACAGATCATGCACCACATGGCTGCCGAACGGGATATCCAGATCGCGCCATGTGTAATGCAGATCGATCGGCGCATCGCTCACGTTGAACAACGCGACATAATCCCCTTTTGCGGAGGTCGCTCGTGCGGTCCATACCCAGGTAGTCGACGTGTGCAACAGCGCTCGATTGTCCGTAGAATTCTGGTCGACCGCCAAGGCCTCTTGATTGGTCAGCATCGCCTCGGTTGCGCTGTCCATGCGGGTCAAATTCGCGCCCAGAATCAATGGCGAACGTGCGATCGCCCATAAAGTGAGCACAGTTCTCGTCTCGTTTGGCGTGAGACGCGACGGTCGCGCCTGCAGATACCCTGGTTGAGGCCCAAGCCAGCCGATCGGCAGCATGTCTGCATCAGGCCAATGCCCGGGCCCGGCATATCGCTCCCATTGGGCAAGTAGCGGAAACTGATGGACTACACTCTGCGGGAAATCGCCGGATGTCTCGTTACGACTCCAAACATCCCAGAAATCATCCGAGATTCGCCACATTTGAGCTTGCTGGACCACATCGGAAGCGTCCGCAAGCGGTGTCGGCCCGGGGGACAAGCTCAGCACGATGGGTCTGCCTGTTTCCCTCAACGCGCGGCTCATCATGTGGATGGAAGCTGTCTTGTAGGGTTGCGAGATGCAGTCGACCTTGACGAAATCGACACCCCACCCGGCGTAGAGCTTGGCGATCGAGTCATAATAGGCCTGACCCGCGGCGTTATCTCTCACGCCATAGTTATCATGGTTCCAGCGGCAGGTGTCGGAGGTGTCGGCTGCCTCGGCGGCGCGATAGTTCGACCCGGCAATCGGCAGATTGCGCGCAACCGCTTCTTTTGAAATGCCGCGAATAATGTGAATGCCGAACTTCAACCCTAGGGAATGGACATAGTCGGCAAGCGGTTTGAACCCGCGACCCTTGTCTGCGGAAGGGAACCGATCGGGTGCGGGAATATAGCGTCCGTTCGCATCTAGTGTGTAGCCTTGGTTGGCTTTTTGCGGGCTGGCGAGGAACCATCCTTCGTCGATCACCACATATTGCCAGCCGCTCCGCTGTAGATGGGCGTGAAGCCAGCCGACATTCTGCCTGAATTCCTGCTCGGTAATCGTCATGCCGTAGGAATCCCAGCTGTTCCAGCCCATGGGCGGGGTGGTTGCGAGCTGCGAATAGATGCCAAGCGGCAGCGTGGCTACGAGTGCAAGCAGGAAAATAGATCGGCGCATTCAGGGATTCTCCGTGAACCATTTGCTAACGGGCAGAAGTATACCGAAATGCCCTGCAACCGACCTTTCTAAATTGACAATTGTTACTTAGGTGCCTAGATTAACGGAGTCCGAAAATAGTCATTTAAATCGTTTTATATCGAGTAGAAGTGGCATAATACTGAACGTGGAACTGAGCAGGTTTCAGTGGTATTGAAACTTCGAGCAGTGCGGCGGAAAACTCGGATTCTCACCTTGGTTATCGTATATATGTAGAGTATTTCCTTCGAGCAGTGATAATGCAGCCAGCGCAGCGGCATAAGAAGGCAGGAGAGCGATGAAGAACGGCAGACAAATGACATTTGGAATGATCGTTGGCAATCGTGGATTTTTCCCGGACCATTTGGCAAAAGAAGGTCGCGAGGAAATGCTGCAGGTACTCGAAAGTGCAGGGGTTCATGTGATTGCTTTGAGCCCGGAAGAGTCGAAGTACGGCGCCATCGAGACCCATGAAGAGGCGCGCCGCTGCGGCGATCTATTTCGCCGGCACCGCGACGAAATCGACGGCGTCATCGTCACTCTGCCGAACTTCGGCGACGAGCGAGCCATTGCCGACGCCATGCGGTACTCGACATTGAAGGTTCCCGTGCTGGTGCAGGCGACGCCGGATAAAAGCTCGAAGATGACGATTGCGTTTCGTCGCGATAGCTTCTGCGGCAAGATGTCGGCTTGCAACAACCTGATGCAATATGGCATTCCATATTCGCTGACCAAACTGCATACAGTCTCGCCCAGTTCGGATGGGTTTAAGAAGGACCTGGCCTGGTTTGCCGCAGTCTGCCGTGTCGTGCGGGGGCTGACAAACCTGCGCATCGGTTCGATTGGCGCTCGGCCGGCGGCATTTAACACTGTGCGTTATAGCGAAAAGTTGCTGGAAAGGAACGGCATCTCAGTTGAGCCCATCGATCTGTCAGAGATCCTGGGCCGCATCGACCGGCTGAAGGACGGAGACAGCAACGTCGAGGCCAAGCTTGCGGCAATCAAGAAGTACGTCAAGACCTCTGCCGTGCCTGAATCAGCGCTGGTCAAGATGGCCAAGCTGGGCTGGGTGATTGAACAGTGGATGCAGCAAACCCAGACGACGATCAGCGCAGTGCAATGTTGGACATCCCTGGAAGAATATTTCGGCGTGGTGCCGTGCACCATTATGAGTATGATGAGCGAGAACCTGATCCCTTCGGCCTGCGAAGTGGATGTGGTGGGTACGCTGAGCATGCATGCACTGGCGCTGGCGTCGGAGACGCCAAGTGCGCTGTTGGATTGGAATAACAATTACGGAGACGATCCGGATAAGGCGGTGTGCTTTCACTGCTCCAACCTGCCGAAGCATTTCTTCAACGATGTTGTGATGGATTTTCAGCAAATCATCGCCGGCACGGTGGGCAAGGAAAACACCTTTGGCACCTGTGTGGGTCGCGTGAAGGCGGGAACCATGAGCTACGCGCGGTTCTCGACGGATGACTTTAACGGCGAGATGCGCGGCTATGTCGGAGGCGGCAAGTTTACCAACGATCCCCTGGAGACCTTCGGTGGGGCGGGCGTGGTGGAGATTCCGCGGCTGCAAAGCCTGCTGCGCTTCATCTGCGAAGAAGGTTTCGAGCACCATGTCGCTGCGAATTTCTCAGAGAGCGCGGCTGCGGTGTATGAAGCCGCCAGCAACTATCTCGAATGGAATATGTATTTCCACGAACCGGAAGAAGATTAGCCCTGAATTCGGTGGACGCTCCCTCCCCCGGACTAAAGTCCGGCGGTCTATTCAGGCGTCAATACGCTCCCAGCTTCGAGCAGAGTTTATTTCTGCGTCGAAAAAATATATTCTGTGACGCTATGAAATGTCTGGCCGGGTTTGAGTTCGGTCGATGGAAATGATGGATGGTTCGGAGAATCCGGGAAATGCTGCGTCTCCAGGCATAACGCCGCGCGCTTGTCGTAAACATGTCCATGCTTGCCACGAGCGGTTCCGTCAAGGAAATTTCCGGAATAAAACTGCAAGCCGGGTTGCGTCGTTTTAACGGTCAGCACGCGACCGCTCTTTGGATCCATTACCTGCGCGGCTTCATGCAGCGCCGGACCGCTTGTCGTATGGTTCAGCACAAAGTTCTGATCGTATCCCTTGGCGAATTTCAGTTGCTCATTGTCCTGATCGATTCGCTTTCCAATGACCGTCGGTGTACGAAAGTCGAATGGCGTCCCCGCAACGGGTGCTAATTCCCCAGTTGGGATCAGTCCGGAATTCACCGGCGTGTAGCGATCCGCCGGGATGGTCATCACGTCATCCAGAATGTTCCCATTGCCTTCGCCCGCCAGGTTGAAATAGCTGTGGTTGGTCAGGTTCAGCACCGTGTCCGCGTCCGTGGTTGCGGAGTATTCGATTTTCAGGGCATGCGCGCTCAGGGTGTATCGCACGTGCGCGGTCAAAGTTCCCGGATATCCCTGATCACCATTTTCGCTGACGAGAGTCATTTCGACTCCATCTGGAATTTCATGAGCTGTCCACACGCGCTTATCGAATCCGATGAGGCCCCCGTGCAGGCTGTTGTCGCCGTCATTTTTTGGCACTTCATACCGCTTGCCATCGAGAACAAATGTGCCGTGTCCGATGCGGTTGCCATAGCGTCCTACTATCGCGCCAAAGTATGTCTTGGGGTCATTCAGATAGCCATCAAGAGAGTCATATCCCAATACCACGTCGGCGATTTTGCCGTTGCGATCGGGAACCTCGAGCGAGACCACGCGGGCGCCGTAGGTCATGATGCGGGCCGTCAAGTCACCTTCGTGCAACGTGAAAATCTCTATGGCTGTTCCATCCGGCATGGTGCCAAAGACGGACTTTTTTACTTCCGCATGCATACAGAACCCCTCAAAACCAAGAATGCACAACAAGCAAATATACGCGAATGCTCTGCGGCGTACGGTAATGACGTTCATTGATCACTCCTATTGCAGGGTCATGTCAATGGCCTGAATCGAGTACGGTGGAAACGTGTGGTGCCAATCGGAGGAGACGCCACTGACTTCACTTTGGACCGGAACGATTCTTGTCGGGTCCGCGAGCGAATTGGTCTCTGCCGTTGAATGCCCGCGTAACGTCATCACCGCAGCGGTTCCCTTGGGTTTATCTTTTCCGGTCAGCTGAATCTCAAGAGTCTGCGCCTTCGACGAGGCGTTGACCACCTTCACATACAACATTCTTTTCGATATGTCCTTGGTGACGGAAGTGAACAGCAGCGGAGGCGCATCATTCAACGAGGATGCCGGCACTTCGTTGCCGATGTGGTTGCTGAACATCACCTGGGCATAATAGCTGGGCGAACCGTAGCTGCGCAGCGCATCGTAGCCGATCAGATCCGGAACCCACTGCGAGGCCCCGGGATTGACATTGATGAACAACGGAGCATAGCTGGCCATAATCACGATGTCGCTGTTGCGCTCGAGGCCCGTCAACCAGGCGGCATCGGACAAAGCGGCTCCCATGTCAGGCGTTGGCGAGCCCTCGCGCGTCGCCCATTCTCCGACGAAGATCTTAGGACCCTTACGATCAGTTTTGTCGTAGTGATGTGTATCGTCAAAAAACTCCTGCGCCGTGCGATAGAAATGATCGTCGATCACGTCCGGCGTTCGACTCTTGACGGGAGCAGTCGCAATCACCTGCAGCTTGGGGTAAGTCTTCTTGATCGCGTCGTAGAACTGCGCGAACCTGGCGTCATAACTGCCTGATTTGTCGAATTCATCCTCGTTTCCCACTTCGACATAAGTGAGAGGGAATGGCGCTGGGTGGCCGTCTTTGGCCCGCACGGCACCCCATTTTGTCTCGGGACCGCCGCTGACGTATTGAATCTCCTCCAGAGCACTTTGCACATAGGGAGCAAGATCGGGACCCGGCATCACATGTTCCTGCGCCATTGAGTAGCCGGCATACACGGCCAGCACAGGCTGCATGTGCAGGTCTTGACACCACTCCAGAAACTCCAGCAGTCCGAGACCGTCAGAGCTGCGATAGCCCCAGGGGCTGGGATGAGTCGGTCGATCGACCAACGGGCCGAGAGTCTTCTTCCATGGATATCGGTCAGCAATGTGGTCACCTTCCAGATAATTTCCGCCGGGGAGACGCAGGAACGCGGGATGCATGGCCGCGAGCTTTTGCATCAAGTCGATGCGGTTGCCATTGGGTGTGTTGTCGTATGTCGGCGGAAACAGCGAGACCAGGCTGAACCAGACCGTTCCCGGCTGAGTCAATGTCAACACCAGGTGATTACTGGATGACGTCGTGATCTGCCCGATTCGCAACGCAACCTTATATTGCCTCCATTCCGCTGTCAGCATGGGTACGATGGCTGTCGCGACAACCTCGCCCGTGTTGTTATTCACCAGACTCATCGTCACTGGACCAGAGGACCGATTGTCTGCTTTGGCATAAAAAGAGCCTGCATAGGTGGTATTAGGCCGGAGCGGGATTCCCCAATAGCCGTTATTCAGGACGCCGGCTGGATCGGCGTGATCGGCACGTTTCACCGTCAGTTTCAGGCTGCTGGTTAGAGCGTTGCTGGGCCCGGTGGACTTGTCGATCTTCATCGAGGCGCGCGCGTTCCCATCCCAGACAATCTGCCAGTGGTCGGGATGATTCGGATTGTCCTGAAAGGCGCGGTTGCGGATCAGCTCCGCATAAATTCCGCCGTCGTAGGAATGATTGATTTCCTCGGTCATCAGTCCGTATAGAGTCGGACTGACGCGTGCGACCGAGGTGTCCGTCTGAATTTTCAATACGGCCGCAGCATCATGCGTCGTGGGCTGTTGCGCGAGCAAGAACGGTACCAAGGTCACGAGGCCGAAGATGGTTCCCCCAAGGCGATACATCGGTCGAATCATGACGCTTCCTCCCACCAATAAAGTCAATTGAGGTTTTCCAATCTTACTGCAGCTCGAAACGTCTGGCCACGCATTTGTCTGTCCTTGCCACTCTATCGAGAACTGAGGAAGTATGCGAATCGGCGCGACTGAATCGATTCAGGTCTGCGGAGTGAAAGCGCACTGAACGCCGATCGGCGAGCGCGAATGCGCCCGCGGTGACCGATTCCTACGTCGACCTCGCACCAAGCGCTCGCTTCGTTAACGTTTCGCCTGCCATTCGTCGATAGTCAGGACATACGAAGATGAATTGCTGAATGGTGGCCGAACCGGACTGCACTTGTTCCCCCGAGACAGCCGAATCTGCGGCGTGGTCCAGTTCAGACGGTTCAGGCACGATTCAACACAAGCAGGACTGGTGGCGAGGGAAGAAGAGTATGGCAGAAGAGATGAACGGACCGAGCCCGGAAGATTTGTACCAGGCGATATGTCGAGCGACAGAGCAGGTATTTGCCACCATGCTGAATATGGAGATCGAGCCCGGTACGCCGATCTTCGAGCACGACTTCCCCGGACACTTTGACGGTGTGGTTTCCTTTGTCGGCATGGCAGGCGCGTGGCTGGGAACCGGTGGGCTTTCCTGCAGCGCATCGTGTGCCAGGCGGATTGCGGGCGCCTTCCTGATGACGGAATTTTCCACCGTCGACGACGATGTGTTGGACGCTATCGGAGAATTGACCAACATCATTATCGGCAATGTAAAAGGAACCATCGAGCAGTCAGCGGGCCCCATGGCGTTGAGCACCCCCACTTGCATTGTCGGGCACGATCTGACCGCTCGCTCGCTCGGCCGGCATCGCTGGACGGTCATCAGCTTTCGCTGCGGAGAAGACAAGCTGGACGTGATGATGCACCTGGTTCCACGAAGTCCATTCGACCGCGACGCGGAAGGCCGTCGGCGGATGCTGGTCGGTTGATAACACGCATCTTTCCAGGTTGCGGATGGATAGCATCCGTTGTTGAACGATCAATTTTGGGTAGTGAAACGAATTCCCGAAAGGAAAGCAGGCGCGAATCGTATGTCGAAAGCAATGGTAGTGGACGACTCACGCACAATTCGAATCATTCTGACAAAAATGTTGACGGAACTTGGGTTCGAAGTCTGTCCGGCAGCCGATGGAAAAGAGGCGCTGCAGGTGGTGGAGCGCGAACAGGGGGCCTTCTCCGCAATCATGGCGGACTGGAACATGCCGGAGATGAACGGATTGGAACTGGTCAAGCAGCTGCGTTCCGACCCGCGACTGAGCGCGGTTCCCATCATGATGATCACCACCGAGACGGAAACTCACCAGGTGATGGCGGCGCTTGAAGCAGGGGCAAATGAGTATGTTATGAAGCCTTTCAGTCGAGACATCATCGCTGACAAGCTCCGTCTGCTGGGAGTGCTGGATTAGATCTCCTGCCTTCCCGTGACCGGGTTCAGCCCTCTGTGTTACTTGGGATGTCCCCCAACAGGCTGCGGCGCTCATGTTACCTCGGCTCCCGCCGATCTAGGTAATTTGAAGCTGCGGCAGGCACGGACGTGCGGCGGCAATTCGGCCAAGGAGAAACATTGATGGTCAGCGCGGATGGCATGGACGACATTGTGAAAGAGTTCATTGTCGAAAGCACGGAAAACCTCGATCAACTGGATCGTGACCTGATCAGCCTGGAGAAGAATCCCACTTCAAAAGAACTTCTGGGCTCTATCTTCCGCGCGGTTCACACGGTGAAAGGAACGACCGGATTCCTGGGGTATACCCATCTGGAGTCGGTCGCCCATGTCGGCGAAAACCTTCTGAGCCGGCTTCGCGAAGGGGCCCTGGCGCTGTCTCCCCCGATTACCAGCGGCCTGCTGGCCATGGTGGACGCAGTGCGGACCATGCTCGCCTCCATCGAGAAGACGGGATCGGACGGAGACAGTGACTACGCGCCGCTGATCGAAATTTTGACCCAGCTGCAGGCGCAGGAACCTGACAGCAAATCACAGGACAGTCAGGCGACGAACACATCTACCATCTGCGCGGCAGAGCAAGAAAAGCCGCAGGCCACGATTGTGCCGGACATCGCGGAGGAGGATCGCGACGAGCCACTGCCGCTGGGCCAAATTCTTGTGGAGGGGGGCCAGGTAAAGGCAGACCAGCTGGCCAGTGTTCTCAACCAGCAAAGAGAGGGCGATCCGCGACGAGTTGGAGAGATTCTTGTAGCGCGAGGGATGGTGCATCCAGAAGAAGTGCTGGAAGCACTGCAAGTCCAGACGGAAGGGGCCACCTCCAATCTTTCGAGTAACAACATTCGCGTCGATGTAGGTCAGCTGGACAAGCTGATGAACCTGGTGGGCGAACTGGTGCTGGCCCGCAATCAGATTCTGCAGTTCAGTACGACACAGCAGGATTCAACTTTCCTGAACACGACGCAGCGTTTGAGCCTGATTACGACGGAGTTGCAGGAAGGCGTGATGAAGACGCGGATGCAGCCGATCGAAAACGTCTGGGGAAAGTTTCCTCGCCTGGTGCGCGATTTGGCTCTGGCGTGCGGCAAGCGGGTTCAGGTGGAGATGGAGGGCAAGGACACCGAGCTCGACAAGACCATTTTGGAAGCCATCAAAGATCCGCTGACCCACTTGATTCGCAATGCTGTCGATCATGGCATCGAATGCCCGTCGCAACGTGAAGCTGCGGGGAAATCGGTGGAGGGACGGCTGTTTTTGCGCGCCTATCACGAAGGCGGTCAGGTCAATATCGAAATCTCCGACGATGGTGCCGGCATCGATCTGGTGGCCGTCAAGTCGAAAGCTGTGGAACGGGGATTGATTCCGCAGGAACAGGCCGCGCGGATAAGTGAGCGCGAAGCATATCAACTGATTTTTCTGCCGGGATTTTCCACCGCACAAAAGGTGACCAATGTCTCCGGTCGCGGCGTCGGCATGGATGTCGTGAAGACGAACATCGAAAAAATCGGCGGCATGGTGGACCTGCAGAGTGCTGCGGGATTGGGGACAACGGTAAAAATCAAGATTCCGCTGACGCTGGCCATTATTCCTGCCTTGATCGTGACCTGCGGAGGCGAACGCTATGCCATCCCACAGGTGAGTTTGCTGGAACTGGTGCGGCTCGAAGGCAATGGAGCGCGGCACGGCATCGAGAGTGTTCATGGGGCTCCGGTCTATCGTTTGCGCGGCAACCTGTTGTCGCTGGTCTACCTCAATCGCGAGCTTCATTTCGATTCCGCCGCAGCCCAGAATTCCGCGCAGCAGGATGTGGTGAATATCGCCGTGCTGCAGGCGGACGATTGTCAATTCGGTTTGATCGTGGATGAAGTCAACGACACGGAAGAGATTGTGGTCAAGCCGCTGGGAGAGCTGCTTAAGGGGCTTTCCGTCTATACCGGCGCAACCATCATGGGGGATGGCCGGGTTGCTCTGATCCTCGACGTCCTCGGATTGGCGCAGCATGCCGGCGTGATCAGCGAAGTGCGCCAGCGCAAAATCTCGGAAGATATAACATCTGCGGCCGAGCGCGCTCAGGAACGCAAAACCTTACTGCTGTTCCAGAGTCCTGACGACGGACGCATGGCGATTTTTCTTTCCGATGTCACCCGTCTGGAAACTTTTTCACGATCCTCGATCGAACGTACCGGGAAGCAACAGGTGGTGCAGTATCGCGGCACCATCCTGCCGCTTGTGCATGTATCCAGCCTGTTGGAGGAGCACCGGCTCCAGCCCCGGGGTCCATCTCCGGAGACAGACGATAAGGTGCAGGTGATCGTTCATACACAGAACCGGCGCAGTGTTGGCCTGGTGGTGGAACGAATTCTGGACATTGTTGAAGACGACCTTGCCACGCGACGGCCGGTCAGTCGCGAAGGTGTATTGGGGTCGTTCGTTGTGCAGGGGAAAGTCACTGAAATCCTGGATGTGGACGGCATCATTCGCGTGCAGGATCCCACATTCTTTGAACCGGAGCAGCTGCTCACAGGGGTTGCATCATGAGCGATCGGCAACAGTTCGCCACCTTTTTTCTTGGAGACAGTTATTTCGGCGTGGAAGTGGAGCGCGTGCAGGAAATTCTCCGCAGCCAGGAGATGACTCCTGTGCCGCTGTCTTCGCCGGTTGTCCGTGGGCTGATCAATCTGCGAGGCCAGATTGTTACTGCCATCGACCTGCGGCGCCAGCTTGGGCTGCCCGCACGCACCGACGCTCGGCCACTCATGAATGTTGTGGTGCGCAGTTCCGGTGGCGGAGTCAGCCTACTGGTCGACGACATTGGCGACGTGGTGGAGGCGGAAGAGTCGAGCTTTGAACGTCCTCCTGACACGCTCGACGACGATGCCCAGAAGATGATCCGTGGGGTGCACAAGCTGAATGAGCGACTGATGCACGTGCTGGACACGGAGGGAGTATTGATTGGATTTTCTGAAGCGCAGAGTTGAGCCAGGACTCCGCGGCAGGACGGCCGCGCGAGCGGCCAAAAAACGGAACAGAACAAAACTCAGAAGAACGAAGGGGATGATATGGAAACGATGTTGGAGAAGAAACCACGCGGTGCGGCAGCGAATGGAGCTTTGAATCACGGGAAACGCGAGAAGGCGTCCTCCCACCTATTGATCGAGGCCGTGGACAAGGCCGCGATGTATGACCTGATTCCCGGCTGGGTTGTTGTGTTGGATACCAACCACACCATCCTCGACATCAATGAAGAAGCCGCCGCTACCGCCGGCAAGCGAAAGGAAGACTGTCTCGGGGAGAAATACTGGGACCTGTTCGACAGTCCGGAATGTCGCGCCGGCACCTGTATCGCATCGCAGGCGGTGCGGAGCGGCCGACCCTGCCAGGGAGAATCATTCCCCGTTGTTCAAGGCAAGGAAATTCCCGCGATGGTGAACGCGAATCCGCGCCTGGACGTCCATGGCCGAGTGGTGGGCGTGGTGCAATTCGGTAACCCGTCCGCAGGCGCCGAGATTCGTGTTGCCCGTGAAACCATGCGGCTGGCCAAGGCTGGTAAAGAAGGCCGGCTGAACGAGCGTGCCGACGAAAGCCAATTTGAGGGGCGCCACAAAGAGGTCGTCAAAGCCCTCAACGAGATGCTGGACGCGATTGTGCTGCCGGTGAATGTAACTGCCAGCTATGTGCAGGACATCTCCAAGGGAGTGATTCCGGCAAAGATCACCGAGACGTACAACGGAGAGTTCAACGGAATCAAGCACAACCTGAACGCCTGCATCGATTCTCTTGGCGGCCTAATTCGCGAGATGAATCACATGTCGGAAGAACACGACAAGGGCGACATCGACGTGGTGATTCCAGAAGACCACTTTGAAGGCGCCTATCGCACTATGGCGCATGGCATCAACAACATGGTGCAAGGCCACATCACAGTGAAGAAGAAGGCCATGGCCTGCATTGCGGAGTTTGGCCGCGGAAATTTTGAAGCGACGCTGGAGAAATTCCCCGGCAAAAAAGTCTTCATCAATGACACCATCGAGCAGGTACGGGCAAACCTGAAGGCATTGATTACCGACGCATCCAATCTGGCCAAAGCTGCGGTCGAAGGAAAGCTGACAACTCGTGCCGATGCCAGCAAACATCCGGGAGATTTCGGAAGGATCGTGCAAGGCGTTAACGACACGCTGGATGCAATCATCGGGCCGTTGAATGTGGCTGCCAAGTACGTGGATGAGATCTCCAAGGGAAAAATTCCTTCTAAGATCGCGGAAGCCTACGACGGCGACTTCAATACCATCAAGAACAACATAAACGCATGTATCGACGGTCTCGGTGGGCTGGCCGAAGCCAATGAAGTCCTGCAACGGATGGCTGATAACGACTACACAAGTCGCGTCCAAGGTTCATATCAGGGAATTTTCGCAGACGTAGCCAAAGCTACGAACAAGACTTCTGACACGTTTACAGTCAGCATGCGCGCCATCGGTCAGAACTCCGATGCATTAGCCAGCTCGTCGGAAGAACTCTCGGCCGTCAGCAATCAGATGAGTGCCAACGCCGAGGAAACAGCGACCCAGGCGAACGTGGTCTCCGCCGCCGCCGAACAGGTTACGAAGAACCTGCAAACCGTCGCCACCGCCACCGAAGAGATGACGGCCAGCATCAAGGAAATTGCGCGTAACGCCAATGATGCGGCGCGGGTCGCAACCGCGGCGGTAAAGACCGCGGAATCCACCAACGCCACCGTTTCGAAGCTCGGTCAGTCGAGCGCTGAGATTGGCCAGGTTATCAAGGTCATTACTTCGATTGCCCAACAGACCAAGCTGCTGGCGCTGAATGCCACCATTGAGGCAGCGCGCGCGGGTGAGGCTGGCAAGGGTTTTGCCGTGGTGGCGAATGAAGTGAAGGAGCTGGCGAAAGAGACAGCCAAGGCCACCGAGGACATCACCCAGAAGATTGAGGAAATTCAGGGCGATACCCAGGGCGCGGTGCAGGCGATTGCGGAGATCAGCCAAATCATTACCCAGATCAACGACATTGCCAACACGATTGCGGGCGCCGTCGAGGAGCAAACCGCGACGACCAACGAAATTGCCAGCAATGTGGCTGAGGCAGCGCAGGGCGGCAAGCAGGTTGCCGAGAATATCAGCTCGGTTGCAGGCGCCGCGAAGAGCACTACGGAAGGCGCTTCCAACACGCAATCTGCGGCCACGGAATTGTCCCGCATGGCGTCGGAGCTGCAGCAGCTGGTCGGTCAGTTCCGGTTTGACGAAGTGCAAAGTGGAACCGCAAGCAAGAAACGGGCGATGAGAGTCGCCTGACCGTTGGGCGGGCACAACAGGCCGCCAGGCGCAGGCAAACAGGGGCTTGATCCTCGAAGCATCAGGACCCTGCTTGCCGGCGTCAAAGCTCTTCTGAACAAATCATCGTGGCAACGAGCGATGATGTTTCTTTGGGCGGCGGATGCCCATGTTTCCTGCCTCCCAAGAACGCCTGGCTCGCAGTTTTTATTTTCAGCCGATGGTCGTGATCGCTATGCGCAAGATCCGTGTTCTCGTTGTGGATGATTCGGTGGTGATTCGCAGGATGGTCAGTGACGTACTCGCCGACGAGCTTGATATTGAAGTGGCCGGCGCCGCCGCGGACGGGCGCATCGCGCTGCAAAAAATCGAGCAGGTGAATCCGGACATTCTTACCCTGGACGTCGAAATGCCGGTAATGGATGGTCTGGAAACGCTGAAGCAGCTGCGCAAAACCCATCGCCATCTGCCCGTCATCATGTTCAGCACGCTGACCGAGCGCGGCGCATCGGCCACGATGGATGCACTGGCGTTGGGCGCCTCCGACTATGTTACTAAGCCGGCCAATGTGGGAAGCGCGGCGGCCGCCCTGGAAAAAATACGGGCGGAACTGATTCCCAAGATTCGCGCCCATGTACCGCAGGCCTCGACATCGGTGGCTCGCCCCTTCACGCTGATGGCCGCACAGATGACACATCTCCCATCTGTTCAAGCCGCGCCGCGCTCGGCCACTTCTCGTGTCGAAGTGGTGGCGATCGGAACCTCTACTGGCGGTCCTAACGCATTAGGCGACCTGGTGCCCCTGCTGCCGCCGAATTTTCCTGTTCCCGTGGTAATCGTGCAGCACATGCCGCCCATCTTCACCAAATTTCTCGCCGACCGCCTGTCGTCGAAATCGCAGATCCCGGTGATGGAAGCGGCCAACTATCAGGAATTGCTTCCTGGACATGCTTATATCGCTCCTGGAGATTTCCACATGATGGTGGAGCGAAGCAAAGAAGGTGTGCGCATCCGCACCCAACAGGAACAGCCGGAGAATTCTTGTCGCCCGGCAGTGGATGTGCTGTTCCGCTCGGTGGCAGACGTATATGGAGGTGAAGCCCTGGCGGTGATTATGACTGGCATGGGCCAGGATGGGCTTCGCGGGTGTGGACGAATTCGAGAAGCGGGCGGCCAGATTCTGGCGCAGGATGAAGCCACCTCCGTGGTCTGGGGAATGCCCGGATACGTGGCCAACGCCGGCCTGGCCGATGGTGTTCTACCGCTGGGGCTCATCGCCGGGGAAATCGTTCGCCGGGTAGCCGTCGGGCGCATGCCTGTAACTCGTCCCAGACTGACCTATTATCTGAATACCCGGAGCCCCAGGTGAGCGTCACGCCCAATGAATTCGAGTATGTTCGTGCCCTGATTCATCAGCGCGCCGGCATCGTGCTGGAACAAGGCAAGGAGTATCTTGTTGAGGCACGACTAAGCCCTTTGGCCGAAAAAGAAGGCTTCAATTCGTTAGGCGAGTACTTGGGACGCCTGCAGCGAGATACCTTCAATGGATCGCATCGAAAATTGATTCATGCGATGACCACGAATGAGACCCTGTTCTTCCGTGATATCCGGCCGTTCGAATTGCTGCGCACCAGCATCATTCCCGAGCTGATAGCCGCTCGGGCAGCCCAACGCTGTCTGACATTCTGGAGCGCCGCCTGCTCGACGGGTCAGGAGCCATATACCGTCGCCATGACCTTGCGGGAATATTTTCCACAACTCCAGGGATGGAACCTGCGAATTATTGCCAGCGATCTCTCCTCCGACGTGCTGGCACGGGCGATTCGTGGCCGTTACACACAGTTGGAAGTCAACCGCGGCCTTCCCGTCAAATTTCTGGTCAAGTACTTCACCCGCGACGGTGACGACTGGCAGCTCCGAGAAGAAATCCGCCGCATGATTGAATTTCGCGAGATGAATCTGACCGAGACCTGGTCCTTTCTGCCGAAGATCGATGTAGTTTTTATGCGTAACGTCCTGATTTATTTCAATCAGGAGACAAAGCGCAAAATCCTCAGCAAGATTGCTCCGCTGCTTTCTGCCAGCGGATATCTTTTCCTGGGAAGCGCTGAAACAACCCTGAACATCGCGGAAGAGTTCGAACCGCTCCCGGGGGCGACGGCTGGATGTTACCGTCTGAAGCGGCCAAAACTACTGTAGGGAGCCTATCGGCTGGATTCACATTCCCATCAGCTCCGAGGGCGATTCTCTTTAGGAAATTGTTCTAAATCCGTCCCAATTTGAATTACTTTCGTTTCCCTACCTCCTTGATTTTCGCTTGATTTTCTCCCCCACTCAAGCGAAGTTAAATACACCTTACATGGAACCAAGTGACCTTCCCCTCTGGAAGCTTCCAGCGGCACAAGTGTCGCTCCATCAAGGATGTAGCGAAGAATTTACAAATTGTAATTCCCTGTTGCTCTGGAAATGGATTGCTGCCGATGCGAGTTCTGATAGCGGAAGATGATTCTGCGCTGGGAAGTTTGCTGCAGCGTACTCTGAAAAATGACGGCCACACAGTGGCCTGGGTGCAGGATGGCGAATCTGCGCTGGCCACCTGGCAGACAGCGCAGTTTCGGCTTCTGTTGCTCGATCTGAACCTTCCCCGTAAGGATGGGATCGGAGTCCTGCGCGCGATCCGCCAGGTCAGCGACGCGGCGGTGCTGGTTCTGACCGCGCGAAACACGCTCGAGGAGCGCTTGCATTGCCTCGAGCTAGGCGCTGACGATTTCTTGCCTAAGCCATTTGCATTGCGAGAGTTACAGATGCGCTGCCGTGCTCTGATTCGGCGCGTCGACTCGACTGCCGGTTCGCAATTGCGCTGCGGCGACCTGGTGCTCGATCGCAGCCGTCGCGCCGTCGAGCGTGGCGGGCGGGCGATTGAGCTGACATTAAAGGAATATTCGTTACTGGAGTATCTGTTGGAGCATCGCGGGGAATGCGTTTCAAGAAGTGGTCTGCTTGAGCACGTATGGAAAATGCATCCTGACGTGACCACCAATGTTGTTGATGTCTACATCAACTATCTGCGCCGAAAGGTGGATGAAGGTGCAGAGAACAAATTAATTCATACGGTGCGCGGCAACGGATATGTATTGCGCGTACCCTCCCTTGGGCCGGTTTGACCGCGGATTTTAGCGCGGTCTCTGGTTATTGTTCCTGTCGGCTTTGATGTGGGAGGAGTTTCGAAATGCAAGCCTTACATAATATGGATGTTCGCGCGGCGGTGTCCCGTACGGCTGTGCTGGTGAGTGCGGATGCCTCGTTCCGTCAAAGGCTGGCCGAAATCCTGATCGGCATGCGATGGAAGGTGCGGGAAGCTTCCGGAGGCGCGGAGGCCCTGTCGTATCTGGAAGAATCGCCCAGCGAAGCACTGCTGCTGGACTTCTGGCTGCCCGACCTGGAAGCCGGCGATTTTGCCGAGCAACTGCGAATCCAGTATCCCAATCTGGATCTGGTCTGTGTCAATGAGGCCGAGGAGATGGTGGGAAAGTCGCGATCCGCGCGCCGTCCGGAGCTGCTGCACGCGCTTCGGCGAGCCCAGGAATCCGGAGGATCTGGGTGGGTCGGCCAATCTGAGATTCATCCAGCGAAGCTTCATCCCATGGCGCCGCATGGCATTCGTTCTCCACAAGCCCATGGAATCAACCCGGCCGGAAGCTTTCTCTACACGAAACCAGTCCGAGTTATTGCCACTGCGCCGGAAAGTTCTCTTGCCTGCGATGGCTCGGAAGAGATGTCGCCAACCGCTGCAAGTTCGTTTGCCAGCTGTGTGATAACAGCGTCGTCGCACACTCAGCCGATTGCGAGTCTACCGGGAATGGTAGGAAGCAGCTGCGAAATGCAGAGTCTGTCACATGCTGTGCGTCTGGTTGCGCCGCGCACAACGACGGTTCTGATTGAAGGACCGACAGGAACCGGAAAAGAACTAGTCGCGCACGCAATCCATCGACTAAGCCCGCGAGTCAATCGGCCCTTCATTGTGCTGAATTGCGCTGCCATTCCCGAAGCGTTATTGGAGGCGGAGCTGTTTGGCCACACCCGCGGAGCTTTTACCGGCGCCATTCAGTCACGTACGGGACGCATGGAGGCGGCGCACGGAGGGACTCTGTTTCTGGACGAAATTGGTGAGATGCCCATGGCGCTGCAGGCAAAAGTGTTGCGTTTTTTGGAGGCTGGGGAACTGCAGCGGATCGGCGAGAACGAACCTGTGCGCGTCGATGTTCGCGTAATCGCGGCCACCCACCAGCCGCTGTTACAGTGCGTGGAGGAAGGCAAATTTCGCAGCGATCTCTATTTTCGTTTAGCCGTTTTTCCCGTCCAGACACCATCCCTGGCAGAGCGTCGCGGAGATATCCCCGAATTGGCCATGTATTTCCTTGAGAAGCTGGGGCAGACAGGTCCTTCAAAAGTTTTTCATCCGGACGCCCTAGACAAGCTTTGCAATCATGCATGGCCCGGCAATGTCCGGGAGTTGGGACACGTGGTGGAGAGAGCCTACATCCTGGCTGAAAATCGCCCCACGATCACTGCGGCAGAGATCCGTGTGCGGTCTCGAGAAAGAACGGCGTCGGAAACGAGATTCTGAGAATTCTCTTATCTGCCGTACCCAACTTTAGACCTTCTATTGCACATCGACTGAGTGGAGCGAATCTTGAGAGCGAATCAGGAAAATTTTGGCCGAATTCGGCGCGGATGGCAAGAGAGCCAGAGGCCTTCAAGTGAAACAAGCTGGAGCAGTAGGAGGATCGATGGAAATTACGACACCCCTGATTGATGTGCTGGGAAAATTCCTGGATTTGACGACGACGCAATTCAAGCTGACTAGCAGCAACGTCGCCAATCTGGATACGCCCAACTATCGCGCGGTGGGCATCGATTTTGCTGCCGAGTTTTCCGCAGCCGCGTCGCAAGCCCTGGCGGCGCGCCAGGACGGCAGCGATGGTTTGCCGGCGGGAACGGGAACCGCGAGCGCCGCGCTCGCCAGTCAAGCGCCCACGATTGAGCAAGTAGGTGGATTGTTAGAACGGCCAGACGGAAACGATGTTTCGATGGATCGAGAAGGGCTGAATCTGGCCAAGGAACAACTGGATTACAAAACCGGGATTGAACTGCTGCAGGAGCAGTTGTCAGAAATTCGCAGTGCCATTCAGGCGCAGTAGGCTCAACAACCGTCCGAACAAGGGGAATGCATGAATCTGTTTGGAGTGATGGATATTAGCGGTTCGGCCTTGGAAGCGGAACGGATCCGCGCCGAGGTGGTTGCCGCGAATATGGCCAATGCGAATACCACGCGGACAGAAAACGGCAAACCCTATCAGCGCCAGCATGTCGTCTTTCAAAGCTCCCCGGTGGATCAGCCGCAGGACTTTGCCAGCACGTTAATGTCTTCCGCTGCCTCGCCGGATCAATCGCCGGAAATCGGGGAGGGGGTTCGTGTGTCTGCCGTCGTTAGCGATACAGCAGCTCCATTACAACGGTACGATCCCGGCCATCCGGATGCGGATAAGAATGGCTTCGTAACCTATCCGAACATCAACCCGTTGACGGAAATGGTGGACCTGATGGGGGCGCAACGCGCCTATGGCATGAATGTTTCAGCGGTGACCGCGGCCAAGTCCATGATTTCATCTACGCTCGACCTTTTGAAGTAAGGCCAGAATAGTTTGCTGTTGGTGGTTTGAGCCACGCAGAGAAAGGACACGGTAGAAGAGGGTGACAGCGATTCCAAATATTCAGGCCGCCGCACAGCGGGTGATGGCCGACGTCGCTTCCAGCAATGGAACATCAGGAATTGCCGAAGGCAACGATGCCTCGCTGTCCTATCCGATGCCCTTTGCCGGCTTGTTGCAGGATGCGATTGGCAAGACGCAGCAACTGGAAACGAATGCGGCCAACGCTGTGACCGGGCTGCTGTCCGGGCAGGGTGTCGATGTCCATACCGCCATGATCGCGACAGAAAAAGCCAATTTGGGATTTGAGATGATGTTGGCTTTTCGCAATAAAGCGGTCGCCGCCTATCAGCAGTTAATGGGGATGCAATTTTGACTCCGCGATCGCCTTTTAGAAGAGATTCATAATGCCAGAGAAGACACCCACTCCGCCGCCCACCTCCGCCATCGTTAAGACGGGGATCGAGGAGCGCCTGACCGCGAATACACGGGCACTGCGCGCCCGTCTCGGCAGCATGTCTTCGCGTCAGCGCCTGGGTTTGCTGGCTTCTCTGGGTGTTCTGCTGGCAGTGGGCGGCGGAATGATATGGCTTGCCATCCGGCCTGACATGCGCGTGCTGATGAGTGGACTGGAGGCGCGTGATGCCCAGCAGGTCGAGCAGGAATTGATGGAGGCCAACATTCCCTATGACGTGACGCCCGACGGCACCACCATTCGCGTTCCTGACATTTCCTTGAACAAGGCGCGGCTGGCGATTGCCGGCAAAGGACTGCCGTCGAGCGGACGAATGGGATTTGAAATTTTCGATAAGCCGAACTGGGTGGGATCGGAATTCGACGAGCGGGTGAACTATCAGCGAGCCCTGGAAGGCGAGTTGGACCACACGATTGAGTCGCTGGACGCGGTGCAGCAGGCAAGGGTCAATCTTGTCCTGCCGCATGACTCCTTGTTTACCGACGATCAACGCAATGCCAAGGCCAGCGTGGTGTTGAAGCTTCGGCGCCCCTTGAGCGACGAGGAGGCGCAGTCGGTGCGCAGTCTGGTGGCAGGAGCCGTCGATACGTTAAAAGCCAATCAAGTCACTCTCGTCGACGCTGACGGACGCCAGCAGTTTGGACCGAAAAGCGCCGGCGCGCAGGAAGCGCAGTACGAACAACTTCTGACCAACAAATTGCTCGCAACTCTGACGCCGGTTGCCGGCGAGGATAATGTGCGAGCCTCCGTGACGGCAGACTTCGATTCCGGTAGCGAAGATGATGTCGACGAGGTGTACGATCCCACCAAGGTCGCGACCCTCTCGACCGATCGCACCGAGGAAAGTTCCGGCGGTCAGCCTGCCCCCGGCGGTGTTCCCGGAACTGCCAGCAATGCTCCCAACGTGAAACCTGTGTATCCGCAACAGACCACGCCGATGCGGAACAGCAAGCGGGAACAGGATAGTTATGCGGTCAGCAAGGCCGTACATCATCACATGCAGGGCCCGGGCGAATTGCGCCGGGTAACAGCCGCGATCCTGATTAACGATCGCATGGTCCGTTCCGCCAACGGCAAAAGCGTCACCTGGGTGGCGCGAACTCCCGCGGAAATGCATGAGATCCAACAACTGGCGCAGGCAGCCATAGGGATTGATGCGACGCGGGGAGATCAGTTGACGGTGCAGAATCTCGCCTTCGCCACCAATGCCAACCCAGTCAGTGCCGGTCTGGCAACACGGATGATTGAACATGTCGGCGACAATATGGGATTCGTTCGCTATGGGGTCCTGTTCGCCGTGTTTCTGATGGTGCTGATTTTCATCGTGCGGCCGGTTCTCGCGCAGATCAAACAAATAAGTTCGTCCGTGCAAACTATGTCGGCGGCGGGCGGGCAAGCGCCACAATTGAAGTCCGCCTCGGGTGCGGCGCAGCTGGATCAGACGCAGGAGTTGAGTTTCGAGCGCCAGCAGGCGCGCGCGCAGGTGCTGTTCGACCATGTTTCAGATTACGTGAGGAAAGAACCACAGCAAGGGACACGGCTGCTGCAGAGTTGGGTCCGCTCGACGCACAAATCTTGATGTGGCGGCGCTGGGGCGATTTGAAACGGGTGATCGCGGGATCATTCGATTTGCTGTTTGAATGAAAAACGAAGGAGATTCGATCGATGGCGACAGCAACCACGGCTCCGCAGGTTCCGGTGCAGGAGACGCCACCGGCGCCGCATGCTTCGGAAACTATGGACAAGTCGCCGATCAAGAATCTCACGCCGCTGCGCAAGGCTGCGGTGCTGATGATTACGATTGGCGATGAGCTGGCCCGATCAATCTACCAGAATCTTTCTGAGCAGGAATTGCAGTTGTTGACCGAAGAAATCGCTTCGGTTCGAGACGTTTCTCCGGAAGTAGCGAGTGCTGTGCTCGAAGAGTTTTATGAACTGATCGAGACCCAGCAGTACATGGTGCATGGCGGTTTGGAGTATGCCACCAAGCTGCTGGTGGATACCTTCGGCAAGCAGCGCGCCAGCGATTTGCTGAGCCAGGTGAAAAATGCCCAGGAGGCGCAGCACAGCGATCTGGCGATGTTGCAGGAGGTCGATCCGCATCAGCTCAGCAAATTTCTCGAGGGAGAACATCCGCAGACTGTGGCGCTGGTGCTGGCGCATCTCGATCCCAAGCGGGCCTCGCAGGTGTTACAGGAGCTGGCCGAGGGTCAGCGAGTCGACTCCATCCGGCGGCTGGCGGAGATGCAGCAGTTCTCTCCTGAGATGGCGCAGAAAGTGGCGCTGGTACTGCATAAGCGGCTTCTGTCCTTGGGGGACACGCATCGTAAGTCTTACTCCGGATTCAAAGGGGTCGCCGACCTGCTGAATCGTCTCGATGCTATCGCCGCAAAATCCATTCTGGAACAAATTGAAAAAGACGATCCCCAGCTGGCTATCAGCATTCGCAATCTGATGTTTACGTTTGAAGATCTGGTGACGGTACCTGCGGCAAGCATTCGAGAACTGATTTCCCAGGTAGACAAGAAGCAGCTGGCGCTGGCGTTGAAGGGCGCGAATCCTGAACTGAAGGCGCACCTGTTCAAGGCGCTCAGTTCGCGGGCCATCGAGATGCTGCAGGAGGATATGGAAGTCCTGGGGCCGGTGCGCGCGCGAGAAGTGATGGGGGCGCAGCAGGAAATTCTTGTGCTTGCGCGAAAACTGGAAGCGGATGGCAAGTTGATTCTTGCCACTGAAAAAGAAGATGACCTGATGGTGTAAGCGAATTGGTTTGCACGCGGCGTCGAGACTCAGGCGTCGCGATCAACCCGCACAGCTCTCTCTGTAGCAATGATTGCAAAACGAAAGAGGAACTCGAGTGGCAGCATCACGAGCAATTCGCGCAGACAGGAAGGAAGCCGACACTGCCGGCCTGCCAGTTCTGGAGCGGCTGCAATATCCCACCGCACAATCCGGCAAAACGCCGGATGAATCGTCTCCCAGAGGTACGCACCATGGATCGGGATCTGCGAATTCATGGGTCACTGTGTTTCCCAGTCACGTAGATGGATTTCCCAGCGCAGAAGATTCCCCAAAGACGGAGAACCGGCCAGAACGGGAGCCGGAAGGTCAGCTAAGGGCGGCCGAACTCGAGCAGCTTTTGCAAGCGGAACGAGCCGCCACGGCGCAGGCTGTAGCCGCGGCGCGCGAGCAGGGTCATCGCGAAGCACGCCAGGCCGTCGAGCAACAGGTCAATGTAGAACAACAGCGGCTGCGGACACAGATCCTTCAATCTCTCGAGCAATTCCGGCTTGAACGGCAAAGCTACTTCCACAACGTCGAAGGCGAAGTCGTGCGGTTGGCGCTGGCGATAGCAGCGCGGGTACTGCATCGAGAGGCACATCTCGATCCGCTATTGCTGACAGGTGCGGTTCGGGTGGCGCTGGAAAAGCTGGGCGACTCAAGCCAAGTCGTCATGCGGGTTCCACCGCGCGAGGTTGAGCCGTGGAAGGAGTTCTTCCGCGCGGCAACCAATCTGCGGATTCAGCCGGGAATTCTGGAAGATCCTTCCCTTTCTCCCGGGGAATGCCTGCTGGCAACGGAGCTGGGCACGATTGAGCTGGGTGTGAGAGCGCAGCTGGAAGAAATTGAAAAGGGCTTTTTCGACTTGCTGGATCGCAGACCGGTGGAAGCCACGACAATTACCGCGCCCACTGGCCGAAATGCGGGGTAGCAGCGACACAAGCATTTGATTTTTGTTTGGGGTGGAAAGGAGAGAAAGCGATGTCCGATCCAATGTTGCCGGAAGGATTGGGAGTGGACGCCGTTTCTCTATTCCAACCGGCGATTCATCCGCCGCGCAACATAAAAGATCGGCCGCAGAAGGACTCATTGTCGACGGAGAGCGTACTTGAGGAACTTGAATCTTCGGCAGCGCCCGACGTATTGCAAGACGATCGCTGGCAGCCGAACTCAGCCGATGACGATGCCGAGGATTACGCTCTGCGATGGATGCGCTCGGTTGCGCAAAGCAGTAGGGGCAGCGTTGAAGACGAGCCTTTTGACGGGGAACCTGCATCAGGGGCGGAGCAGATTCTGAACGCCTACTTTCGCCGGCTGGAAAAGCGACCCGCATGGCGCTGGCATGGACGCGTCATTGAAGCCACCGGTCAGACGATCGAATCAGAGGGTCCATTTTGCTCGGTGGGCGAATGTTGTGAGATTCTCGATCGCGATGGCAACAGCCATCCCGGCGAGGTGATCGGTTTTCGCGGGCCGCATGTTCTTTCCATGACCCTCGATTCCTCCGACGGCATACGGTTTGGAGATAGTGTGGCGGCGTTGGGCGACATGCCTTCCATCGACGTGGGAGATGACCTGCTTGGTCGGGTATTAAACGCCCAGGGATACTCACTCGATGGCGGGCCGCGGTTGCGAGTGAAGGAAAGCTACCCACTCGAACGAGCGATTCCGCAACCGATGGATCGAGTTCCGATCCAGATGAGACTCGGCACCGGCTTGCGTGCCATCGACGGACTTCTCACTGTCGGCCGTGGACAACGCGTCGGTATTTTTGGCGGCTCGGGAGTGGGGAAGAGCACGCTGATCGGCATGATGACGCGCAACACCGCCGCAGATTTAACCGTCGTCGGCCTTGTCGGCGAGCGAGGCCGGGAGGTTCGAGAGTTCCTGGAAGACAGTCTTGGCGAGCAAGGCCGCAAGCGTTCTGTGGTGCTGGTTTCAACCAGCGATCAGTCTCCGTTGCTGCGCATGCGAGCCGCGATGGCGGCAACTTCGATTGCAGAATTTTATGCGGAGCAAGGGAAACACGTGCTGCTGGTGCTCGATTCACTGACGCGATACGCCATGGCGGCGCGGGAGATCGGCCTGGCCGCCGGCGAGCCTTCCACGGCGCGCGGATACACTCCGTCGGTGTTTCGGCGGATGGCTCGGCTGATCGAACGTGCCGGTCAATACGCCACAGGAAGCATCACCGCTTTCTACACTGTGTTGATGGAGGGCGATGATCTGCAGGACCCGCTGGTCGACGCGGCGCGATCGTTTCTCGACGGACACATTGTGTTATCTCGGGCGATGGCATCGGAAGGATGGTATCCGCCTGTCGATGTGCTGGAATCGATCAGCCGATTGATGCCCGCAGTGACCACGCCGGAGCATCGGGAACGGGCGACGTTGATCCGGCAACTGCTCTCCGCATATGCGCGATCGGAAGATCTGGTTCGCATTGGAGCGTACAAAGCCGGTTCCGATCCAGATCTTGACCGGGCGCTGGCAGCGCGTCAAAAGCTTCGCGCCTTTCTCGAGCAGAAGCCGGAGGAGCGATCCTCCTTCGAACAAACCTTCAGTCAGATGCTGGCACTGCAGATTTGATTCGGGAGAAATTTTACTGTTATGGCAAAAGCGCTGCAGCGCATTTTGAGAATTCGACAACTGGCGGAAGAACAGGCGCGTCTGGAAGTCGAACGAGCGGCGCAGCGCGCCCGTCAGGTTTCTGCGGCTTGCACGCGACAATTGACTCTCGAGCAAAAGCAGCGATCTGCGCTGGCCGAAAGCTGGATTTCTGGGCGACAAGACGCCGCCGCAAATATCGCACGTTCCCCCAGCCCGGCAAATGATTCCGGCGAACGGGTGGAAGAAAAAGGCTGGCTGATGGAAGAGGCCGTGCTCGAGTTTTTCGGCTGGAGGCGCATGCGCCTGGAAAAACTTCGCCAAGCAGAGCTGGGCCGCATGGAGCCTTTGGTTGCCGTCTATACCGAGCGTCGCCGCGAACTGCGTCAGACCGAACAGCTGGTCGAACAGCGCGCCAGCGCAGAAGCCATAGAGAAAAATCGCCGCGCCCAGGCCGAAACCGATGAATGGTTTTCACAGCGAAGCCGCATGCAACAGCGTCGAGACCTGCACCGGATGCAGGCCGCTCGCGGAGAAAACTCCAGCGGTGAAGAGCCGCTCACGTGAAATGAAAGCGTTCTTCGGCAATTCTGAGCCAATCCTTATCGATCTCTTATTTCCTTGAATTACCTTTGGCACGTCAGCTGCACACTACTCTTTCATCTGGAGATTGTGTCTGCATGAGTGCGATACAGCCGATCGACGTTGCAGCTCCCAACCGCGCCATGCCGGTACCGGTGACCTCCAGGCCTGAAGTTGCTGAGCCTGGCCAGCCATTTGCCGAGGTGATGCAGTCGGCAGTCTCTCCTACGCAGATGCCGCAAACGGCTCAGAAAACCTCCTATCCTTCGAATGCGTCGGCGTCTTCACGTTCACAGTTCAATCGGTTCATTATGTCTGCCGGCGCGAATTCCAATCGCGCGGAAGAGTCCGCATCTGCGTCCTCGAGTCAAGCTGCGAATGGCAACGCTACGGTCCAGACAGCGAATCTGCAGCGTCAGGATTCCGACTCATCAAACAGTGTCGCTTCGTCAGCTGTTCCCGACGGAGATGCTTCATCGCTCGCCGATGGACAGACCCACTCTCCGATTCAGGTCGCGGACGTTGGGGATCGATCCAGTGAAGTCACCGAGCAACGCGTTCACGCGGACGACAACGAAACGGGAAGTTCGCCCGCGTTGAACGGACGAAAGCCAACGTCTTCAGTCAAGGCAGCGAATGGACATCAGGACGCTTCGGGCGTTCCTGCTGTCACGACAACGGCGTCACTCGCAGTTGCTTCTGTTTCGGCGATCTTGCCGAATCTTCCCATTGTGAGTCTGCCAACCGCTTCGAGCGCCGCAACCGAGTCCAAATCCGGAACGAAGCTCAATGACGCTTCCACGCTGACGGACGATTCTTCGTTCTCGAATCGAGCGACAACGCCGAATTTGACCGTGCCCACTCCGCAAAAGGATGGAACCACAGATGCAGTCGCGATGCAGCCGCATGGAGCCGGTGTTTCCACGGATGGGATCCTGGTTTCCGAGCATTCTGCGACGGCCCACGGAGCCCAGACAAGCGATGAGCGGTCCTATGTGAACTTAAACTCAAATGCAACCCACAACGGCATTTCTACGGGAGATGCGGGAGCAAATCAGCCTGCTGTCGTTGGCGACGGAGGTTCAACGCAGGCTCGGACAAATGGATCGGCAAATATTGCAGGCGACGCGACTTCTTCGAATACAGTCAGTGCCAACGGAGTCGGCAATTCTGGTACAGCTGGGAACGATCCGGTTAGCAGCGGTGGCAATGGAGTAGCAACTTCGATTCACGACAGCAATGGCTCGAAAAGCAGCAGTTTTACCGCTGCCATGCCCCCGACCGGAATGGCAGCGAAAGATATTCCAGGACAGCAAGCGAATCCTGTGGGGTCGAGCGCCGGAATGCAAAACAGCTCCAGCATTGTCTCCTCCGCCGGTCACTTCGGCACACCTGGAAGTTTTCCTTCGTCGACGGTGGGCTCTACAGCAGCCCGCGCCACGTCTGCGGATGCATTTACCGCTTTAGACAGCGCAGCTGCTGGAGAGCGTGGAGTTTTGTTGCATGCTGCACCGCATCAGGTTTCGGTCGGCGTCACCGATCCCTCGCTGGGCTGGGTCGAGGTGCGGGCGGAAAGAGTTTCTGGACAGATTGCAGCCGCGCTGACCACCAGCTCAGCCGCCAGCCACGCTGCTTTGACTTCTGTGCTGCCAACCATGGCGACATATCTGCAGGAACATCACGCTGGGGTGCAACAGGTTCATGTGGAATCGTCGCTGACGGGCGGTCAGGCGGGGACAGGATCGCAAGGGCAGACTGCCTCGCAAAATGAGGCGCAGACGAGTTCGAACAGCGCTGCGGTAGTCAGTTCCTCCAGTAGCGACTGGAAGGCCGCGCCAATTACGAGAGCGGCAATCCCGGCGAGCCAGGGAACAAACTCCTTATACGAAGGGCACCATTTCAGCATTCGCGCGTAAACATCGCACCAAAGTATTGACGGAAAGGAAGTACCACGATGGGTTTTCTGATGGGCGTTTTAGATCATGTGAAACAAGCTGTCACGTCGCCGTTTGAATCGAAGTCGCAGCCCCAGGCGCAGGCGAAGGGAGTGAGCGCGCTCGATTCGTCCAGTACCGGGAGCACAGGTTCTACCACCGGTTCCTCCACCAATGAGGCAACTATCACAGCGAACGATTTCTTGACCTTGCTGGTTACCGAGATTCAGAATCAGGATCCCACTACGCAGACCGACCCAATGCAGTACATCACGCAGCTGGTCGGGGTCAACAGTCTGGAACAATTGGTTCAAATCAATCAGACGCTGACCACCGCAACCGGCGGCACAACGACCACCGGAAGCGCTGCCAGCAGTCCGTCTCCGGCTGCAGCGGCTGCGGCGACAGCGAAGAGCGCGTCGATGTCGACCTCTGCCGCGTCCGCGACTGCCAGCCATCTTCTGCCATTGGGAAGTCACACGCAGCTGCCGACGGCGGCCGATACTGCCGTAGCCAGCGCCTTTACGCAAGCATCCACTCTGCCGACCCAGGCGCAAGCGCCAACCCAGGTTCCTCTTAACCCAGAGGTGATGCGGGCTTTGCAGCATTCCATTCCCGGAGCAACGTTCACCGGGTCTTCGTCCTTGCCAGCCGTAAATCAGGCAGGAACCGGTAGTGCGGTTCGATGAATCGCTAGAAGTCACTCGCGGCGGTTTCGCGAAGAAACTCAATCACATCATGTTTTTCGAGGAGAAATCTCATGGCTTCCTTTTCCATTCCACTGACCGGGTTGAACGCCGATCAAACCGAACTCAACACCATCGCGAACAACATTTCCAATCTGAATACAACCGGGTTCAAGTCTCAATCCACATCGTTTGAAGACTTGTTCTATCAGCAGGTGGGATCGTCGGGCTCGGGTGATCCGGTGCTGGCGGGCCAAGGCGTCCAGGTGGCTGCGAATTCCACGGACTTCACGCTTGGCAGCATCAATACCGCTGCCGGCAGTCCTAGTGATGTCGCGTTGACCGGGAATGGTTTCTTCGTGCTGAACAATGGCGGCACTCCAGCATACACTCGCGCTGGAGACTTCCAGACGGACCAGAACGGAAATCTAACCAGTGTGGACGGACTGGCCGTCATGGGGTATCCAGCAAGCAATGGCGTGGTCAACACAAATGCGCCGCTGACGGCAATTCAGATTCCACTAGGAGCCACGCAGCAGCCGCAGGCCACAACAAGCTTCGCTTTGAATGCAACCAATCTGGACGCGAGCGCAGCGGTCGGCACAGTGGTTCCAGCACAAGTCACCGTCTACGATTCGCTCGGGCAAAGTCATGTCGCCACGGTGAACTTCACCAGCCAGGGCAACAACACCTGGAATTACGCTATCTCTCTACCTGCCGGCGATTATTCCGGTACAACTGCCAACACGACTGGCACACTCACGTTCGACAGCAATGGAAATCTGACATCGCCCGCTGCCAACGTATCCGGAATCAGTTTTGGCACCCTCGCGGATGGAGCCAGTAATCTCAATTTCACCTGGGACCTTTACGATTCCAACAACAATCCAACGTTGACTCAGGTGGCATCCGCGTCCACGGTGGGCAACACCACGCAGAATGGATATTCGAGCGGAAGTTATCAAGGGTTTTCTGTCGGCTCCGACGGAACCATCTCGGTGCAGTTCTCCAACGGACAGACGCAGGCGGTCGGTCAATTAGCGGTCGCGACAGTGAATAACGAGCAGGGCATGGCACGCCTGGGGAACAATAATTTTGCGGCCACCCTCGCGTCCGGACAGGCGACTGTCGGGGTAGCCGGCACAGGAGGACGAGGCAGCATGGAAGGCGGAGCGCTGGAGGAATCGAACGTCGACATTTCCAGCGAATTTTCCAACCTGATCGTGGCGCAAAGCGCCTATGAAGCCAATGCCAAATCGGTGACCACATTTAATACCGTTACCCAGGCGACCATCAACATGATTCAAGGCTGATCGATTCAACGGATTGGGGCGAAGTTGGCGTACCAGCTGGCTTCGCCTGGCAATCCAGCCAGTCCCTTCGACAGCCCCAACCAGAGCTTTAGAAGATCTAAGAACTTTCTTATTCTGCATCTCCTTCCTTGGTTCCATTCCTGCACTTCTTTCAATTGTTATGGCAATCACGCGCATGTTGAAGCGGGTGAATTTCGTGCCGGCCAAATCGTTCCTGAGCAACAGAGCCTGGGAAGGTTGTTGGAAGCGTTTCCTCCTGTCTTCCGGCCGCGACCGCAACGAGATGCCGCACAGGTAAAGGATTCGGCCCATGGAAGCACTGCAGGAACCCGCCCCGCCGCACCACGATGGAACCGGCGACGTATCTGTTTCCGGCGATACATCGAAATCGGAGCACGCGCAGCTGTTGCCCGCGATCTCTCATCGCCACACATGGCCGACTGTCGAATGGCTGCCGGTCCAGATGGATGTCGCGTTGCCGTTGGTTCGTTTTTGTGTTCGAGATTTACTGGCTTTGGCGGCCGGGCAAGTAATCGCCACGGCGTGGTCGAGCGGGGAAGATCTTCCGCTGGCGATCGAAGACGTGCAGTTGGCCTGGGTGGAGATGGAAGCCGTGGAACAGGCGATGGCGATTCGCATTACCCGGCTATTATGACGATTTGCGTGTAGCACAACGAAAGACTGGATCACGAGAGGAAGGGTCGCGATGGCCAGGGAAATGGTTGCAATGTGGAGAACAGCGAACGGTTTGGTGGGAGTGCCGGGACCAATGTCGCATCCGGCATCGGATGCCATGTGGAATCCGGCAGACGCAGGAGCGCGGGAATCGGCCCGATCCAAACCCGATTGGCGCAGATGGATTCCAACCCTGGAGCGGACGCCGCCGCTGATGCAGTTCATCGTGCGCCTGGCGCGGTGGGTGAAGACAAAATACCATTCGGGAGTTATTCAGACACCACCGCAACTGCGCCTGGTCGGACAACTGGCGTTGGGCGCGAAGCGTCATCTCTCCCTGGTGGAAGTGGGCGGCGTGCAATTTCTGGTTGGCGGTGGTGCTGAGCACATCACTGTGATAGTTCCAATCTCGTCCCCACACCTGTGCCAGACCGAAAACCTGCAAGATGCAGGGAAGCCGCAGCAGCTATGAACCTCCCCGGCCTACTTTTGCTGGCGCCGGCTCCGCTGGTTGAACCGACAGCGAACGGACTGCGCATTGCTGGCAACGGAACCGTTCCCTGGACGATCATTTTTGTCCTGACGTTTCTCACCCTGATTCCGGCGCTGCTTCTTTCTATGACGCCGATGGTTCGCTTGCTGGTGGTGTTTCATTTTCTGCGGCAGGCATTGGGAACTCAGACGGCTCCCAGTAACCAGGTGTTGATGGGCCTGGGCTTGATGATGACCTGGTTCCTGATGCATCCCGTATTGGTGCAGGTCGACCAGCAGGCTGTCGAGCCTTTCCGCAGCGGTCAGATCACCGGGACTCAGGCAATTGAGCGTGGAATCCAGCCGCCAAAACTGTACATGTTGCATTACGCACGGGAAAAAGATTTGGCTCTGTTCGCTTCCGCCACCATGGAGAAGCGACCCGCGAAGCCCGAAGATTTGCCGCTGCGGGTGGTGGTTCCGGCCTACATGCTGTCGGAGCTGAAGGCGGGCTTCCAGATTGGAGCCGTCCTCTTCCTGCCGTTTTTGCTGGTCGATCTGGTGGTGGCTTCCATCACGACAGCTATCGGAATGCTGCAATTACCGCCGGTGGTGATCTCGACTCCATTGAAGATCCTGTTGTTCGTCATGGTAGATGGATGGAACCTGCTGGCGGGCTCCCTCTTGAAAAGCTTTTGAAATTTGATCGCAGCGGCAGCGATCCGCGAAAGGAAAATCCCGTATGGGTCCGGATCAGGTGACAGAACTCGCGCGGCACTTATTGATGGAAGCCATGCTGTTGAGTGCGCCCCTTCTGCTGGCAGCTGCGGTGATCAGTATCGGACTGAGCGTGCTGCAGACCTTGACGTCGATTCAGGAACAGACGATTACGACAATTCCACGGCTGGCGGCGGTGGCCGTCATGTCGATTGTGGGCATGCCCTGGCTGCTGCGCAACCTGGTGGGATACACCATTTCGCTGTTTCGAGATTTTCACCG
>DATJUD010000002.1:0-9299 GCA_035502695.1 Acidobacteriaceae bacterium
AGATAGTTTGGTTCTGGGAACAGACCCGGCTAGGATAGACGCTACGAACCCAGTTTCAGAATGATCAAGCCAATTTTTTACGATCCCGGCCGGAAGCGATGGAAGCGTCTACGGCGTATCCTCGACATTATTGCTGTGCTGTCGACAGTGGTGGTGGTCGCTTTCGGGATCAACGTGCTGCGGCGGGAACGGCTTCCGGAGTTATTGCTGCCGACGCCGAAGCGCAACTATCGACCGCTGTATGAGCCTTCGTATTCGCTAAGAACGCGATCAAGCCAGCTGGCGTTGCAGCGCAGGCGGCATCGGCGGCCTTCGGACATTCCGCTGAATTCCGGTGAAGGGCTGCGGGCGGCGTATTACGTCGACTATGACGCGGCCAGTCTTGTCTCGTTAAAGCGGCACGTTCACGACATCGATTTGCTGTTTACGGATTGGCTGCACGTAGTGACGCCGGATGGAAGGCTGACGGCCTACACCCTGGATAACCATGCGTTTGCGCCAGTGGACGCGAGCGGTGTGCATAACATCGATCCGGATCACAAAGTGGAGCGAGCGATTGCGGACGCTCACGAAGACACAGAAGTGTTTCCCATGGTCAACAATTTCGATCAGCTGAAAGGAGATTTTCAATCTGCAATTGTCGAGAAGTTTTTGATGAACCGCGCGTCGCAGGCCAGGTTTGAAAAGCAGGTGATGGAACTGCTGGCCGCCGATCCGCATTATCACGGGATTGCGCTGGATCTGGAGGCAATTCCAGAGGACGCGCAGCCGGGATATCGCAAGCTGGTGGCCGATCTGTACGCGAAGATGCACCCGATGCATCTTCGTCTCTACATCAACGTGCCGGTGGATGACGACACCTGGGATTTTAAATATTATGCGGCGCACACGGATGGCGTAATCGTGATGGATTACGACCAGCATGAACCGTCCAGCGGCCCGGGGCCGGTGGCAGGCCAGGAGTGGTTTGTCCGCAATCTACAGGCAGCATTGAAGACGATTCCGCGTAATAAATTGATCTGCAGCATTGGCGACTACGGGTACGACTGGACGCTGCCGATGGCGGGGGACAAGAAACACAGCGCCAACAAAGTTTTGGATGTGAACGATCTGGAGGTACAGGATGCGTGGCAGGAGGCGTCGGACTCCGACGCGTCGCCGGTCATGGATACAGATTCGCTGAACATGCATTTTGCCTATGAGGATGAGGACGCGCATACCCGGCATGAAGTGTGGTATCTGGATGCGGTAACGGCACTGAATGAAATGCGGGCGGCGCGTGAACTCGGCATCCAGACATTTGCGCTGTGGCGGCTGGGCAGTGAAGATCCCACGCTATGGAATATCTGGAACAAGCCGATGGATCCGAATGCGGCGCAACTGCTGTCGACCATATATCCGGGCGCGAACGTGAACACGGAGGGTGACGGCGACATTTTGAAGGTGATTGGCAGACCGCAGGACGGCAAGCGGACCATTGGGATTGATCCCGACTCCAACCTGGCCGTGACCCAGGTGATGCATTCATTTCCGCAACCGTACACGTTGCTGCAATATGGGTATCATCCCAACGAGCTGGCGCTGACCTTTGACGACGGACCGGATCCGACGTGGACGCCGAAAATTCTCGACATTCTAAAGCGCGAGCATGTGTCGGCGACATTTATGGTGATTGGCGAAGAAGCGCTGAACAATGTGGGCCTGCTGAAGCTCTATTACAAGGATGGGCAGGAGATCGGGAATCATACATTCACTCATCCTGACATCAGCCAGATATCGCCACGACAGCTAGAACTGGAACTGAATGGAACAGAGAGATTGTTTGCGGCAGAACTGGGAGTACAGCCGCTTTTCTTTCGACCGCCGTATTCGATCGACCAGGAGCCGGACACGAATGATCAGGCGGCGCCGGTGGATCGAGTGGAGCAGATGGGCTACATCATCGTCGGCGACAAGATCGACACGGACGATTGGAATGAACATCCGAAAAAGACGCCACAGGAGATTGTTGGGGCCGTTCTGAAACAGCTGAACGACATGAAGACCAAGCCGCAATTCCGCGGCAGCATCATGCTGATGCATGACGGCGGCGGCGACCGTTCGGTGACAGTGGCAACGTTGCCGCTGTTGATTGATACGCTGCGAGCTAAGGGGTACAAAATTGTTCCTGTGTCGGCGTTGATTGGCAAAACGCGCAATCAGGTGATGCCTCCGATACCGTATAAACAACGTTGGCAGGCGCGGATCGATGCGATCGCGTTCTGGTTTCTCTCATTTTTCGCGCACACCGTCGTTCTGATCTTTATTGTGGGCGACATCCTGATGACGGGACGGCTGGTAATTGTGGGGCTGTTTGCCGTGATCGATCGCGTCCACAAACGCAAGCTGCCTGCGGGAGCGGAAAATTATTTGCCGGAGGTCGCGGTGCTGATTCCGGCCTACAACGAAGGCAAGGTGATAGCGCGTACGATTCGCTCGGTGCTGGGGTCGAATTATCCCAAGCTGCGGGTGGTGGTGATCGACGATGGCTCGACGGACAATACGCTGGAAGCAGCGCGCGCCGCGATGCCGGCGGATTTGGAGTCTGGCCGGCTGCTGGTGGTGACGCAGCCGAACGGCGGCAAGGCAGAGGCGCTGAATTATGGTCTGCAGTTCGTTACCGAAGAGGTGTATGTCGGGATTGATGCGGACACGGTGATTGCGCCGGATGCGATTGCGAAGTTGATTCCGCGCATGGCTGATCCGAAAGTGGGCGCGGTGGCGGGCAATGCCAAGGTGGGTAACCGCATTAATCTTTGGACGCGCTGGCAGGCGCTGGAATACATCACCAGCCAGAATTTCGAGCGGCGCGCGCTGGATTTATTTAACGTGGTGACCGTGGTTCCAGGAGCGATTGGAGCATGGCGCACGTCTGCGGTGAAGAAGGTGGGCGGATACCACGTAAACACGGTGGCGGAAGATGCCGACCTGACCATGAACTTATTACAGCAAGGTTGCAAAGTGGTGTACGAAGACCGCGCGTTTGCGTTTACAGAGGCGCCGGACAATATGCGGGGGCTGATGCGGCAGCGATTCCGCTGGTCATTCGGAATTTTGCAGGCGGTGGTGAAACATCGCGGGGCGTTTTTGCGGCACCGTGCAATGGGCTTGTTCGCGTTGCCGAACATGATTATTTTCCAGATTATTTTGCCGCTGTTTTCGCCTTTTATTGACTTGATGTTTATTGCCGGTGTGGTGAATTACGGAGTCAATCGGTATTTTCATCCGGTGGCGGCGAATGCAGCCAGCTTCGATAAGCTGATCATTTATTTCATGGCGTTCCTGCTGGTGGATTTTCTGGCGTCGAGTGTGGCGTTTCTGCTGGAGCCGCGCCATCCCAGCAATAAAGGTGACGGCTGGCTGCTATTCCACATTTGGATCCAGCGGTTCACGTATCGACAGGTTTTCTCCCTGGTGCTGCTGAAGACGATCAAGCGCGCCATTGACGGACGCCCGTTCGCGTGGGAGAAACAGGAGCGCACGGCGCGACTTTCCGCGAGCACGGAGAGAGCAACGCTGACCAAATAATTGCTTGCGGAACAGCGAAATCGGTTTCTTCGCCTCGCGGATGCCTTCAGTAACATGCGCCCGATTCGCGGTATGCAACCCAGCTATCCATGGGCGCATCCACGTTGCTAGTTTTGATAGGCTATTCGAAATGCTCTGCGTTTGAGAACCACCCCATCCCCTTATTGGAGGTACAGATGAAGATGTTGCAAGGCCGCAAATTGAGTTGCGCAAGTGTGCTGCTGTTCAGTGTTGCGATTGCAGCACCGCAATCCATCGTTGCGCAAAACCACGTTGTTTCTCCCGGAGAGATTCAGAACGATGTCTCGAATGCTTCCGCCGCTCGCCAGCATAACCAGAAGCAGGTGGAGGATTTTCTCGCGAGCCAGGAAGCGCAACGCGCGATGAAGTCAGCGAAGATCGATCCGCAGCAAGTGACGAATGCCGTGAGCCAGTTGAATGACGCTGAATTGGCGAGCCTGGCGGCGCGCTCAGCTCAAGCGCAGAGAGAATTTGCGGCGGGAGACATCGACAATCATGACTTGCTTGTCATCGCGGTTGGGATTTTGGTCCTGATTTTGATCATCGTTGCGGTTCGCTAGAGACATTTCGTGTTGGCGCAATGATCCTTCCATTCTGAGCGAGAACCCGCGAAGTCGAAGCACGAGGACAGCTGCAGGTTCTCGCTCAGGCGCGACGAGACATTCGCTGCATCTACGCTTGTTCATTGGAGAACATCCAGCGGGATGGAAACTTACAACATCCCAATTGAGTTTCGCATCCACCTTCATAATCGGCTGGAAGATTCCAGCCGATTCGTTCGGAATGCACGAGCGATCCATCCCCTGTTTGGAGGTAGAGATGAAACTGTTGCAAGATCGGAAATTAACCTATGCCGCAGCATTGTTGTTGGGCTGTGTGATGGTGGCTCCGCAGGCCATGATCGCTCAAAACCACGTTGTTTCGCCCGGACAGATCCAGAACGATGTCGCTTCGTCTTCGGCGACGCGCCGGCGCAATGAGCAAGAGCTCAGGAGTTTTCTTTCCAGAAAAGAAATCCAAAAAGCGATGAAGTCGGAGGGCGTGAATCCGCAGCAGGTGACGAACGCGGTAAGCCAATTGAATGACACCGACCTGGCAAATCTGGCGGCGCGATCGCAGAAGGCACAGAAGGACTATGCTGCGGGCATGATCGGCCTGGGGATCTTTACCTTGATTGGTATTGTGGTGGTTGCTGTGATTTTGATTGCAGTGTTTGCTTAATTCACGAATGAGACAGCGTCTTCTCGCCGGGCTCTTGCTTCTCGGCGGTTCGATGTGGGCCGCCCAAGCGGCGCCTGCTGGAGCCGGGCGAGCGATCTGGATCGATGTACCTTTTGTACAACAGACAACGGACGGCTGTGGGTCGGCGTCCTTATCGATGGTGATGCGATATTGGGATCTGAAGGAGGGTCGAGCCATCGCCGCCGACGCGGAGGCAACGCACATCCAGGCAGCGCTATTTTCCCGGTCGGCCAAGGGAATCTATGCCAGCAGCATGCGCGACTACCTGGAGCGCTCAGGGTATCAGGCGTTCGCGTTTCACGGACGGTGGAGCGACTTCGATCATCAACTGTCTTTGGGACGTCCGCTGATTGTGGGGCTACAGGCAAGCGGCGCGCTAGGGCCTCTGCATTATGTGGTGGTGGTCGGAGTGGATCCTGCGAGGAATTATCTTTTTTTGAACGATCCGGCACAGCAGAAGATGTTGCGAATTTCTCGAGAAGGGTTCGAGCAGGAGTGGCGTGCCACGGGCAATTGGATGCTGCTGGCTGTGCCGAAACCTTCACACTCACCGGCGCAAGCTGCCCATTGATTGTATTTCTACTTCTTCTGATAGCGGCGACCGCCGCATGGGGGCAGACGACGACCGCTGCGCCCAGCACCGCGAACAACACCGCACATGTGAAAGCGCTTTACGATGCGAAGCGATGGGAGGATGTGGTGCGTGCGGTTCCCGAGTCGCCGAACGAGCCGGCCGATCTGGAACTGGATCGCGGGTTGGCGCTGGCAGAGCTGGGAAGATTCAAAGAAGCGGAGCGAACGTTTGAAGCCGGACATGCGGGACATCCGCGCGATGCACATTTTCTGGAAGAGCTGGCGGGGATTGCGTATCACGACAAGCGATTTGCACCCGCGAAGAAGGATTTGCGGCGCGCTCTGGTGCTCGACCCGACGGACACGTATGCGAGCAATTTTCTGGCGGCAATTTATTTTCTTGAGGGCAATCTGGAAGCTGCCTTGAAATATTGGAATCGAGTGGGAAAGCCGAAGCTGAGCGATCTGACTTACCAGCCTAAGCCGGAGTTGGATCCGCTGATATTGGATCGCGCGTTCAAATTTTCTCCCGGTGCGGAGTGGACGAGGAATCAATATTTGACGACGAATGCGGAGTTGGATCAGCTGAATCTTTTTCCGCATATGTTTTATGAACTGCAGGCGCAGCGGGATGGCGCGTTCAAGCTGGTGTGGCACGCGAGCCAGCAGCCCAGTTGGGAGAACGAGCGATGGCAGGCCGCAGCGTCCATGTTGCATGGATTGCCGTACCTCTCCGTGTATCCAGAGTTTTACAACCTGAATGGCAAGGGGCTGAACTGGCTGTCGTTCGTTCGTTGGGACGATAACAAGCGGTGGCTTTCGAGTGACGTGGCGTGGCCGCTGGAAGATAATCCGAAGCTGCGTGCGCGATTCTATTTTGCGGGAAGAAATGAGAACTGGAATGTCACGAACACGCTGACACCCGGCGTGCCATCCGCTGCGGAATTCAACATGCGACGCGTGGTGACGGGGGCAGAGGTGGCTTCGATTGAGAATTGGCGATGGGGGTGGAATGTTGCCGGAGAGTATTCATATCGGGATTTTCGCAGCCTGGCGGGGATTCCGGCGCAGGCGGGTGAATTTTTTGTCGATAGCTCGGGCATGGATTTGCGAGCGAGTGTGCATCGATCCCTGATTCGATTTCCAGAGAGAAGGTTTTCGCTGGATGGAAGCGCGACCGGCGACGCGGGAAGATTTTTTACGAATCCGCTGGGGAAGTACGGACGCATGCGGGGATCGCTCGCGGCCAAATGGTTTCCGCGGGCGCAGGGAGACGATTACCAGACAAGTACGATGCTGCGGGCCGGAAAGACGTTTGGGCAGGTACCGTTCGATGACTTGTTCATGCTGGGATTCGATCGCGATAACGATTTGTGGATGCGGGGGCACAACGGATTGATGGACGGGAAAAAGGGAAATGCTCCGCTGGGGAGGAACTATGTGCTTTCCAACTCCGATGTGGAGAAGGTGGTGTTTCACGATGCGTTTGTGCAGGTCCAGGTGGGGCCGTTTCTCGACACCGGGAACATTTACGATCCTTCGCAATTTTTTGGGTCGCCGAAATGGTTGACGGACACAGGGCTGCAGACGAGGGTAAAACTGCTGGGGAATTTTTCGTTCGTGCTTGGATACGGCAAGGATCTGAGGTCGGGCGCGAATACGTTTTACTCGATGGCGTCGCGCTGATGCGAAGGGTGCGGGCCAGTTGATCTGTCGTGCCATCCATCGAAAGACCAGCGGTTGTATTCGCCGAATCCTAACAGAAGTGCGTAGACGACAGCGTAGATCAACTGCAGACCCGCGACCGACCAATTCTGCGTGAGTGAGATTCCGAAGGTGAGAACGACAATTTCCAGCGCGCCGAGGGCCAGGGCGATGCGTGTCCAGAGACCGAGGAGAATGAAGATGCCGATGAACAGCTCCGACCAAGGCAGCGCGATGGCGAAGGCATGAACGAGAGTTGGCGGCATGGAAGTGGAGGCGAACTGCTTTACCATTCCGGCGGCGAATGGCAACAGGCCGGACAGGATGCGCGACAGGCCGTGCATGAGAATGTTGATGCCCAGGGTGAGCCGCAACAGAAGATAGGCGAGCTTGCGTCCGGTGGGGTTCTGATTCACGGTAGGTTTGGATGCGCGCGGGGATGGTCAGGTTTCAACCCGGGTGCGTGCGGGCGTGGGCGTTGATCCAAATAGAGGATGATGATTTATAGTTGCGTCCACTGCGGCTGGAGCAGGACCAGTTGACATGTTGGGTCGAATTGCGAACAGGAGAGGATTCCTCTGCGGACGATTTTGACCGGGCCGGGGTCGGGAAAGGTTTGTGGATAGACATGCTTCTTAAGCTGGTCTGCAGCTTTGCTGAGTGCCATATCCCCGGTGATCATTTTGACTTCCTGAACTCCCTGCGGAGTGAAGATCAGCCAGAATTGGGCGGCCGCCATTTTTCTAGGCAGGCCAGAAATTTCAATTGTGCGAAGACTCTGTACCTCCAGGACATACTTGTCATGATCTGCGCGTTCTCGCGGCGTCACGGTTGCAGGCGCGGTTCCGCTCTCACTGGGTAGTATCGGGGGCAATGGGCGGCTCGATGCTGCGAGATTCTGCATATGGCGCTCTTCGGCGAGCTTTCCTTCCTTCCGGTAGATCTGGCTGAGATGGTTGGCGACGTCGGCGTTTTGAGATAGGAGCCAGGAAGCCCGAACATAATGTTCGGCGTCGGAATACTTGCCCTGCTTGAAGTCGATCCAACCGACCGTGTCCCAGGTTGCTCCAAGGAGGGAAATGTTCGCGAGGTCTTGTTTGCTGAGGGTCGCGAGTTGGATGGATGAAGTGGCATGCTCGACCTGCTTTAGGGCTTTTGCGGCAAAGGTTGCCGCTTCGGTGAGGTCGGCATCATGGTCTGCCAAAACATAGGCAACATCGTTGATGGTTTCGGGATCCTGCGAAGTGCGCATGATCGGCTGCAGGGCGGCGATCGCGGCGTCTTTCTGGCCAGCCACAATTTCGTCCATCCCGAGCGCCAATTGCAATTTGAGATCGGCACCTTTTGCATGGGCTGCAGTTTTCAGTAGAGTGATCGCTTCGTCGTAGTGCTTCTGCTGCATCAACACTCTTGATAATGCCAGCAATGCGTCGGAGTTGGAGGGATCAGTTTTCAAAAGACTGCGCCACACCTGTTCCGCGTCTGCGGGACGATGGGCCGCCATCAAAGCGGTGGCCATGTAGCGGTAGGCCCATAGATTGTCCGGATGGTTGGCAATCTCCTTATGGAAAGCATCGATCGCCTGATCCGGCTTGCCTTGTTCCATATAGAGCACTGAATAGGAGGCCCAAAGACCCTGTTGTGTGGGGCTCAACGCCTTCGCCTGATCCAAATAAGATTGGGCTTCGACTGTGTCTCGGCTGCGAAGAGCGGTGTAGGCCTGAAGAAGGAGATTTCCGGCGGCCGGAACATCGGTTGCGACGGTCGAGGGTGCCGGGGTGTCGCCAGTGGCGACTTGAATCCAAAGGTTTTCTCGCGCCTGCACTGCCTTCTCAAACTTGATGTAATCCTGCCACTGGTCGGGTGGAATTTTTGCAACTTTGATGGTGAAGACGCGTTGCGTGGAAAGAACGCCGTCTTTCACGGAAGCAGACTCACGATATTCAGCGAAGGAAGTGACAATGTCGACATCAGCCGGCACGGTGACGGATTCGCCCTTGGGCAGCACAACGGTCGCGCGATAATCGCGAACACCGGGAGCGCCGAGAACGATGGGGTCCTTGGGCTGAGGATCCAGTTCGCTGAGCGTGAATGTGGCGGGAGGCAATGGTGGCGTGAGCTGCTTTCCATCGGTTCCTCCATAATCCTTGCGCTTGTAGTCGTAGCTGATGTGAAAAGGTTTGGAGGTGTCG
>DATJUD010000003.1:0-22973 GCA_035502695.1 Acidobacteriaceae bacterium
GCAATTGAAGGCGGACCGTGTCGCCGTGGAGCGAAATGGTGACATCGTTTCTCGTGCGACATGGTCAGAGGCGCGCCTGGAAGACGGAGATAAGCTGGAAGTTGTCCAGTTTGTCGGCGGTGGCCGGTAGCTGCTCTTGAAGGATGCTCCAGCCCAGATTCATGTCTGTCAATTACTGCTACTGCGCTAAAGCCATTTTCTTGGCTGCGAACCGCGAACCTCAAACCATGACAAGCATCCGTCTGCAGCCGTGTTGATGACACTACCGAACATGTTGACTCTGCTCTGCGCGCGGCGTATTGTTTCGCCAAGTAAAAATCTCGCGCACGGAGTTCGCCATGACGGTTCCGCCACGTTTCACTCATCGTCTGTTGCCAGTTCTCGCCGTTGTTCTCGCTTCCACCCTATCCACCGGCATCGTTGCTGCCCAGAGTCCTGGTCCGGAACCTGGGACGGGCTGGTCGCAGCAAGAGACTCAACGCATTGTCAAGGAGGTACAGAAGAAGCTCGGCGGCCTCGCCTACTATAGCGTCTTCGATTGGATTACCTTCGACCTGCGCAATCAGTCCGTGATCCTGCAGGGATACGCTGGACTACCTTCGCTGAAATCGAGCGCAGGCAGAGCCGTCAAGGATATTAAAGGAGTCGAGTCGGTCGACAATCAAATAGAAGTTCTGCCGACATCCATGGTCGACGACCACATTCGGGTCCAGGAATACAACCGAATTTATACCCAACCCGCCCTGCGAAAATATAACGCGTACCAGGGTGGTGTGCGGCAAGCCACGAGGCCTCAACCTAGCGTCGCCCGGATGGCAGGCGGCATTCTTTACGATCCGCCCATAGGCTTCAATGCCATTCATATTATTGTGAAAAATAGCCACGTCATGCTGTTTGGTGTTGTCGACAGCGAGAGCGATAAGTCCATCGCAGGGATTCAGGCCAAGACCGTACCCGGCGTGTTCAGCGTGGAGAATAACCTGATCGTGGCTCAACCGCCGGCAAAGAAGAAGTAGCTGCCTTTTATGGGGCGGGTAACTCATGAGAATCTCTCGTGTAGTGCCGGCGGCCCAGAGAACAATGATCTCTGGACCGTGCCTTCTAGGGGCCGTCGTGCGAGCTTTAATGGAAACATATGGCCCAGGGAGGTCACCTGAAATGCCCTGCAGAGGCTGCCAAATCCGGGTGTTTTGCAGCCTATGTGCGATTTTCCTAGCCGCTCTGTTGGGCATCGCAGGAAGACAGTGTGTGGCCCAAACCAGCGCCGAAAATTTGTCCAAGCCACCCACCCTGACCTTTGACGAACTGGTGACGCTGTCCCGCGAAGAACCGCTCAATCCCGAACTCAAGGCCAAGCTCGAGCAAATCCTCCAGACCCCTGTAGTGTGGAACAATCCTGCTGCCCAGCCGCCTCCCAGGCTTGTCGATGGTAGTGGCGAGCCGATATTTCGTGTGGCGGAATGGAACATCGAACGCGGAATTGAATTTGAAAGCATCGAGCAGGCGCTTACCTCGTCGGATGCGTTTGAAGCGAAAGCACAGCAGGCAGGAAAGTTGTCGCCTGTTGCGATGACGAAATTGCGTGATCAAGTGACGGCTCTGCGGGGCGCCGATGTCTTCGTTTTGAACGAAGTAGATATAGGAGTGAAGCGCAGCGATTATCGCAATGTAGTCCACGACCTGGCGGAGAGTCTGGGAATGAATTCTGCCTATGCGGTGGAATTTCTCGAGGTCGATCCCTTGGTCGACCTGGGCACGGAGGCGGCCGTGCTGGACAACCCGGAACTGTCTGCAAAAATGACAGCTGACCTGAAGCCGGACAGGGAACGCTTTCGCGGTATGCATGTCAACGCCATCCTGAGTCGGTATCCGATCCGCAGTGCCAAAGTGATCGAGCTACCGGTGTGCCACGACTGGTACAACGACGAGCAGAAGGGAATTTCGCAGATTGAAAAAGCCAAGCGGGTGGCTGCGGACAAGGTGTTTCTGGAGAGAATTGGCCGCGAAGTTCGCCGAGGAAACCGCAACGCGCTGCTGGTTTCGCTTGACGTTCCCGGTGCGCCCAACGGCGTGTTTACCGTAGTGAATGTGCACCTTGAAAACAAAGGGAAGGCCACATGCCGTCGCAAGCAGATGGACAGAGTCCTTTCCGAGATTCGAGATATTCCAGGGCCCGTCGTCGTGGCTGGCGACCTGAACACGACCGGCGCCGATGGAACACCGACGTCTGTGCGACACGAGCTGGCCGTCCGCGTGAGTGACTATCAATTCTGGTTAGGGCAGGTCTGGAAGTATTCGCCGGCGGGTATACCGATGTTGGCGACCAAGCCCTTTCAATATTGGAGGAGCTTTCGCGATCCGACCGCGACGCAGATTCCATTGGTCGGCAAGAATCCTGAAGCTCCCATGTTTGCTGACGTAAAGAAATTTCGCTTTGCCGATGGCGGTTCCTTTGATTTTGCAGGTTCGCCGCAGCGCAACAAACAAGGAATGGGCGGAACACTGTCGGATAGCAATGAGAGAGCCTCAAAGGGTTTCGTGCCGACATTCTCTATGCAGCGCTCCATGGGGGGCGTGTTTCAATATCGACTCGACTGGATCTTTGTGAAACCGGAAGGGTCGGGAACGGGACCATTGGCCTTTTCGCCAGAGTTTCCGACGACCATGAAGGAGCTGAATCAAGCGATGCCTGAACGCCTCTCGGACCATGCGCCGATCACGGTCGATTTGCCGATGCGCGTGAGCACGGCCGAGGGCAAATAAAAACTTGCTTGACACAATGTAAAGTCCCCTTTACTTTTTAATGTAAAGAGGGTTTTACATATGGATTCAATTTGCAAGATGTATCGGAAACAGGCGCTGTTTGGCTTCGCCGCATATACCGTACTGGCATTTGTCGCCATGTGGGTGGTCGAGAAATATCCCTTAGGCGAATGGCGCATCCCGGTCGCACTCACTCCCATTATGCCGGCGCTGTTCATTGCCCGGTCCATGGTTCGCATGCTTTCCAGTTGCGATGAACTTCAACTAAGAATTCATTTTGAATCGCTGGCCTTCGCATTTGTAGGTACGGCCTTGTTGACTCTGACCTTTGGGTTTTTACAGGCCCTCGCCGGAGTTCCGACAGCCAACTGGGTATGGGTGTGGCCACTGATGGGCGCGCTGTTTTTCGTCGGAAAATTGATTGCCAAGAGAAAATACCAGTGAAAAATCGAGTTAGAGAGTTGCGGGAGCAACAAGGACTTTCTCAAGCCGAATTCGGAGAGAAGATCGGTGTTTCACGCCAGACAATCTATGCCATTGAAGTCGGCAAGTATGACCCCAGCTTGCCGCTTGCGTTCCAAATCGCGAAGCAATTCGGCGGCCTCATAGAGGATATCTTTGATCCGAAGGGGTAGCGAAACTCGCTTTGAAATCCGCTATTGCGCCAGCAACAGCAGGCCGAACAGGAATATCCAAAGCACGCCCATGACATGCCAATACCACCCAGCGATATCGACAATCACCTGGCGCACTTCCATCCGCCGAGACGATTCCAAGCCAATTAGCGCAATCAGCAGAGCGGCGACGCCGAGCATCAAATGCAGCGTGTGGGCGCCGGTTACCAGGTAGAAAAAGTGGCTGTTCGGGTTGGACGCCATGAAAACGCCCTCTCCATATAGCTGACGCCAGGCGACCAGCTGGCCGGCAATAAACAGACATCCCAGAACTAGCGTGGCCACCAGCCACGGCAACGCGCGCTTGGTTGTAGGACGGCCGAGACCTAGCCATTCTTCCATTACGTCCAGTTCACGGAAGACGCTGCGCCGCGCCATTTCCATAGTCACGCCGCTCAATATTAGGACCGCTGTGTTGATCCAGAGGATCGGAGGCACCGTGAGTGGACTCCAGTCGAGAATATATTCACTTTCCAGCTGGATATGCGTCGCGTGCTGCTTGGCGTAAAAAGCCAGGATCAGGCAAAAGAAGAAAATCATGTCGCCGGCCAGAACCGCTCCCAGACCCATACGACACCGCGTCAGTAGATCCCGTGGACCCCGGCGAGATTGGTCCCGCCCCCAGTTCTCATCACCGCCTCCGCCGCCGGTGGGCCGACGATGAACGGGCGGACGACCGCCGCTGCCTGGATCTTTCCGTTCAACATCAATCGGAGCTGGAGTAATCGTAGCGGGCATAGCGGACGCGTTCCCGAATACTGGAAGTCTACACTTGGTTCGATGCTGTTATTGCATGAAAAGTTCCGACAATGCGACAAAGCGGCTAATTCTGCGATAATTCTTCTCCAGCCGGATTACTGAGCGGACCGCGCAGGGAGGGAATTTTCTGGGGCTTCCCATTCGAGCGTCCCCGCGTCCCACGGATTCGGCGTCGATTTTTCCCCGCGGATCCAGCTATGCGCCAAGTTCCAGAAAAACAGTAACTGCGCAGCCACCAGGAGGAAGGCAGCCATGGTGATGAACTGTTCCAAGGGCAGCAGATTCTGAAGGAAAGCCGCGGTTCCCGTGAGTTGCGCGTACTGCCGAGGTTCTCCGGCGAGCCCGGCAAAGTGCATAGGAAAGAACACCGCATAGGCGCCAATCAGCGACAGCCAGAAATGCCAGCGGCCCAGCCGTTCGCTCATCCGTTTGCCGGTGAGCAGCGGAAACCAGTAATAAATCGCCGCAAACAGCGCGAAACTGACCGCCATGCCCATAATCAGGTGAAAGTGGGCCACCACGAAAAACGTGTTGTGCAGGTAGGCATCCAGGATGGGTTGCGCCAGGATTGGGCCGGTCAAACCTCCCGTGATGAAGAGCGAGACAAAGCCGAGGATGAAGAGCAACGGTGTCGTGCGACGGAGTCCACCAGCAAAAATTGCTGCCAGCCATTGAATCACCTCGACTGCGGATGGAATCGCAATGACGATCGTGACCAACCCAAAGGTGCGGCCGACATAAGGATTCATTCCGCTCACGAACATGTGATGGCCCCAGACGACAAATCCCAGCAGTCCGATCGCGATGGTCGCAGCCACCATGATTCGGTAGGTTCGCGGAGCCAGTGAGTGCCCGGCAAATGTGGCCAGCAGGGTTGTCGTGAGTCCCATGGCCGGAAGCACCGCGATGTAGACCTCTGGATGGCCAAAGAACCAGAACAGATTCTGCCACAGCAGCGGAGATCCAGCGGCATGGTGCAGCACCACTCCGTTCATCACATCGACCGGCGGAAAGAAGAAGCTGGTGCCGAAATGACGATCGCTGAACAGCATTCCGCAGGCGGCCAGCAGAACGGTGAACGCCGGCAACATCATGCAGGCGGCGACGAACCAGGACCACACCGTCAATGGCATCTGCATCCACTTCATGCCGTGGAGACGACGGGTGATGACCGTGGCCAAGACGCTGATCGCACTCATCAGAGAGCCGACGGAAAATAAAGCGATGGCAATCAGCCATCCGTCCATGCCATAGCTTTGTCCCGGCCCGGCCAGCGCATTTGAACTGAGAGGCGGATAGCTGGTCCAGCCGGAGATGGCCGCGCCTCCAGGAAGAAACGGTGTGGATAGCAACGCCACCAACGCGAACAGGGTGAACCAGACGGAAAGCGCGTTCAGAAATGGCAGCGCCATGCGCACTTCCGACTCCGGCTCGCCGCTTTCCCGAGCAATGGAGTCAGATGGACGAGTGCCGCGCAACTGCTCCGGAAGAATTAAACTGGCCAGCCCATTCTGCGGTGCTGCTGAAGTGACAAAGAAGATCATCAGCGTGCCGTGCAGGGTCAGAAGTGCCAGATAATCTTCCGGCTTAATCAAGCCCCATCCCGGAATCAGGCTGTCGGCCCATGCCAGATGCCAGCGCATGAACAATGAGAGCACCGCGCCCGTGACCACGGCGGCAAGCGCAACCAGCAGATACTGCACGCCCACCACACGATGCGAGGTGGTAAAGACATAGCGTCGTAGCCAGGAGCGCGGCCTGCGTGGCTCGAGGTTTGCCGGATTCGTCACGCGCTAGTTCTCCTTACTTGCGGCTTGGTGTTGCGCCAGCCACGTGTCAAAATCCTGTTGCGAAACGACCCGCAGAATGGCATGCATTCGATAGTGCCCCAGCCCGCAAAGCTGGGAACAAATAATTGCGTAATCGCCGATACGGGTAGGTGTGATGTGGATTTGTGACGGCATGCCTGGAGTCGCATTTTGCATGACGCGCATGCCAGGAATGAAGAAGCCGTGAACGACGTCCTGGGCGCGGAGTCGAATCTCCGCTTGCCGCTCGACGGGAAGTTCGAGCACGCTGGTCACAATGTCGTCGTGGCTATGCGGATCGGCAGGATCGAGCCCGAGCGGATTGCCTCCTGCGGCGTCGACCAGATTTGGCTTGATAGCGCCATACGTTCCATCCGCCCCTGGATAGCGAAAATACCACTCAAATTGCACGCCCGTCACTTCTACCTGAACGGCGTTGGGAGCAGCATGCGTCAGGCGGATGGTCGACCAAAGATTCTCCGCGACCACTGTCATCCAAACCATGCAAGCGACAAAAATGATTGATGCCACCCAGCGCCAGGCGGGCGAAAAACGTGGACGCCTTTCGCGCGGCAGGAACAAGCCGGCAAGCAAAAGTATCTGCGCCAGAATTCCCGCGGCGGCCAACGTCAGAAGACTAACTCGCATCAGGGAGTCGATGGCCGGGCCGTGCAGCGAACCCGCGCGCGGCATCCAGAAGGAGGACGTTTGGAACGCGAGCAAAGGTGCAGTCGTGCCCGTAAGCCAGGACTGGATCATTCGCGGTTGGCCACCGTTGTTTGGACTGGGCGGGATTCGTGCGCGGGCTTTGACGTTTCTGCCGCCTGTGAGGCGTCGCGGACCATTTGGACAAAATATTGATGCACGCGCCGATCTGGATTTCGTTCCAGGTCGTCAGGATCGCCGATATCGGATGGAGAGTTGGCGTGGGAAAGCTCAGGATGAAATGTGGCAGCCAGAACATTCTTCTGGCGCACCAGCACCGGAAATCCATCACGGCTAGCCAACACGTCCACATCGCTACCAATATCTGTCAGACGGGGTGCGCGAATAAAAACCATCTCCAGTGGACCACCGGGAAGGGAGGTTTTTTCAATGACAATTTGGCTATCGATTTGACGGCCGTAGGCGTTGCGTTCAACGGTCGCATCCAGGACGCCGAGACTTTCTTGCTCCGGATGGGTGACGCGTTTCGCCAGCAGAATGCACCCGGCGCAGGTTCCGAATGTGGGACGCGTGCGGACGAATTTTTCCAGCGAGGCGAAAAGTCCTTCCCGCTCCAGCAGTTTCAGAAATGTCGTCGATTCACCGCCGGGAATGATAAGGCCGTCGACCTGCTCCAGTTCGGCCGCAGTGCGCACCATTTGCGGCTGCGCGTTCACCTGTTCCAGGGCGCGCGCATGCGACTCGTAATCGCCCTGCAGGGCCAACACGCCGACGATAGGGATAGGCTGCATGCGCACTCTTCCAGAGATTTTCGTAGTTTCTAACAGGTCAAGCCGCCGCTAGCGCTTACCAGCCGCGGGTCTGCATCATGGAAGCCGCATCCATTGCCGCCACGGCCAATCCCTTCATCGCTCCCGTGCATTCTGCGCTGGTTTCGGCCAGCACCTTGGGATCGTCGAAGAACGTGGTGGCGCGAACAATCGCACGAGCTCGGCTGGTCGCTTCTTCAATCGAGGCAAGGTGAGTCGAGTCGCTCATGAAAATTCCTGAGCCAACAAAGACGGCCTCCGCGCCCAATTGGCGAACAAGCGCTGCGTCCGCCGGTGTGGCGATGCCGCCTGCGGAGAAGTTCGGGACGGGAAGCTTACCTGCCTTCGCGACCATGCGGATCAGCTCATACGGCGCGCGGTGATCTTTCGCGGCTGCAAACAACTCTTCTTCGCTCATCACGGTCAACTGGCGCATGTCTTTGACAATCTGGCGCAGATGCTTCACGGCGTGCACCACGTCGCCGGTTCCGGCTTCGCCCTTGGTGCGAATCATCGCGGCACCTTCGGCGATGCGACGAAGCGCCTCTCCCAGGTCGCGTGCACCGCAGACAAAAGGAGTTTTGAAGGCATGCTTATTCACGTGATGCAGTTCGTCGGCTGGCGTTAGGACCTCGGATTCATCAATAAAATCGACGCCCAGCTCCTGCAGCACCTGCGCTTCGGCAAAGTGGCCGATGCGACATTTCGCCATCACTGGAATGGAAACCGCGGCCATAATTTCCTTGATGATTGCCGGGGAGGCCATGCGGGCCACGCCGCCCTCGGCGCGAATCTGCGCTGGCACGCGCTCAAGCGCCATTACAGCCACCGCTCCGGCCTTTTCGGCAATCTCCGCCTGCTCGGCATTGATGACGTCCATGATGACGCCACCCTTCAGCATTTCTGCCAGGCCGACCTTCAGCCGCAGTCCGTGACCGGATTCGGGATTCGCGTTGCCATTATTTTGGTGATTTGCCATGGTGCTGCTCCTTGCCACGTAAAACTGTCGTGGAAATATAAGTTTATCAGCTTCGTTGGTTATCGATTTGCGGCGCTGAAGGTGAGCCGCTGTTTGTATTTCTCAAACAGTTCAGCGGAGTTGACAGCAATGAACACACCATGGGCGCGGGCCAACACCGTGCCGTCCATGGCGCGGATTTCGCCGGTATGGAAGTGCTTCCTACCCTCTTCTTTTACCGACCAACCCACGGCTCGAAGCTTGGTTGCGAGCGGAACCGGCCGAAGATAATCGATCGACATATGCCGGGTGAGCGCGACAATGCCCTTGCGACGATTCACTTTTCCCATCGCTTCATCCAGAATGGTCGCGATGATGCCGCCATGCACATGACCCGGAGGACCCTCAAAACGCCGCGGCACGCGAAGCTCACTGACAACACCGCCGTTGTCCGTTTCCTTGAAGCGCAGATGCAACCCAGTGCGATTCTCCTTAGAACAGCCAAAACAATGATGGACCAACCCCGGAATCGGCCCGTCGAGCGTATGGCCTGAAGTGGTCGCCGTTTTGTGTTTCTTTGCGCGGATTGCAGTCATTCGCGGTTTTCCATGTTTGTTGGTGATATCTCCATTTTTTGCGCGATCAATTCTGCGACACCTTTTTGGGCGACGGTTTCGTTGTAATGCAGAATCTTCATGCCGCGGTAGATTTCCAGCAGCTCCTGCGAGCGCAGCAGATGCCGCGGATCGCGCGGCCCACGCGGATTGCCGAGGCGCTCATTGTCTTCGGTGTAGGTGCGGTACAGCAACAATCCTCCGGGGATCAGGATCCTCGGCAGCCACGGCAACACTTCGCGATCGAGGAAGAAGGAAACCAGCACAAATCCAAAACGGCGGCCGTTGCTGGCATATGCGGAGACTACATCCAGAGCGGTGCCTTGCTGTATGTCGAGCATGAGCTGACCTGCGGCTGCTTTCTCGCGCGCAATCTCCAGGGCCGGCTCAGACCAGTCGGCCAGTGCCATTCTCCAGCCCTGTTGCGCCAGCCATATTGCATGATGACCGGCGCCACCTGCCAGATCCAGCCCCGTATTCGATCCAGCGGCAGAGTTTTCGCGCAACATCGGCTGTAAATATTTCTTGTGTGCTTCCATCACGAACGGGTCAGTCTCGCGAAATCCGAATTCGCCCGCGAGATAGCGCTGGTTCCAACTCTGCAAATCGCTGCCCGGCATATGCCATTAGTGTACTCACTGCGACGAGCGGCGCCTGCGATTGCGATGGCCAAGACCTATGCTGGCTGCGTTATACTTCAGGTGCGATGGCCCTACTCGACAAGACGTTTTACATTGAAACTTTCGGCTGCCAGATGAATGCCCATGACTCGGAAAAAGTCATCGGCACACTGGTGCAGGAAGGCTATCGCCAAGTGGAAGCCGAGGTCGATGCGGCGTTGATTTTGTACAACACCTGCTCCATTCGCGATAAGGCGGAGCAGAAGGTTTTTAATCGCCTGAACGACTACAAAGCCCTCCATAAGCAAGGTAAACGTTTTGGTGTGTTGGGCTGCGTGGCGCAGCAGGAAGGCGAAAAAATCTTCGAGCGAGCTCCGTATGTGTCGCTGGTCGCCGGGTCAGCCTCCTACCGAAAACTGCCTGAGATGCTGGTGCAACTCGAAGCGGGCAATAAGCGCATCACCGGCCTGGATGACCGGCAGACTGATCAGACCTTCGAGACGGAATTCACCGCTCGCAGTAACAAACATCGTGGCTACATCACCATCATCGAAGGCTGCGACAAGTTCTGCGCCTATTGCGTGGTGCCATATACGCGCGGCAAAGAGCGCAGCCGTACCTCCGACTCTGTGCTGGCGGAAGCGCGACGGATGGCCGACGCGGGCTATACGGACATCCAGCTATTAGGGCAGAATGTGAACTCCTATCGCGACTCTTCCGGCGAAATGAGTTTCGCAGAGTTGCTGACGGCCGTTGGCCAGGTTCCGGGGATTCGGCGCGTGCGGTTCACAACGTCCCACCCGCGCGATTTTACGCGTGACATTGTCGAGGCGATCGATGCTGTGCCGACCCTCTGCGATCATGTCCATCTGCCCGTCCAAAGTGGGTCTTCGCGTGTGCTGCAGCGAATGCAGCGGGAATATACGCGCGAATGGTACCTGGAACGAATTGCCTGGATTCAAGCGGCACGGCGACCGATCAGCCTGACGACCGACATCATCGTCGGATTTCCTGGAGAGACCGACGAAGATTTTGAGCAGACGCTAAGTTTGCTGGCGCAGGTTGGCTATGATGCTGTGTTTGCGTTTAAATATTCCGCGCGGCCCAATACGCCAGCCATTTCCATGGAAGACAGCATCCCAGAAGAAGTGAAGAGTCGCCGGTTGCAAGTTCTGCTGGAGAGTCAACGCGAGATTCAAAGGTCACTCTACAGCAAGCATATCGGCGAGATTGTTGAAGTGATGGTTGAAGGAAATAATCCGGCGCGCGGCCAGGTTTACGGACGTAGTTCGCAGAACAAAGTCGTCAATTTCACTGCAAACTCACTTATTCTGCCAGCTCCAGGGAGCTACTTGAACGTGCGCATCACCCAGAGCTTCCCCAACAGCCTGCTCGGCGAAGCGATTCCAACAGCACAGCCAGCCGCGGTTTCCGCGGGAGAGGAAATTTGTGTGGCATGAGTCTTCCACTCCAATCCGGCGCAGGTGAAGTACAGGCCGACGAAATGGAAGTCAAGATTCGCGGCCTGATGATGGATCCGGTCACTAATATGCCCATGGTCGTCCTGAAGGATATCGGGAGCGATGCCCTGGTGCCGATATGGGTTGGAATCTTCGAGGCGAACGCGATTGCCCTGGAGATTGAAAAAACCGCGACGCCGCGGCCAATGACTCACGATTTGCTGGCCAACCTGATTCGCACACTGGATGGAGAAGTACGGCGCGTAGTGATTACCGAATTGAAGGATGACGTATTTTATGCGTTGATCTGGATGGAGCGGGGCGGAGAACTGATCAGCCTGGACGCTCGTCCCTCAGATGCGCTCGCACTGGCGTTGCGCACAGATTGCCCCATCTACCTCTCTTCTCAAGTGCTGCAGACTACCCGCATGGCCAATGCCGGCGTGGAGAATTTTTCCACGGAAGAGCTGCGGCGCTGGCTGGAAAACCTGAACGACGAAGACCTCGGCCGCTACAAGATGTAGTGCGTGGCCAGACGCCATTCTAACGCTGACTTGCTAGGGGCCCGCGATGCTGCAGCCGCCACGTTCGCGATGGAAGAGAGCAGCTTTTCGGGGAATCGCGAAAGTCATGCACCTGTTGCACGGTGACAGCAGATTTTCACAGGCTGAATTGGCAGGGATCCGGACCTTCCTTGTGCTTCAATATGAATCCCCGCTCGGCAGCGTCGTTCATGCGACCCCATTGTTCGAGGCTCTAAAACATGCGGTGCCGGACTGCTACATCACCGTGGCCGCCTCAAGCTTTGCGGCTAGCGTTCTCCACTCCAATCCACATATTGATCATTGTCTGGTGACACCCAGTCCTTTCAAAGATTTTTCGAGAAGTGTGCGTGCTGTTCGTGATCTGCTCGACTCGACGCCCCCCGGCGGCATCTGCGTGATCACCACAATCGGAAATCAGCGAACGCGTCTGGCAATTTTGAGCCTACTGGCAGGCAGCGCAGTCCGGATAGGCTACACCCTGGCTCCGGAACTCTACGATGTACCCTTGACCTTCGATCCGGAGCGCGGGCAGATCGAGGGCAATCTTGACATTGTGCGCAGCCTTGGTCATCCCGTTCCTGTTTGCGAGCCGCGGGTATTCTTCGCCCAGCATGACGCGGAAAAAGCGTCGCAGTGGTTGGAATCTCTCAAGGTTGATGTCGACGTGCCTCGGATTGTCTTTGTCACTCAGAACAGCGGGGGACAGAAGAACCAGTGGAACCAGGCGCGCTTTCAACAGGTGATTGGCAACCTTTCACGCGTCACCGGAGCCGTCCCAATTTTTGTGGGGACGGAGAAGGATGCCATACCGATTGATGCCTTGCGTAATGAACTGTCCGAGAAGGGAATTTCATTGGCCGGAAAGACCACCATAGCAGAACTGGCGGCTCTGCTCGCGCAATGTGATTTGATCGTCAGCCTGGACACAGGAACGTTCCACGTCGCCAGAGCTGTCGGATTGCCGGGCGTCGTGATTGCTCCCGCATGGCAAAGCCCGCTCGAGTGGCTGCCGGTTCAGTCCGAGCGTTACCGGGTACTGCGCGGACCGTCGATCCAAGACATTCCGCCGGATTATTCGATCGACGAAATCAGCGTGGAACAGGTGTGCGAAGCCGCGCAAACGTTGCTGGCAAAATATCCAGTAGATCCTGCGCAACGAACTTCCCGCGTGGATCAATCTCTTTGCTAGTGCTTGAGTTCGCCACTCTGCGACAATACCGTTGTGCGACCCTTACGGGTGCACCCTCTCAGGTTTCTCTTTCAGAATGTGGGAAACTCAATGAACGCAGCTTTGTTTCTTGATCTTGCATGGGCATACTGACACGCATCCTTAAAGTGATGGCCGCGCTGATGACCTCCAACGTGGTCAGCCTGGCCACGAAGCTGCTGCTGCCGCCCATTTTTCTTTTTAAATACGGCACCACTCTCTATGGGGAATGGATCGCGTTGTCCGGCGCGGTGGCGTATCTTAGCACGCTCAACTTTGGCATCCAGACCTACGTAACGCAGGACCTGACGGTCCGCTACCAGCGGCAGGAGCTGGATCGATATCACCTGCAACAGTCCACTTCGCTGCGGGTTCTGTTGGGAATTCTTGGCAGCGCAGCGGTCGTATGCCTGATCGTTTTTGCACTTCCAGTGGAGCGCTGGCTGCGGCTGACGCTTTCGCATCAAGACACATCGCTGACACTTTATTTTCTGGCGATCCAAATCTTGCTTGGCGTACTTTTCGGGTACTTTACGGGCATGTTCATGGTGCTGAGCCGCGCTCACACAGGAGTATTGTGGGTGAACGGCTTACGGCTGACGATGGTCATTGTGACCTCTGCTGGCGCCTGGATGCGGTTTCCGTTTCCCCTGCTTGCGGGACTGCAGGCGGCGGTGTATGCAATCGGAATTCTGCTGGTGTTGGTGCACATTCGCCGCGTCGCTCCTCAGATCTTTCCTCAGATTGGCTTGTGGGACCGTAGCGCGGTGCGCGCCATCATTGGACCGAGCAGCTACTTCGGTCTGATCAGCATGAGCACTTTTCTTTCCTTTGAAGTGCCTGTCCTCATCCTGCAGCGCGAAGCCGGCTCCTTCGTCGTAGTCGCTTTTACGGCCATGCGAACCATTTTTTCCATGTCGCGACTCCTGTTAATCGGCCCGACCCAGGCGATGGGAGCGGAGATCACTCGTCTATATGGGCGACAGGAGTGGCGTGAGCTAACAGCAATCTACAATTACTCTGAGCGATTGATCTTTTCCCTGATTCCTGTTGTGAACCTGGGGATGCTCATCATCTCGCCGGTTTTATTGGTGGTGTGGCTGCATAAACCCCAATTGTTTTCGGTGCTTCCATACGTGGTTACATCTGCGATTTCCATGACGTTGAGCGCGAAGGAGCACAAATTCCAGTTTCAGTTTTCGACCAATACTCATGAGCGTTTGGCGCGACTTATGTTCTTCAGCTATATCGCGCTGGTCGCGATCGCGATTCCCATGGTCCATTGGTACGGTATGCTGGGCTTTCTGTATTCCTGGCTTGGAGTTGAGCTGTTTCAGGTAATCCGGATTGTTGGATTGAACCAGGAGCTTTTCGCGCACACCGGAGAACATAGCCTCAAGTATGTGTATCGATTGGCAGCATTGTGTCTCGTAGGTTTGCTGGCGGCGGACATGGTGCTGACCCACACGCACGTCATGCCGTATCGATTGCAGTTTGCCTCGGCTTTCGGCTTTAGCGCTACGATGGCATTGCTGTCATTTTTCCTCTTCAATATGCAGGAGATTGTAAAAAAACTCTACGTCTTATTTCGGAACAGGCTTATCGCTGGCAACGCATAATCTATGAGTGACGGTGGACATTGAAATCTGGACTCGTTCGTATCCTCGGATTTCCAGCCACGCTGATACATGGAGATACCCTTGTATTGGATCGGTGGCTTTGGCTGAAGAAATATTTACCTGTTGTTGAACCTGGCTCGCGCAGCCTGGTGGATGTAGGTTGCGGGACGGGCGCATTTACCATGGGTGCGGCACGTCGTGGCTATCGGTCGCTCGGTCTCAGTTGGGACAAGAGGAACCAAAGCGTCGCGCAACAGAGAGCCAAAATCTGCAAGGCCGATACAGCCACGTTTGAGGTCCAGGATGTTCGCCGCCTGGACGAACGCCCGGACCTTGCCGAGCAATTCGATGTTGCCATTTGTTGCGAGTGCATCGAACACATTCTGGATGATGTGAAGTTGATGCAGGACATTGCTCAATGTCTGAAGCCCGCAGGGACGTTGCTGCTGACCACGCCGAATCTCAGCTTCAAACCCATGGCGTACGACAACGAGAATTTCTCGACAGTGGAAAACGGCGCCCATGTGCGACGTGGATATTCTCCCGACGATCTCACGCGGCTCTGTCAGCAATCCGGTTTTGAAGTGATGAAGATCGAATACTGCAGCGGAATCTTGAGCCAAAAGATAACTTCTCTCAAACGAATTGCAGCGAACGCGACTTCGGAGATAATCAGCTGGCCGATTGTCCTGCCGCTTCGATGGATCCCGCCAATGTTCGATAGCGCAGTGACACGCGCGATGAATTGGCCGGACTACTCGATCACGCTGGTGGCGAGAAAGAAATAGTGTATCAATGCGTTTGGCAGCAAATTGAGGTGCTGAACTGGTCGCAGGATGAGGCCGACGATTGCCTAGTGGTCAGGCATCAGGTTCGCGCCTGTAGACTGTGAGGAAACGTTTGTAACCACCTTCTTGCTCCGGAGCTGAAGATGCCCCAGATATTTTCCAAATCCTTCAGGAAGAATCTGAAGCGGTTGCTATACGAACGCTACCGCCTTGTAATCCTGCGCGGACAAGTCGTCCTGGATATGGAAAAACTATCCAATCTCACCACCAGGGATTCCATTCGTGTTTGTTCATTGCATGCTGTTGCTGAGGAAATTCGCTCGCAGTCGGTGATTGGTAGCGTCGCAGAACTAGGGGTGTATCAGGGCGAATTTGCCCGGCATATCCATGGTGAGTTCCCAGACCGGACCCTTTATCTGTTTGATACTTTCCAGGGATTCAACCGACAGGATCAAGAGGTCGATCGAGGTGCGGGATTTTCGACTGCATCGGAGGACTTTTCGGATACCAGCGTGAATTTAGTCTTGGAGAAAATGGACCATCCGGAAAAAGTAAAGATTCGCGCCGGCTATTTCCCTGAATCCCTTGAGGAGGCCGACCGGACAGAAACCTTTGCTTTTGTGAGCATCGACGCAGATTTATATAAACCAATTTACGATGGCCTTGCCTTTTTTTATCCGCGATTGAGCCCTGGTGGATTCATTTTCATTCACGACTACAACAACAAGGACTACCCAGGGGCGAAAGCGGCCGTCAGAAAGTACTGCGAAGAAGCAAAGATTAGCTGTTTTCCGTTGGTGGACCCATGCGGGACCGTGGTCATTACGAAGGGGTGAGTGCGGAGGAAATTGGGCACCAGCAGTCAGGTTCAGGCGTTCTTTCCCATACCTAGAATCTGATCGAGCGTTTTTGAATACAGGTGATATGCCCCATCCCCCTCTATCTTCCGCAGCGACTCCGCGGCGTTTGTCCGCAAGCAGGCACGAGTCTCCGCAGATGAATACAGCCGTTGCACGGCGGCGGCTAATTGCTCGGCATCCTGTGCCGGGACGACAATTACATCCTTGTCGGGCGTAAATAATTCTGCTGCTCCGCAATGTGTCGTCGTAATCGCGGGAAGTCCGTGGGCCATCGCCTCTAGCAGTGCCATGCCGAAGCCATCGTCGATGGTGGGGAAGACGAAGGCATCGCAACGACGATAAAAATCACTCATATTGTCGACGTATCGAACGATCTCAACGTTCCGGAGCTCATGCAGCAATTCCCGCAGTACTGGCGATTGATCCAGCGACGCGTCCGTACGCAGCAACAGTCGAGCGTTTGGAAGTTCGAGTTGTTTCCACGCTTGCAGCAAATACAAAAAACCCTTGCGCAGTGGCTGTCCCCCAACCGTTCCGAAGGTGAACGACGAACTTGCTCCAGCGGGCGTGTCCTTTGATGGTACGGAAATCGCATTCGCAGAAATCGTGACCTGTGGCATCGCCATTCGTCCAAACAGCGGGGCAACCAGCGTCTTCGACTGCAGCGTCGCCGGAAATGTCGCGCGGGAGTATGTCGAGGGCACCAAAATGATGTCCGCCTCTTCGTACTCGGCAAGTTGACGCGAGCGGAACCACGACGGTTCGGCTTGATAGCGCACACCCAACCGTTCGCATTCAGTTCGGATCAACGCCTGCTGAGCGTCGACGTGCGGGCAGGCACGGTCCAGCACAAACTGGGCTCCGCGACGGCGTGCAGCCCGACCAGAAGCCAAGGCACCGGACGCCCAGGCCCAGAAGATGTCGAACTGATCGCGTGTGATCGCGAGCCGCACGGCGACAAGATGGTCATATAGCGCGGTGTCGGCACGCTGCCAGGGTCGTGCAAGCTGCACGCCGGTCAAAAAATGGATGGAAGGAACCAACTGCGGAACCCAGCGCAGGTCGACATTGGGAGCCAGCTGCGGAAACCGGGCGCGATACGCGGCCGTAAAAATCATCACCTGTTCTCCGCGTTGCGCCAGCAAATTGGCTGGCAGCACGGCGTGCGCAGGACGACCGGTAGAAAATGCAACTCGCATAGAACGTTGGATGTAGCTTAGAGCATTTCAACGAATCCTGCGGAACACGCTTCGGCGAGGTATCCCGGGATCCGTGGATCAGCAAGAAGCCGATCAATCAGAATCGGTTGCTTGAATAATTTCGGATAAAATAAAAGGGAGGTTGAATTTCCTTTGCCTTCGGTTGATCCAACAAACACTGAAAACGCAGACCCTAAGAATCCAAAGCCCACGCCCGCGCCGATCACGGTGTCGACCTGGGCGCGAGACCTGTTGTTTGCGGTTGCCATTTCATTCCTGATCATCACCTTCCTGTATCAGCCTGTGCGCGTGGAAGGGACCAGCATGATGCCTGGGCTGCAAGACCAGGAACGACTTTTCATCAATAAATTTCAATACCACTTTGAACCGATCCATCGCGATGACGTCGTGGTGTTTCACTTTCCGCTCGATCCGGCAAAAAGCTATATCAAGCGGGTGATCGCGATTCCCGGTGATACTTTGCGCATTGACGATGGACAGGTTTATGTGAACGGCAAAGCCTTGAAAGAACCCTATGTCCCAATGCGTTTTCGAGACGATCGGTCCTATCCTGAGATTGTTTTGTCAAAAAATGAATATTTCGTGATGGGTGATCACCGTCTGATTTCAAGCGACAGCCGCGACTTTGGCCCCGTGAACCGCAAGCTGATCTATGGAAAGGCAACCTTCGTCTATTGGCCCACGGATGACATGGGAGTCGTCCACTAGCAGGACGCGCGAACCTCTAAATTCGGGGTCTCCATCTTCCACAGGGAATTGCCGCACAAGTTCTGATAAGATTAATAAAATCCACTGCGTGGAGACGCGATGCAGGCCATACTTGCGCTCGAAGATGGGCGTATCTTTCAGGGCCGCGGCTACGGTGCCAAGGCAGAATGCTACGGCGAGGTTGTTTTTAATACATCGCTTTCCGGTTATCAAGAAATCTTCACCGATCCATCCTATGCAGGGCAGATTGTTGTCCTCACCAATCCTCAAATAGGCAATTACGGAACGAATAACGCGGATGATGAAGCCAGCCGGCCATACATAGAAGGCTTGGTAACGCGTGAATTTTCTCCTGTCAGCTCGAATTGGCGCTCGCAGTTAGTGGCCGACGAATTTCTCGAGCGATTCAACATTCCCGTCATCTCGGAAATCGATACCCGCGCTTTGGTACGGCATCTGCGGACCCACGGCGTGATGCGCGGCGTGATTTCCTCGCTGGAGGCGGATCCGGAAAAGCTGATTGCCAAAGCCCGTGCGATTCGCAAAATGGACGGGACGGATCTTGCCAGCGTGGTGACGACCAAGGCTCGCTATGAATGGGACACGGCCGATCCGCAGATGGCGAATGCAGATCCGCTGACGATAGGGCCGGCAGCCGCCATGCCGGAACAGGATCTGCACGTCGTCGCGTACGACTACGGGATCAAGCGAAATATTTTACGCATGCTCGCGCAGCAGGGCTGCCGCGTCACGGTAGTACCGGCGACGACCTCTGCAGAAGACGTGCTGGCGCTCAATCCCAATGGAGTTTTTCTGTCGAACGGTCCCGGTGACCCGGAGCCCGTGAAGTATGCCCAGGAAAATATTCGCAGATTGATGGGCAAGACGCCTGTGTTCGGAATTTGCCTGGGGCACCAGTTGATCGGACTCGCTCTTGGCGGCAAAACCTACAAGTTGAAGTTCGGCCATCACGGCGGCAATCATCCGGTGCAGCACACCGGCTCCGGCAAAGTGGAGATTACGGCCCACAATCACAACTATGCGGTCGACCCGGATTCATTAAAGCAGAGCGATGTGGACTTAACTCATATCGACCTGAACGACAATACTTTGGAAGGTTTGCGCCATCGTAATTTACCGTTATTCAGCGTGCAGTATCATCCGGAGGCGAGCCCGGGTCCGCACGATTCGCACTACCTCTTTCACGATTTTCGCAAGATGATGGAGGACTGGAAGAAATGATGCAAGAGGGTTTGAAATTCCGTTGGCGGGCCCGATTCGACTCCTTTGAGATGACAACCGAAAACGCGCGAAGAAATGCAGGTTGGAGTTAGATGCCACGCAGAAATGACATCACGAAGATTTTGGTAATCGGCTCGGGACCCATCGTCATCGGCCAGTCCGCCGAGTTCGATTACTCTGGAACGCAGGCGTGCAAGGCACTCCGGGCCGACGGCTATGAAGTGGTGCTGGTGAATTCCAACCCTGCCACTATCATGACTGATCCAGAATTGGCCGACCGCACCTACATTGAGCCTTTGACGCTGGAATATCTGGAAGAGATCATCCGTATCGAAACGGAAATGCTGACCAGCGCGAATCGCAAAGGGGTTTTCGCGCTGCTACCGACGGTCGGCGGTCAGACAGCGTTGAATCTTGCGGTTGAATTATCTGACTCAGGCGTGCTGGAAAAATATGGCGTCGAGTTGATCGGCGCCAAGCTGGAAGCCATCAAGAAGGCGGAGGACAGGCTTTTATTCAAGGATGCGATGCGACGCATCGGCCTGGATGTTCCTCGATCCGCGCTGGTCAACAATCTTCGCGACGGGCTGGAGTTTGCCGGCAAAATCGGTTTTCCGGTGATCATTCGTCCCTCGTTTACGCTGGGCGGATCGGGTGGTGGACTCGCCTACAATCGCGAAGAATTGATGGAAATTCTTTCCCGCGGTCTTGATCTTTCGCCGGTCCATGAATGCCTGATTGAAGAGTCGGTGCTGGGTTGGAAAGAGTATGAGCTGGAGGTGATGCGTGACCTGGCGGACAACGTCATCATTATCTGCTCGATTGAAAATATCGATCCCATGGGAGTGCATACCGGTGATTCCATCACCGTTGCACCGGCACAAACGCTGACCGATCGCGAATATCAGGCGATGCGCGATGCGGCGATAAAAGTGATCCGCGAAATTGGCGTCGAAACCGGCGGCTCGAATGTGCAGTTCGGCGTGCATCCGACCACTGGCCGTCTGGTCGTGATTGAAATGAATCCGCGCGTGTCGCGGTCCTCCGCGCTTGCCTCGAAGGCGACTGGTTTTCCCATCGCGAAAATTGCGGCGCGTCTCGCTGTCGGCTATACGCTCGATGAAATTCCCAACGACATCACACAGAAAACGCCGTCGTGCTTTGAGCCGACGATCGACTATGTTGTCGTGAAAATCCCCAAGTGGCAGTTCGAGAAATTCGCGGGCACGGACGAGGGCCTCGGCCCACAAATGAAGTCTGTCGGCGAAGTGATGGCGATCGGGAGAACTTTCAAGGAAGCCTTGATGAAGGCATTCCGTTCGCTCGAGACAGGCCGGGCAATCAGCGCCGAGGTGATCGAGCCGCGCCGCCTGACGCAGCGTTTAGTCACGCCGCATCCGGATCGGTTGGCCTATATTCGCTATGCGTTTCGGTGTGGGCAGTCGGTGCGCGAAGTTGCGTGGATGACCTCCATGGATCCATGGTTCCTGCAGCAGATTAAAGAGATCACGGATTGCGTGGGAGAGTTGGGCACAACCACCTGCGACAACATCTCGCCGGGATTACTGCGCAAAGCCAAACGCGTGGGTATTTCCGACGCGCGGCTCGCGGCCGTGTGGGGCATGGAGGGACCTGACGCACTGGTGAAGGTGCGCGATCTGCGTCTGAAACACAAGTTGCAGCCGGTGTACAAACTCGTGGACACCTGCGCCGCCGAGTTCGAGAGTTTCACCCCATATTTCTATTCTTGCTATGACGAGGAAGACGAAGCCACTCCCACCCAAAAGAAAAAGGTGATCATCCTGGGGAGTGGGCCGAATCGCATCGGGCAGGGAATCGAATTCGATTACTGCTGTTGCCACGCGGCTTTCGCGTTGAAGGAAGACGGCTATGAAACCATCATGGTCAACTGCAATCCTGAGACGGTTTCGACGGACTACGACACTAGCGATCGCCTCTATTTCGAGCCGCTGACATATGAAGATGTCCTTGAAGTCTACGAACATGAAGCAGCGTCCGGCGCGCCAATTGGCATGATCGTGCAGTTTGGTGGACAGACCCCGCTGAATCTGGCGCTACCGCTGAAGGCTGCGGGCGTGCCGATTATCGGAACATCTCCGGAATCGATTGACTTGGCTGAAGATCGCAAGCGCTTTGGAAAACTGCTCGACGATTTAAAGATAGCGCAACCCCCAGGTGCGCTTGCAACCAGCGTGGAAGAGGCTGTTGCGGGAGCACAGCGGGTTGGATATCCCGTGCTGGTGCGGCCTTCTTATGTACTGGGTGGGCGGGCTATGGTGATCGCTTACGATGACGATGCAGTTACGCATTACATGCGTGAGGCGGTCGAATATTCGCAGCAGCGGCCTGTCCTGATCGATCACTTTTTGGAAGACGCGATTGAAGTGGATGTCGATGCCTTGGCGGACGGCGAGGATGTTGTGATCGCAGGCATCATGCAGCACATTGAAGAAGCCGGCATCCACTCCGGCGACTCCTCGTGTGTGATGCCGAGCGTGGATCTGTCGGAGCAGGTGCTGGCGACCATTCGCTCCCATACGTATAAGCTGGCTCGCGCGCTGAACGTGATTGGATTGGTAAACATTCAATTTGCTGTGCAACGCGAAAACGTGTTCGTCATCGAGGTCAATCCACGCGCGTCGCGTACTGTCCCTTATGTTTCCAAAGCCACTGGAATTCCACTGGCAAAAATTGCGGCGCGCCTGATGACCGGCCGCAAACTGCGTGAGTTCCTGGGCGATGCGGTTGATCGCGAAGCTGTGCTGGATACCGGCGCTCACTACTTCGTCAAGTCGCCGGTGTTTGCGTGGAACAAATTTCCTGGTGTCGATACCGTGCTCGGCCCAGAAATGAAATCGACCGGCGAAGTGATGGGCGTCGCCGACACCTTCGGCGAAGCGTTCGCCAAGGCGCAATTAAGCGCCGGCCAGAAGCTTCCGGTGAAGGGAACTGTGTTCTTAAGCGTCAACGACCATGACAAGCCGGCGATTGCGGCTCTAGCGCTGCAGTTCGTCGAGCTTGGATTCAAGCTGGTCGCGACGCATGGTACGGCGGATGTGCTGGAGAAGGCCGGGTTCGTCGTCGAGCGAGTATTCAAAGTAAAGGAAGGCCGGCCGAATGTTGTCGACTTGATCAAGGGCGATCGAATTCAACTGATCATCAACACACCACGCGGCCAGGACACGTTTTTCGATGAGAAAGCGATTCGCCGCGCAGCGGTCACGCAACGCATTCCGACGATTACGACCTGGGGTGCGGCGCGCGCCGCAGCCGGTGGAATTGTGGCCTTGCAGCAGCAGGAAATTTCTGTGAACGCACTTCAGAATCTGCATGCGGCGAGGATTACGGCAGGCGTCTAGTCTGTCAAACCCGGGATGCTTCTGAAGTCCCGCCGAAATCTAATCACTCAGCACAGTCCGACATCCAGTGCTGAGAATTGTTCGCTGTCGGTTACACAGCCCGCAAAATTCGCGCGGGAAGCATGATCAAAGCTGCGACGAGTTCCAACACGCCATGGACGGCGATCCCGACCAGTCGAAACGGCAATAAAAGTATCCATACGATGGGATAGAGTATCAGCGCAAACAGCGCCAGCGGCCAGCAGAGAACTAGCAGCACGCACCACAATAGGA
>DATJUD010000004.1:0-14839 GCA_035502695.1 Acidobacteriaceae bacterium
ACAACGTCGCGCGCAGTTGCTTCTTCTCCACCGAATCGGAAGGAGAAATCTCTTTCACCCCGTCATAGGAAGGCCGGAATTCTTGCCGCACCCACGCCGCCAACTTAACCCGATCCTCCGGCGTTGCAATTCTCTCGTCGATGGCCTCGATAGCTCCCGCCAGGTTTTCGATTACATCCGCATTTGGATCATTACGCAAGACCGCCACAAGGTCCAGGTAATTGCCAATGCCGCTGCGTCCGGAGCGCATCAGTGCCCACTCGTTGCCCGCGAATCCAATCCGTACCGCGGGCGAAAGTTTCGTTTCCGCCATGCTCAGGATTTTGTCGTAATCGGCAGCATCGTATAGCGTGCGATAGTACCCGCGATCATTCGCGTTGGCGAAAAAGAAATCAGCGTTCGGCACCGGCAGCGTCTGCTGCGCCGAGGTCAGAAGCTCGCACTTAGGATCTCCATCCGTCCGGAAACATACTGGCACCGTCCACGTCTGCGGATGATCGGCATGCGTCTCCGGATCGAGGAAAAAGCGCTGCTGGGAAACCTCTGTCGATCCGCCCTCCGGCGAACTGAAGGTCAGTAACGGAACGCCCGGCTCTGTAATAAAGCTGTCCATCACTTTATTGATCGGTTTTCCGCTGACTTCAGTTTGTGCATTCCAGAAGTCTTCCGCGGTCGCATTGCCGTACATGTGCGCTTCAAGATAGTTATGCACGCCTTTGCGGAAAACTTCCGGCGTCTCATAGTTCTCCGTCATCGCCAGCACAGCACCCCCCTTTTGATACGTGATGCCATCGAACATTTCGTTAATCTCGCCCGGCGTGTCCGCCTTGGCGCGAATGGCCCGCGTTATTTTGCCGGCATCGTAATTCAGCACGCCATCCAAATCGAGCGCCTCATCCTGCGAAAGATTCCATTGCGGCTTCCATGCATTCACTGCCTTCGATTCCATCCAGGTGGCAAAGCCCTCGTTCAACCACAGATTGTTCCACCACTTCATCGTGACCATATCGCCGAACCACTGGTGCGCCATCTCGTGAGCTACGTCAATGGCAACGGTTTTCTTGGCATTGGTCGAGGCAGTTTTTGGATCAATCAGGAAAACGGTTTCGCGGTAAGTGATGGCGCCGAAATTCTCCATCGCGCCCGCTTCAAAATCTGGAATTGCAATCATGTCGAGCTTCGGCATCGGATACTTGATGCCGAAATAGTTGTCGTAGTAGTGCAGGAAGAACTCTGACGCCTTCAATGCGTAGGCGCCCATCTGCACTTTATCCGGCGTGGCGCAGGCACGGATGGGAACGCCATCGCTCTCTCCGGATAGACATTTAAAATCCCCCACCAGAAACGCGACCAGATAGGTGGACATCTTCGGCGTAGTAGCGAAATGGATCGTGTGCTTGTCAGCGGTCGGGCCTGGTTCGTCAGAGACGATGTTCGTGTTCGAAATCGCAGTGTCGCCCTTATCGACGATCAGCGTCGTCGAAAACGTCGCCTTCATCGCCGGCTCATCGAACGAGGGGAATGCACGCCGCGCATCGGTCGGTTCAAATTGCGTGACAGCATAGTTGCGATGGGCGGCCTTGGACAAGTAAAACCCGCGCAGCTGACCGTTCAGAATTCCGGTGTACTCGATTTTGATGGTGGCCGCACCTGCCGGAATTTCCTTGTCCACATGGAAGGTCACCTGCTGGTCAGGCTTATTCTCGGTAACCTTCGCCGTCTGCGTATTCCCATCGATAGTGATCGTCACTGTCTGAAACGTGATCTGCGCCGCATTCAAGGTAATGCTGTTCGACGGGTTCTTCAGTGTGACATCGATTTCTTCCTTGCCCGTGAATGTGGCCGCCCTCAAATCCGGTTCCAATGTCAACGAGTAATGTTGCGGAATCACATCTGTGGGTAGGCGCTGAGCCTGCAATGCCGGAGAAGAAGTAAATGAGATGAGCGCTGCGCACGTTGCGAAGATGCCTGCGAGTGAAAGACGAGAACGATGGTGCAAGTGAATTCCTCCTGAGGATAGACGCAAAACTACAGGGGCCAATGTACAGGGCCCAGCACAGTTACGATACGCGCCGAACCATGGTTCCGTCACCTCGATAGGCGACGCTTTCGCCCTGCCATCTGGACCTCAGGCCTCGCGATAGTTCAACAAAACCAGCCCGATGCATATCAGGCACACCGGCCACACCCATGCGCCAATCAATTTTCCTCGCCCCGATCCGCGCAGTTCCAGCCAGCGAGTCCAGCCGGCAAACACCGCGAATAACGCGATGGCTGTGTGGCTTATTTCCGTCAGCAGTTCCTCTTTCACGTTTCCCAGAGTGTGATTGTGAGTCAGTAAGAGAGCACCTCCCAAAGCGCAGACCGCAGGAAAAACCAGCGCCGCTTTCGATGATCGCAAGCGTTTTGTTTGCACGCTCCATTCAAACGCAACAAAACTGATAATCAGCAAGATAAAGAGGCGATGCTGCAGATCCTCCGGATTGTAAAAGCTGGCCCAAAAACCGCGCGGGCCCAACGGCCATGCCTCCGGATCAGCACGCAGAAACAGAAACAACGCCAGCCCCAGAAACGCCAGCGGCCAATGCCGAGCCCAGCGGGCGCGATCCCAACGACCCAGAATCGCCAGCAACCCGGCCATCAGGACAACGATCCCAGCCCAATGGTGGTTATAGTCCGACCACTCCCGCTCCATCTTGTTATTGGCGGCTTTGGCGTCATCGGGAGCTAGTGCGTAGGTCTGGATAGCTGCCTTCATCGACTGTACAGGCGGTAAAGCTCGAACCGATGGCGTTGAAAAACTCGGCCATTGTGGCGTCATCCGCGCCGAAATCTCCGGCAGCGTTAGCCGATTCTGCATCAGGTCGACTGCGGGCGGCTGCGCGGTGAGCGAAGCCGCGGCTAGAATGATGGTGAATCCAATTCCAATCTCCGCTTCAGAGAATTGACCAATACGTAACAACCACGGTGACGAATTGAACCGTTGCTCTCGTATCAACAGGAAATTTCCTGCACCGAGCACCAGCACCACGGCCAACATGATCGACTTCGCCACCAGGACCACGCCATAAGCGGTCCCATAAACAGCGCTCCAGGATTGCGTATAGACCCATGCCATGGTCACACCAGCCGCCACCAATACGATGACACTGGCAACCGACATCGCGGAATATCGCCGCACTGCCTGCACCGCATCTTTGTCCTCGAGCTTACTGTCGGCGGCTCGTGATGAGATCAGCAACCACAGATACGGCATGCCGCCGATCCACAGTGCGGCCGCGAGTTGATGCAGGCCTGTCAGCAGCATCAACGGAATTTGATGTTCCAGTCGCGACGCCCCGTGGCTGGTCCAAACCGTCGCAAACATCAGCGGCGCAACAAACAAGGGCCATGCCGGCTTCCGCGGCAATCCCAGGCGGGTCGTCAACAAAAAAATCACGGCTGTGAAGAAAAGCAGCAAGCCCGCCAGAAAATAGTTCGCTGTATACAGGTCGGACAGTCCCAGGCCACTGGTGCTCATCAACATGGCCGTGTCCAGCACGACAAAAATGGCCTGCGCTGCGGCGAGTCCAATTGCACCGATGCGGAGCAAGCGCAGTGCGCGCGGCGAAAATTTCGCGTAGATCGGTGAGGAGGTAGTGGATCGCGGCAGCACCATTGTGCAAAACACGATGCCGCCAATCAGCAGAGAGTTGAAAGCCAGAGTTGCCGCTCGCAGCAGCACAGCAGCCAGTGGATAATCACGCAGAAACCAAAGCAATGGAATCTTCCTCGGGCCGTGGAGGCATGCGCTTCACCGTTTCTACTGGGCGGCAACGGTAAAGCTAACATCACCACGAGTGATGTGACCATCGCTCGCCAGCACCTGCCAGTGAATCTGATATTTCCCGTTTGCCAAGCCATGAGCAACCGCGTTCAACTCCGAAGGCTTGGCACTCTGCTCCATTTGCAATGCCACCGGCTTGCCAGCTGCATCTGTTAATTTCACCGTGCAGCGCCTGGCTTCAATCCTGGAGTCGTAGTCCAGCGCAATGTTGACCTGACGACTGCGCACAACGGCTTGATCGGCCGGAGACGAGTGCACCAGCATGGCGTGCGCAAACGCCGCCGGCGATCCAGCGAGAAGCATCAGAGTCAGAGCCCCAGCCCAACCTAAGAAGCGTGTCATTCGTAGTGCCCCCTATTTTATTTCTGCCTTAATGTGATTCAAAATATGCGGCGCGGCGCATGTACCTTAGACGGCCACGTGGATCGATGCAGCTCGAATCGAGCGCCCAGAAATTTCAGCTGCCCTCATCTCAGCATAGGAGGCAGCGCCCATCAATGCCGCGCGACTTTCCAGAATGATGCGCACCGGCATGGTGGAAACCAGATCGTGCATGCGGCCCTTATCGCAGAATCCGTGCATGAACGTGCCATCCTGCATCTTTTTCAGAATCTTCGGAGCGATCCCGCCACCAATATACATTCCGCCGTGCGCGAGTATTTTCAACGCCAGATTCCCCGCTTCCGACCCATAGATGGAAACAAAAACGTCCAGGGCCTTGGCACACAATTCATCGCTGCCAGACTCACCCAGTTCGCCAATCACCGCATTCGGGTCTTCTTCCTGCATCCGCTGGCGCAGCGCTGCAGATTCATTCATCTTTTTGCAGTCACGCAAAAATGTATAAATATTCTTCAGCCCAGGTCCGGAGCAGACTCGCTCCCAGCTGACGTGGCCGTTCATTTTTGGATCGGACCGCAGATACCGCAAGAGATCGATCTCAAGGTCGTTGTGCGGCCCAAAATCGCCATGACCGCCTTCCGACGCCATCGGAACATGGGTTTTTCCATCCCAAATCAATACGCCCTCGCCCAGTCCGGTACCCGCGGCAATCAATCCACGGTTGCCAACCTGACTGTTGTCGCCCTCGCTCAGCGTAAAGATCTGATCGAGACGAAGTTCGGCGATCCCATAGCCGTTGGCTTCCAAGTCGTTGATCAGGAAAATATGCTCGATGTGAAGATCGCGCGACAGCTCGTGGGTATCCAGTGTCCAGGGCAAATTGGTCAACTGAATTATGTTCTTGCGAACCGGTCCCGGGGCGCCGAAGCAGGCTGCTTCAATCCCCTCGGAATCCTGTTGCTCTTTCGGTCCTAAGAATTCGCGAACGATGGCTTGCAAATTTGGATACTGTTGCGCCGCGAATTTTTCGTCGCGGACGTGTTGCAATGTGCCTTGTTCAAAGCGATACAGCGCCAGATGCGCCTTGGTACCACCCACGTCACCAGCAAGAATCATCGGCTCACTTCCAGCAATCCTCGACCATTCGCGTCCGGCTGCGGCAACTTCGCGGCCGCGGCTCGATCCAGCAAAAAGCTCAATTCACCGCTCTCCGGCTGAATCAGCTGCGACGGCAATGTCTCGGGCTGATACGGCCCCATCAACACTTCTCGTAACACTTCGGCTTTTGACCCATCCTGGATTAGAAAGAAGATTTTATCAGCATGGTTGATTACAGGCCACGTAAGAGTGATGCGCCATGGATTTTTGTCCTCCACGTGGTTGGCAACCGCCAATCGCATCATCTCATGCAGCGCCTCGGAGTTCGGGAACAAAGAGGCCGTGTGGCCGTTGGTGCCCATGCCCAGCACGATCAGGTCGAATCGCGGCAGTTGCGCCCCCTCCAGCCGAAATCGATTGCGTATAGCCGACTCATAGCGCGCCGCGCCTTCCTCAGGCTCCAGTTCGCCTTCAATCCGAATCACATTCTCTTCTGGCAGCGGCACCTTCGACAAAAAGGTTTCCTTCGCTAGTCGATAGTTGGAGTCCGGACTGTTCGGCGGCACGCATCGTTCATCCACAAAGAAAATCAGCAGCCGCTTCCAGTCGATGCGAGAACGAAATGGATGAGCTGGGTCAGCCAGCAATTCGAACATACGTTTCGGGCCTGTCCCTCCAGAAATCGCGATCCTAGCAACTCCCCGCGCACGCACGGCCAACTCCGAGGACGACGCAACCCAGTCCGCAGCCGTCAGGCTCATCGCTTCTTTGTCGACTTCCACTTGATAGTGAACCTGAATCTTCTTCGGCATCGTCATCCCCATTCCGCCATTCTGCTCACTTACTGGTGGTGCCATTTGCGGCCATCGCGTGCAAGTAGCTCACCGGCAGCCGCCGGTCCCCAGCTTCCCGCCGCATAATTGGGGAAATCCTTGGGCGGATTGGCTGCCCACTCCTCCAGAATTGGGGTCATCAATGCCCACGTCGCCTCCACTCCGTCGCGATGAGCAAACAGCGTGGCGTCCCCCATCATGGCATCGAGAAGCAGGCGTTCATATCCATTGGCAGAGGAAACCCCGAACGCAGCCGCATAGTCGAAATCCATCATTACCGGGCAGCTCTGCATGGTTGGCCCGGGAACTTTCGCGGCAAAGCGCAGTGAGATTCCTTCATCCGGCTGAATTCGCATCGAGATAATGTTGGGCTGGATTTCTCCACACTTGCTGGTTCCCACATTGTCTTTGAACAGCATCGTCGGCGGTTGTTTGAACTGGATCGTGATGTCGGTAAATCTTTTCGCGAGACGCTTACCGGCGCGCACGTAGAACGGAACGCCCGCCCAACGCCAGTTCTCAATCTGAAATTTCATGGCGGCGAACGTCTCGGTGTTGGATTTTGGATCGACGCGGTCCTCCTGTCGATATCCAACGACGGGCTTGCCGTCAATTGTTCCAGGACCATACTGCCCGCGGACCGTATCCTCCATCTTGATGGGTTGGATCGCCTTCCACACCTTCACCTTTTCCATACGTATAGGGGCTGAGAAAAAGGTGACGGGCGGCTCCATGGCAACGAACGAGAGCAACTCCATCACATGGTTTTGCACCACGTCGCGCAACGCTCCTGCCTTCTCATAAAATGGACCGCGGCCTTCAATTCCGATACTCTCCGCTGCGGTGATCCGCACGTGATCGATATAACGCCGGTTCCAGATTGGCTCGAAAATCCCATTGGCAAAGCGAAATACCAAAATGTTCTGAACCGTCTCCTTGCCAAGATAATGGTCGATGCGAAAAATCTGATCTTCCGACAACACCTGGTTGATGTCATCGTTCAATTCCCTGGCGGACTTCAGGTCGTGACCGAAAGGCTTTTCTATGATGCAGCGGATAGTACCTTTCTGTGATTTGGCCATGCCGTGCGCGCCCAGTTGATGCACAATCTCTGCGAAATAGTCGGGCGCCGTGGCTAGATAAAATAACCGATTGCCGTCGGTCCCGTACTTGTTATCGAGCGAGTCCAGCAGCGCCTTCAGACGCACATATCCATCCGGATCGTCAAAGTTCATCGCATGATAGTTCACTCTTTGCAGAAATTCGCGCAGTTTCGGGTCATCCGCTTCAACACCGCCGCCTTTGATGATTCCGTCCCGCATGTCGTTGACGAATTCATCCTTCAGCGGACGCCGGGCGACACCGACGACGGCAAAGTTCGCGGGCAACAATCCTGCCTGTTCCAGGTGATACAGCGCAGGCAGCAATTTTCGTTTCGTCAGATCGCCGGAGGCGCCGAAGATCACCACGATACATGGATCCGCCACCCGCTCCGGAACGCGTGACGCCTGTAATTCTTCAGGAGAAACTGATATTTCCGTAGTGACCATGGCTACTCTCCTTATCAGAGGAAATAATTGTCTTGCTGTTGCCGATGCATTGCATGTTGCGGAAAAGCAACTTGTGCCGACCGGCTAGGTCGATTTCTTGACCGCGTGACCGCCGAACTCATTCCGCATGATCGACAGCATGCGATCGGAGAAATTGTTTTCTTCGCGTGAGCGAATTCTGCGAATCAACGACTCCGTAATCACTGGCGCAGACACGTTCAGGTCAATCGCCTCAACGACCGTCCACCGGCCTTCACCGGAGTCGGCAACATACGCTTCCAGGCCTTCCAATTGAGGATTCTTCTCGAGCGCATCGGCAGTCAAATCCAATAGCCAGGAACGAACCACGCTGCCGTACCGCCATATCTTGGCGATCTGCGTCAGATCCAGGTTGAGCGACTCTTTGTGCTTCATAATCGAGAAGCCCTCGGCATAGGCCTCCATTAGCCCGTATTCAATGCCGTTATGCACCATCTTCACAAAATGCCCCGCACCCGAGGGACCCACGTGGCCCCAGCCTTTATCGGCTGCCGGCGCCAGCGTTTCGAAGATCGGCCGCAGATTTTCGACTGGCCCCTTATCGCCGCCGACCATCATGCTGTACCCCTCTTTCAATCCCCAGACCCCTCCAGAAGTTCCTACGTCGACAAAGTTGAAGCCCTTGGCGGTCAGTTGCGCGTAGCGCCGTTGAGAATCCTTGTAATTCGAATTACCGCCGTCAATGAAAATATCGCCCTTTTGCATCGAGGTTTCCAGCTTGACGATCGTCTGATCGACTGGATCTCCAGAGGGCACCATGATCCAGACAGCACGCGGCGCTTTCAGGTTCTTCACCAGGTCATCCAGCGATGACACCCCCACCGAACCGGATGCGGTGAGATTCTTGACAGCTTCGGCATTGAAATCGAAGCCGACAACTTTGTGCCCGCCCAGGCGCAGCCGCTCTGCCATGTTGAAGCCCATTTTTCCCAGACCGATCAGGCCAATTTCCATGTATTCTCCCGTTGTCGAAAATTCGTTTCTGTCATGCGGCTTGATCGGCGACGATTCCCAGCCGGCGAAGCTCCGCGATCACTTGCTCCGGAGATCTCATGCGGATGCCCTGAATCCCAACTTGCCGCGCACCTTCCAGGTTCTCTTCGCGATCATCGATGAATACGCATTCTTCGGGCTGACGTTGAGAAATATCGAGGGCGCATTGAAAAAATGCAGGCTCCGGCTTGCGCAATGCGATGTAGGCCGAAACCAGGTAGGCGTCAAATAATCCAGATAATCCAAACGTCGGGATGCGATATTCCATCAACTCCCGCGACTCATTGCTCAACATGTACGTGCTGTTATCTCGGGGCCCCTGCGCACGCAGCTCACGAAGAAATTCAATCATTTTGGGATACAAAACCTGGCTCACATCGCGCATTTTCGCGAAAAATTCATCTTCAGAAAATGGCCGTGGAACGTAAAAAACGGTCTCTCGAAGATATTCATGAATATCAATCTTGCCCCGCTCCCACAGGTCGTTGGCGGGGATATGGCGCTGCTCAAACTCCTCGAAGTTCAGGCCAAAATGTTTCGCCACCCGCTCGCGAGCGTGCTCATCCCATCCATTGGTCAGCAGAACGCCGCCGCAATCCCAGAACGTTGCGCGAATCTTCGCCATCCAAGCTTCCCCGCACTCCCTTTGGGTATCTTTCCCGCTAGCTGTCCCACTTGTTCGTCATAAAGCGTGCTTCGATGGCGTTCACTTTGTTCAGGCGTCGCACAAAACGCGGCTCGTTGGATTGAAATTGCGCTTTCAGAAACGCGCCCACCACCTCATTCGCCAATGCGGACCCGATGATCCGCGCTCCCAGAACGATCACGTTCATGTTGTCGTGTTCCACTCCCTGGTGCGCGGAATAGGTGTCGTGGCACATCGCGGCGCGCATCCCCGGCATCTTGTTCACCGCGACAGAAACGCCGACGCCAGAACCGCAGATCAGCACACCCCGCTCCGCTTTTTTCTCATGCAGCGCGGTCCCTACAGACTCGGCGAAATCAGGGTAGTCGTCGGTTGGATCTTCTTTGAACGCACCTACGTCAAGCACCTCATGTCCCAGGTCGGCGATAAATTTGCGAACTTCTAGTTTCAGCTCAAATCCAGCGTGGTCACATCCGATCGCGATTTTCATTCCTCTCTCACTTTCCTGCCACGGCGGTCGTCTTACCTGCCCGCGCTACAATCGCGGTTGCTTTGCGAACCACGTTATCCACGCTGAATCCAAGTTTCTCCATGGCGATCTCTCCCGGCGCCGAGGAACCAAATCGATCCAGCCCCAGAACATCTCCGCTATCACCGGCAATCTTCCACCAGCAGATCGGGCTCGCCGCTTCAACCACCAACCTGGGAACTCCACTGAGCAGGATTTGCTTCTGATATTCCTCCGGCTGCGCATGAAACAAGCGCCAGCTCGGCATGGAGACAACACGCACATGCAGCCCTTGCGACTCCAGCTCGGTCGCGGCCTTCAGGATCAAGCTCACTTCGCTGCCGGTCGCGATCAGCACTACGTCGGCCGAGCCGTCCCCATCGCGCAGCACGTAGGCCCCACGTCGCACACCGTTCAGAATGTCGTATTTTGTCGGATCAATGATAGGCAGGTCCTGCCGCGAGAGCGCAAGAAATGAAGGCTTGCGACGCTCCAGAATCACCTGCCACGCCGCCGCGGTTTCATTCGCATCCGCCGGTCGGAAATCCGTGAATTCCGGAATCGCTCGGAGCGACGCAATCTGTTCGATCGGCTGGTGCGTCGGGCCATCCTGTCCTAGTCCAATCGAATCATGCGTGAACACGAACGTCGACGGCACCTGCATCAACGCAGCTAATCGCAGCGCCGGGCGTGCGTAATCGCTGAAGACGAAGAAGGTTGATCCATACGGAATCAGGCCGCCGTGCGCCGCCATTCCGTTCACGAAGGCGCACATGCCAAACTCGCGCACGCCGAAGAAAATGTTGCGACCGTTCGGATCCACGTGGAAACTGGGGCTGTCTTTGATCGTGGTCTTGGTCGAAGTCGAAAGATCAGCCGCTCCTCCAATCAATTCCGGCACCTTCAGTGCGATGCCGTTCATTACGGTGTTGCCGGCAACGCGGGTTGCAACCGGTTTCGAGTCCGCAGCAAACTTCGGAATGCCAGCTTCCCATCCGGCCGGCAGTTTTCCGGCAAACACCCGCTCGTATTCCGCAGCCAGCTCAGGAAATTGCTGCTTGTACTTCGCGAACAATTCATTCCATTCGGCCTCAAACTTTGCGCCCCGGTCTTTCGCCTTCGCCCAGTTTTTCGCGGCTTCCTCTGGAACATAAAAGCTCTTGTCCGCCGGCCAGCTGAGTTGTTCCTTGGTAAGTTTCGTGTCTTCTGCGCCCAGCGGTTCTCCGTGCGCCTTCGACGTACCCGCCTTGGGGCTGGCATAGCCAATAATCGTGCGCACCGCGATGATCGAGGGCTTATCCGTCACAGCTTTCGCCGCCTCAATCGCCTTGGAAATCGCTTCCAGATCATTTCCGTCGGCCACTCGCTGCACATGCCAGTGATAGGCATTAAATCTCTCTTCGACATTTTCTGTGAACGACAAGTCCGTGGGGCCGTCCAGCGAAACTAGATTGTCGTCATACAGCAAGATCAGCTTGCCCAATCCCAGCGTGCCTGCGAACGATGCCGCCTCGTGCGAAACGCCTTCCATCAGGTCACCGTCGCCGCACATCACGTAGGTATAGTGATTGACAATCTCCAGCCCAGGCTTGTTGTAACGCGCCGCCAAATGCCGTTCCGCCGCAGCCATTCCAATCGACATGGCAAGGCCCTGGCCCAGCGGACCGGTCGTCACTTCCACTCCATCCGTCAATCCACGCTCAGGATGGCCCGGAGTAATAGATTCGTACTCGCGAAATTGCTTCAGGTCTTCCAGCGTGATCTTGTAGCCTGCCAGGTGCAACGCAGAATAGAGCATCGCCGACGCATGTCCGTTCGACAGCACGAAGCGATCGCGATTCGACCATTTCGAGTTCGCCGGATTATGACGCATGAACTTGTGGAACAGCAGATACGTCATCGGAGAATCACCCAGCGGTGCGCCAGGATGCCCGCTATTCGCCTTCTCTACGGCATCGACAGCCAGAAAACGCAATGCATTAATCGACAACTGATCCAGTTCCGTCATTCTTGCTCTCCAAACATCAGCCCAGTGGGCGGTTTAGTCTCTCGTCAATAATTGTATAGATGCGCGCCGTCAGAAATGGCCGCAGACGGATTTAGCAGCTTTTTAACATCAGAAGATTGGGACTTCATAATTGCGCCCCTCCCAGCGATCCTCCAACGGCCAGTACAGAGTGAACACCAGATCTGCCGGCCTCTGCTGACCGATCGGAATATCCGCGTAACAGACGCACTCACCCATATGCTTTGAGTCGGCGGCCTGCTGCGTTTTCCAGTCATCCTGTGTCCAGACCACCTGAAAAGGGCTGCACTCGACAATTCGCATCGTTTTTCCGGCGCCGATCTTGGTCATCAGATGGCTGCGTTTGCATATTTCGATGGGCAGGTCGCGCCGCACCCCGCCATAGCGACTCCAAACGGGCCCAACCCGGTCAAAGACTTCCCCATCCTCCCGGGAACGCAGCAGCTTGATGTACTCCGCATGCGCCCACGCCAGCGGCATGGCGGCGCCGGAGGGTCGACCCAAATACATCCCCTTCTCCGGCAGGTCAGGCGCGTCCCAAATTTGCTCCGGAAGCATCCCACCCTCAGAGCTGAACTGCTCGATGGCCCGAACCAGACTCTGAATATCCCTTCCGGCCGCCAACTCATAATGCGCGCGTTCGCCGGTCAGCAGCGGCCACGCGCGACCCTGCCCCCAGCCTTCGTAGGGTCCACCATCGTGCTTTTGCCCATAACCATCGTGGTTGTAGCGACGCCAGCATGGTCCGAACGGCGTATTTACCTGCAATACCGCATCCACCACCTTCAGCGAATCCACAATCAAAGGATCGTGCGGGGAACGGATTCCGTAGCGAACCAGCTCCAGAAAACCCGCATCAATCACTTCCCGCGCATCGAAGTTGGATTTCTCTCCAGGTCCGCGATTGGACAGTTGTAATCTTCCTTCGCCCAACGAAGGATTGTAATAACGATCGCCGGGAGCTGGCGGTCGAATGCGCATGTAATGGCGACGCACGTCCGGCAACAGTACGCCATCATCGGTGACAGTCCATTTCTCCAGGTTCGATTCAATCCAGTCTGCGAAGACGGCATAAAAATCCGCCATCTCAGGCGCGCCGTGCGCACAGACCAATTCACTGGCGCAAATCAGCCCCGTAATCACCACGGCAAGCGTCGAGGGCGAGTACCCGGAATTTTCCTCCCAGCGTTCCTGCTGCGTTACAGGTGCAAACTTCATCAGGCAACCGGCGGCGCGTTCCACAAATGGAAAGATGTCGACGATATCCAACGCATCCTGCTTCCACAAGCGCCACGCCAGGATGATAGGGAAAGCAACCTCGTCCAATTGCATCCCCGACCAGTACGGAGTACCGTTCACCCAGAAATTTTGCGCGAAACTGCCATCCGGCCGCTGCGCGCAGATCAGATATACCAGGGCGCGCAACGCCGTTTCATTTCGGCCCACCGCCATGAGTGCTGTCGCCGTCTGAACCATGTCCCGCGTCCACACCAGGTGATAGCCGCCCAGGTCATCATCGCCTTTCGTTTGTCCCCATGGAATCGATGCCGAAGCTATAAATGCTCCCTGAAACGTCTTGTCTTCATGGGCCAGCAGAATGCTCTGGCTGATGTGCAGCAGATGTCCATGATCGCCGGCCGAAGAGACCAATTGCAGCGGACAACGAACGCGATGCCACTGCGCATGGAATCGTTCGCGATGTGCCGCAAAGCCAGTCGCCAACGATTGTATGGTGCAGGCAAGGGCTGCATGCCGGCCTTCGCCAAACCCAACCCCAACGGTGAACTCCGGGAAACGTGCAACATCAATCTCCCCGATCACGGCAATGTTTCCGTCCAGCGCCTGATCAAACTCCCAGTTCATTTGGAAGTTCTGGTTCAGGTCCGTCCAGCCGTCGCTTGAACCCACGTAGCCGCAGGAAGTTCGACTGAATCCGCAATCCGTGGCCATCGCCAGAGAGGTGTGATCTTTCCACGCCAACAACACGCGCTTGCCACCGACATCAATCGCACGGGCGGAATTGCCCGCGCCGCCTACTTCCAGGTGCGGCGCCAATAGGGCGTAGACCTTCAGGCGGTTCAGAAAATCGCGATCGCCTTCCATCCTCACATGGATCAGCACCGTCGGCTGATGCGGATCGGAGATGACTTCTTTGATGAGAGCATACCGGCCCTGCGGATCGCGACCGATCATGCGAACGCCTAGCGCTTCATGATCGATGTACTCGAAGCTGCGGATCAAATCGCGCTTCTCGTCGTGAAAAAACGTTTCGCCATCGCTGATCAAAAAGCCCAGATCGCGAACCTGCGGGCGATCGATCGTTGGATAGTAGATCTCGTTCAAGATACCGTGCGAAATCGTGTACCAGACCCGGCTGGACGCGGAATAGGCCGTTCCTACCGCCTGCTTTTCGCTCGAAGTCCAACGTGGCGGCATACCAGGAGCGCCGAACGCAGGCCCTCCGGCTGTAATCCAGGAATACTCAGGTGCATCAAAAACCATTACGCCTCCAAGCCAAATAGACTCATTGTGGCCCCAGGTGGTTACATATTCCCTTCGTCGGAAAGAAACGCTTCCTGAACCGCGACCTAGTCCAGCTTGCCTGCATCCAATTGAATGAATTGATTACGGGGTACGATCGTCGAGCGTAAAATGACCGTGCGTTTGCATTGTATCGACTGAACCCGCAAGGTTGTTCGTTCGGCCCTCGTTTCCGCTCGCCGGACACATCCGTGGAGTGCTGCGGGAACCAAACCTTCACCGACACTGTCCTACGAACATCGCACCAAAAAGCAGGGAAAACCTGCGACAAACATAGGAGGATTCCATTGGCACACGAAGTTCCACCACTTCCATACGACTACGCCGCTCTTGAGCCTTACATCGACGAAACCACCATGCATTTGCACCACGACAAGCATCACCAGGCCTACGTCAACAATCTGAACGCAGCCATCGAAAAGCATCCTGAGCTAGGC
>DATJUD010000005.1:0-10123 GCA_035502695.1 Acidobacteriaceae bacterium
CTTGGCCATGCTCGGCTTTCGACGACGCAGAGGTATACGCATCTGACCTCCGGCCAGGTAGCGGCGGTGTATGACAGAACGCACCCGAGAGCAAGGGGCTGAAGCTGGGAGCCAAGAGCTAAGGCAGCAGCAAAAGGTTAAGATTGAACGCGAAGTGCTGCTGCCGGACGGTGGGTTTTTGCGACTGGCGATGCGGCTATCGGACCGTTACAATAGAGATGTGGCCATCCTTGTGAGTCGCTGACAACAGGCGCGAAGCTTCCGCCGCGACAACCGCTTACAATTTACTGTATACGCCGGTTTTAAGGTATGGTGCGGCGGCGAATACGCAATAGCGAAAGACGCTGCAAGACAAAGGTTGGATTTTCTCGTGATACAGCTTGGCGATGCATTAACCAAAGTTTTCGGAACCAGCAACGACCGCACCGTGAAGCGTATGCTGCCGACGGTCAAGGCGATCAACGCGCTTGAGCCGGCGATGCAGCAGCTATCGGACGAGCAAATGCGCGCTAAGACGGACGAATTTCGCGCCCGCATTGCGGCCCATATTGCCGACATCAAGGATCCAGAGGAGCGGTACGAGGCTGAACAGGATGTACTGGAGCAGATTCTGCCGGAGGCGTTCGCGCTGGTGCGGGAGGCTGGTCGTCGCGTCATCAACATGCGCCATTTTGATGTGCAGTTGATTGGCGGCATGGTGCTGCATCAAGGCAACATTGCAGAAATGAAAACCGGCGAAGGTAAAACGCTGGTCGCGACGCTGCCGTGCTATTTGAATGCGCTGGCTGGTCATGGCGTGCATGTGGTCACGGTGAACGATTACCTGGCGAAACGCGATGCGGAGTGGATGGGCAAGATCCATAATTTCCTGGGTCTGTCGGTCGGCGTGATTGTGCACGATCTGAGCGACGAACAGCGTCGTGCCGCGTATGCCTCGGATATCACCTACGGAACCAACAACGAGTTCGGCTTCGATTATCTGCGCGACAATATGAAGTTTGAGTTGTCGGAGTGTGTGCAGCGGCCACCCTACTTCGCGATTGTCGACGAAGTGGACTCTATTTTGATCGACGAAGCGCGAACTCCGCTGATCATCAGCGGTCCCACAGATCAGACGACCGACAAATATGCGCGCGTGACCCGGATTGTTCCGCAACTGGAGCTGGGCGAGGAGACCGACTCGATCGAGCAGAAGATCCTGACCGGCGACTATGTGGTGGATGAAAAACATCGCACGATAGGAGTCACAGACGAAGGCTGGGAGAAGATTGAAAAGCTGCTGGGGATTGAGAGCATCGCCGATCCGGAAAACTGGGATCTGAAGCACTACGTGGAAACCGCGATTAAGGCGCACGCGCTGTACAAGCGGGATGTGAATTACGTCGTGAAAGACGGCGAGATTATTATCGTCGACGAGTTTACCGGGCGTCTGATGCCGGGGCGGCGTTGGTCGGATGGGCTGCATCAGTCGATTGAAGCTAAGGAAGGCGTGAATATCCGGCGTGAAGATCAGACGCTGGCGACGATCACGTTCCAGAATTATTTCCGCCTGTACAAGAAGCTCTCCGGCATGACCGGCACGGCTGATACGGAAGCCGCCGAGTTCGAAAATATTTACAAGCTCGACGTGGTGGTGATTCCGACGAATATGCCGATGCGGCGTATCGATAACACCGACGTGGTGTTTCGCACGGCGAAGGAAAAGTATTTTGCTGTTGCCGATGAGATCGCGCGACTGAATGAAAACAAGCAGCCGGTGCTGGTGGGCACCACTTCGATTGAAAAATCGGAATTGTTGTCGCAGATTCTGCAGCGGAAAAACATTCGCCACGTGGTGCTGAATGCCAAGTTCCACGAGCGCGAGGCGGAGATTGTTGCGCAGGCGGGCCACCTGGGCATGGTGACGATTGCCACCAACATGGCAGGTCGCGGCACGGATATTGTGCTGGGCGGTAATGCGGAGTTTCTGGCGAAGCAGGAACTGGTGAAGAAGAATCGCGCGCGCGCGGTGAGTGCGGCGGAGGGCGAGATTTCTCCCACAGCGGCGCCGGGAATGATGCGTTTTTATTATCAGAGCCAGGAATTCGAAACGCCCGAGTCCGACTGGAAAGAGGTTTATGCCGGATATGCGGCGCAGGCTGCGAATGAACGCGAGGAAGTATTGGCGGCGGGTGGCCTGATCATTCTGGGCACGGAGCGGCACGAGTCCCGCCGCGTCGATAACCAATTGCGTGGCCGTGCCGGTCGGCAGGGCGATCCGGGGGCCTCGCGGTTTTTCCTGTCGCTCGAAGACGATCTGATGCGCATTTTCGCCAAGGAGTGGGTTTCAAACCTGCTGCAACGTCTTGGCATGGAAGAAGGCGTTCCAATTGAGTCGAAGCTGATCACGCGGCGAATCGAAGCGGCGCAGAAGGCGGTTGAAGGGCAGAATTTCGAATCGCGCAAACATGTTCTGGAATACGACGATGTGATGAACAAGCAGCGCGAGGCGGTGTATGGCACGCGCCGGCAGCTGCTGGAAGGCATCGATCAGAAAGAACTGATCACCGATGATTATGTTTCAAATATCCTGAGCGCCATCCTCGACACGCATGCTCCGGACAAGCTGCATCCCGATCAGTGGGACCTGAAAGCGCTGGGCGATGCGGTGCTGATGCAGTTCGGCATGGACATCACCGCCGAGGGCATTCCGGTTCGTGAGCTGAATCGCCATGAACTGGGCGAAGCGCTGTTCACGCACCTGAAGGAACGGTACGACGCGAAGGAGCAGATCATCGGCGCGCCACCCATGCGCTACCACGAACGCATGATCATGCTGAGCGTGCTGGATGGCCTGTGGAAAGACCACCTGCTGGCGATGGATCAGTTGAAGGAAGGCATCGGACTGCGCGGCTACGGCCAGCAGGACCCGCTGATTTCTTACAAGCGCGAATCTTTCGAAGCGTTTGAAGCCATGATGAACCGGTTCCAGGAAGACACCGTGCGCTTCTTGTTCCGTATGCAGATCATGGGACCGGATGGAAAGGAAATCTCCATCCCGGCGCGAGTTCATCCGCAGTCGATTGTATTCAGCGGAGGTTCTTCGAATGCAGCCGAGCCGGGACAGGCGGCGCTGCCCGGCGGTGTGGACGGACATCATGGAGCCGGACTGAACGGTGGATCGTCAAACGGAATTGCCTCGTCGATTCCGGTGCCGACGCGTGCGCCTTCAACCACGATCGATTCGCTGGAAGAGGAATTTCAGCGGCGCAAGAAGCGGGAGCTGCAACAGGCACGTATGGCGGGCGCTGGTGAGGCGACGGAAACCGCGCAGCGACGCACCGGAGAAAAAGTTGGGCGCAACGATCCCTGTCCTTGTGGGTCGGGAAAGAAATTCAAGAAGTGCCACGGTGTGGATGCGTAGAGCTGGGCCGCTCAGAGCGACGAGCTCTGTTACTGGGCTCGATCAGGACAGCGCTTTGTTGCCGCGTGACGAGCGGTAAATCTGCGCTCCTAACACGCCGCCGGCAATGGCGAATAACACAATCAGCAGAGACAAGAAGGCCATGGTCAGCAGGATCAATCCGATGCGACCTTCGGCCGACAGCCAGAAATTTGTGAACGACGTTACTGGAGCCTGCGGGTCCATGGTGGCGGCGCGCGCGGCAGCCTGCTTCACAATGGAAGTCAATTGGGTGTCGATCTCGGTCCCCTGGTGCAGCCCATAGCGCTGAACCACCAGCAAGACAGAATTGGCAGCGAAAGCCACCGTGGCTGCAATCAGGCCCAGCAGTGCACCGACGCGGGCACCCACCCTGGGGCCTAGCTTCGTGAGAGGCCGGCGTCGATGATAGATGCCCATCGCCACCACCGCGCCTACGGCGACCCAGAGCACGCTTCCTGCCGCCAAAACTGCGGAAAGGACTCCAACTGCAGTTCCCACCATCGCCGCAATTCGTATTGCCATTTTCCAGGAGACAGAAGTGCCTGTCCCAACGGCGCCAGCCTGGATGTCTAAGCTGACTCCCGGCATCGACTGCGCGGCTTCGCCCTCGTCTGCAACATAGCGAATCTGGGGCGCGCCACATTCCGGGCAATAATAGGCTTCCGGGTCGAGGGTAGCGCTACAACGATGGCAAACTAGGTCCATATGTTGAAGCTAAACTACCATCGCATCCGCCGCAATCGAGCCGGCGTTACTGCGCTAATCGGTTTGACCTTTATGGGGCAGCTGGACGGCGACAATCGAGAATTTTGTTCCGTCCGAGGTAGGAGTGAACTCGATGATGTGTTGATTGTCACGGGACCCTGCCAGCAGTTTGATATCGCCTGAGATTTTTGGCGTGCCGATATTGACGTGGTTCTTCGACGATCCGGTATCCATGCTGACGTCGTACTCGTGATCGTTGGCGCAGGTGAGTCCCTGCCTGGTTGCCACGGGTTGACCCACGGGCTTCTTGTCTTTGCATGTGAGCACATCGCCGTAGGAGGCCATGGCCTTTTTGTAGAACGCGACCAATTTAAACTCCGGATCTTTGCTCTGATATTCCGCTGCTTTGACATTCAGTTGCCACTTGCCAAAACTCATATGAATATCGGCCGCGCCGGAGTCCTTTCCCTGGTCACCCGTCGCGACCGCGCCGGGGTAGAGGGGCAGGCCCACATCAACTGCGGCTGCGGAATTGGTACGCACGTCCAGGCCGCCGATGGGTGTGTGCAGGTGGACATTCTCGGAATCGCCGTTCTTGTGTTCGTTCACGGAGCATCCGGATAGAGCGAACAACAAAACCCCGAGGGAGAGCGCCGCGATGGAGAAGTAACGCGATGACGCGCTCGTTCGTTCGAGGCAGAAGTCTCTCGGATAATCAGCCCGATGAAAATTCTCGAGGTTTTTTATGCCCATGCAAAACCCTCCCGCAGCGAAACGAATACGCTCTGTGATCCAAGATACGCCGTAGGAATCCGTGGAGTTCATAGGGAGAAGCCGGAAGGCTCATTTTTCTGTTGACATTGTTACACGTGTCCCACTATATATAGTGGGACGTCACCTATAAGCGCAACTCTTGGGGCTAGTAGGACAAACAGCTTTGGGGAGAAGAAGCTGGCGGAGGCAAATGCTCCGAGTTGTGCCGCGAGTGGCGACGTTCTGCAACACACCAGGCAACGGCCTTGCAAATTTTTGCAAGGCCGTTTTTTTCTGCGCGATGAGCGGGGTCATTGGAGCGTTCGATTTGAATTTCGGAGGGGATGGGCGCTTGCGTCGCCTGAATTTTCAGCGGCTGAAACAGAGGATGGCGGTAGGCGCATCATTCCGGGGAGCGGAACTCGTCCAACGAGAGTTCATGATCGAAACTTGGAGGTTGTCGGAGTGACAAGCCGTCCGCGAGCGCGTTTCTCGGCCTACTTCTACAGCGTCTGGATAGCTGCGCTGCTAGGGTCTGCTGGTGCGCAAGCCGTCACGGGGGATCCGCCGGTGCGGGTGGCGCGGCTGGCGCACCTGACGGCCCACGTATCGCTGGAACCTGCGGGAACTAACCAATGGACGCAGGCGCTGCCAAATACTCCTTTGGCCACCGGCGATCGTTTGTATGTGAACTACGAGGGGCACGCGGAGTTGCAGATGGGCGAGCTGGCGGTGCGAGCCTGGAGGTTCACCGATCTGACTCTGGTGAACCTGGCAAATCATGCGACGCAACTGGCGGTGTTGCAGGGCAGCCTGCATGTGCGGACGTTCGCGCTGCGTGCGGACAGGCCAGTCGAAGTGGATACGCCGAACGGCGCCATCACGGTGTTGCAGCCGGGAGATTTTCGACTGGATGTGTATACCAATGCCGGCGGTACTCTGGTGACCGTCAATGCTGGCGCGATCCAAATCAGCGGGCCTGGAGTATCGAAGATTCTGGGTGCGGGGGAAAGCGTTCATTTGGTGGGCAGCAATCCCGTTCACGTGCTGGTGCAGCGCATGCCGGGCAAGGACCCGTTCGACGTCTGGAGTCAGCAGCGCGATCGCGTGTTTCTGAGCTCTGAAGCGCGCCGATACGTAAGTCCGGATGCTGTTGGGTCGGAGGACCTGGATGCCTACGGCAAGTGGTCGGACACGCTGGAATATGGTCCGGTGTGGTATCCATCGAATCTTCCGGCGGGGTGGTCGCCGTATTCGAATGGTCGCTGGAACTGGATCGCGCCATGGGGATGGACGTGGGTGGATGCGGATGCGTGGGGATTCGCACCATTCCACTACGGGCGGTGGACGGACCTAGGGTCGCGATGGGGTTGGATTCCCGGACCGTTGGGAACTGCCCCGGTGTATGCGCCGGCGATGGTGGCGTTCGTGGACGGCGCCAGCTTCTCCGGGGAAAGGGGCGCACCGATGGCCGGATGGATTCCGCTGGGAGCGGAAGAGCCGTTCTATCCTGCATACGCTTGCAGCCGCGCTTGCTTTACCGAAGTAAATCTGTCGAATTTGAGCGAGGCGCGTTCGAATCCGCGACACATTTCTGCGTCGAGCTACTTCAGCTACTACCACTCGCGGGCCGGATTTCGCTCAATCCAATATGCGCATCAGAAGGCTTCGACGATTGCGGTTCCAGTGAACGTGCTTGTCTCTGGACGAGAGATAGCGCCCGATATGATCATCCGTCCCACCGCGCTGCAGTGGGCGTCTGTGCGGATCCTGTCGCATCCCGCGGTCGTACCTACGATGCAGAGCGTTCTTCCGCAGCCGGTGAGTTCGGTGCCGGTACCTGCGGAGAGGGTGCCCGTGATCGTCGCGCTGCATGCAGCAGCCACAACCGCGCTGCAGGATGGGGCTGAGGAGTCTGGACCACAGCCTGGCGAGCGCTTTTGGTTGATCGCGCGAACTGCGCCGCCCACACCGGGTCCGAGTTTTGAAGAGCAGTTGCCGGCGCTGCGCCTGAATGATGGGCGCCCGCTCGATGCGGGCCAGTTGAGCAATCTGGCAGCGGGTCGCTCGTCAGGCCCTGCGACGGTGCGGGAGTTTCCGCCTGAGAGCTGGTCATTGACAAACGCGACCCGTCGACACGAGGGAGTGAAATGATGTCGAGTGATCGACACGGCTTGAGCGAGGAAATTGAGGGCGAGATTTTCGATTCTGAATTTTTTTGCTGGAACACGAAAAATAGGTGCTGCGCAATTTGCCTGTGACAACTTATACTTTGCATAAGGTCGCTGCTCGCGGCCATCGATAGGCGCAGGAGATTGAAGCGACTCGAGACGACGTGCGGCACAGCCAGCACAAGAGAATGAATTCAGTTCTCGCTTCGAGAATGAAACGTTTGATGCATCTCTGCCTGGGGAAATGGGGAACCTGATGGCACAACCGCAACCCGCCCGACGCAAGATGCAATCCGTGAAGACGCCTGTCTCCATCCCAGACAAACTGTATTTTCGAATTGGGGATGTCGCAACGCTGTGCAGCCTGCCCGCGTACGTGCTGCGATTTTGGGAGACGGAATTTCCGCAATTGAAACCGCACAAAGGCGGCAGCGGTCAGCGGTTGTATCGCAAGCGCGACGTCGAAATTGTTCTTGAGATCAAGCGCTTGTTATACGACGAAGGTTTCACCATTGCGGGCGCGCGCAAATCGCTGGCGGAGAAGCGTGCCACACTCACTGCTGTCGATTCGCAAAGTGGAGCGTCACAAAGTGGAACTGCGCCGCATCCTATGCGACGCAAGACCGACTTCATCACTCCGCCTCAATCGACGAAGGGCGGCCGCGGTACAGGGATCGCAGCCGTGGGGTCGAAGCCTGTAGCGGTGGGTCCGAAGTTCAATGAGCTGCGCAAAGAGATGCGGGCACTGCTGTCGATGCTTGGCTCAGACGAAAGCAACAAACCGGCAGCGAGCCACTCGGCCGTCGCTTCGGTGCCCATCCCGCGCAAGAAAAAGGATCGCGAGTTTGCGGAGGAACCGACACTGTTCTAGACATTCGCAGCCAGTTCGATTCTTAGCGCCCATCGGTGGGCGCACTTCCAGAAAGACTCCAAGGAACACTTGCGTAGAACTCAACTGCGCAGAGACTTATGTTGCGCGGCAATTCACCATTCGGAAAACTGGTCGTAAACCAACACGCGAACGGCTGCGATAGAGGTCGACTGTCGGCGCTTTTAACAATTTCGCCAGAAAACAGAAACCATCCACCGTAAAGATGGCATTCGCCAGCGGTTTCGAAATCGTAGTCAAACGCCTCCCATTCTTTTGCGGGATCCGCACCGAGCTCATTCAGAAGACGAAGAAAGTGTTCTGGGTAGACAAGACCCCTCTGCATTGCGAAATTCCTGCAGCCCGCGCAGGTGCACTGGTCTGCACCCCCAGTCTTATATGATCGCGATACAAGGCAAGCGTGGCTTCGCGGTCGACGCGAAGCCTTTGACCTCCAATGAGAAGTTCTCGGCTCATCAGCCTAATCTTAAACGTCGAGCCCTAAACCACAAGCCACATGGGAGCAACGACAAAAAAATAGCAAAAAAAAGGGCCCCTCGTGTGAGGGGCCAATCTGCCTTGGTTCTCTCTTGTGTGAGAGCTTTTGAGTCAACCTTGTTGTTACTCCGAACTGGGCTGCGACGCAGTCCCATTCGAGGAGGACTGCGCGGTACCGGACTGCGCCGCGCCGGTTGTTGAGGCACCGAGGTTCGACGCACTCAAGGTTGACAAACTGTTATGCATCAGTGTGACTTCCACGACGCTGCCATGGTGGGTCCTGCTGGAATCGCTCACGGTAAGAGGAGCGTTACCCAACCCAATCTGGCGAATTTTGTAGAGCGGAACCTGACGGTCGGTCACGAGATAGCGGGTCACTGCCGCGGCCATATTGTGGGAGGCTGAGATGCCGGCCTGGCCACGAAGTGCTGAATAACCTTGAACGTCGATCAGATATCCGCGCTGGCCCTGGGTCTGGCTGACCAGTTGATCGAGCGCGTCTTTCGAGTTCTGACCGAGTACGCTGTGACCGGTGCGGAACCGAATCTCCACGCTGGTGACGGTCTGGTACTGGTCCAGATTGCTGACCGCGGTTCCGATGGCAGCGGTCTGAGTGCTGGCCTGCTGCGCGGTCTGTTCTGCCTGATTCGCAGTGTTCCCCGCGGCTACGGCATGCTGATCGGCGGTATTGGCGGTATCTTGAGCCTTGGCGATACCGGCCTGAGCGCGTGCGTCGACATCTTTGATGTCGCGGGCATTGGCGGCCGAAACCTGATCCAACTCATTCAAACGATCTTTTACGGGGTTCAGCTGACGATTGACCCACTTTTTGCGGGCCATCGGATTCAGATGTCCCCAGAAACCTTCATGCGACTGTGTTTCCAGCGGCGGCTGACCTGTTGCGGTCATGGTCGTCATGCCAGAAGTTGATGCAGTAGCTGAAGTTCCGGTCTGCACCTGGGCACTGGACGCTGAACTCTCGTTCGTGGATTGTGCCATGAGCGGCAACGCGGTGCTGGCGGCGAGTACTATCGTGGCAATTCTGATCAAACTTTTTGAATTGGACGTTTTCATCACTTTTCCATAACCGTGCCGCGCTACTGGCACTTGGTAACGCCATTCCTAACTGCAAGCGCGATGCCAAAGAACAGGCACCTGAAAATGGCTTCGGGAAAAGAGTTAAGTGATTGATTCTAATGGAAGGAATGGGCGGGGTAGGAAAGTTAGAAAACACCCATGAATTTTGGGCTGAAGAGGATCGCGTAAAACCTGCTCGTAACCGGGCAAAAAGTACCTCGTAAGGTAACCATTTGAGGCGGCTTTGGCACATCGGCTGTGCGACTTAGGGACGTGTGGAAAGATCCACAATTCGAAGTGGAGGAGGCTGCTGATTCCACATGGGAGAGACGTTGTCGAAGACGAGGCGAAAGTCCTGACTTTTGCCTGCAGCCAGGGGTGCGACGCTGATTGGCTGCGTATCCACGTAAGGGTCGCGGGAACGGACGAGGCCAAGGGGCGCCTGCAATATTTGGGGGGCGTCGCCGGTTTCGTTGGGAAACGCGGCCTGGATGGTCATTGAAGTGATAGTGCGATTGCCGCGATTCTTGATCGTTCCATCGACGTAGGTGAGTTGGTCACCGGCAAAATTGCTGGCCTGACTGACCTGCACGTTGCCTAGAACCACGTATTTCTCGTAGGGATCGA
>DATJUD010000006.1:0-34910 GCA_035502695.1 Acidobacteriaceae bacterium
ATTGTCGAGATCATGAAACTGCTGCCGCATCGCTATCCGTTTCTGCTGATCGACCGCGTTCTCGAGATGGAGCGCAAAAAGCGGATCGTCGCTATCAAGAACGTTACCGTGAATGAGCCGTTTTTTCCTGGACATTTTCCCGGTTATCCGATCATGCCGGGGGTGTTGCTTTTGGAAGCTCTGGCACAGGCGGGCTGCATCCTTGTAATGGTGGAATTGCCGGATCCATCGGAGAAGCTGATTTTCTTTACTGGAGTGGAGCACGCGCGTTTTCGGCGCCCCGCGCTTCCGGGTGATCAGGTTAGACTTGAAATCGACGTGCTCAACTGGCGCAGCCGCCTGATGCGGATGCAGGGAAAAGCGTACGTGGACGACAAGCTGATTTGCGAGGGGATTGTGACCTCGCAGATGGTGCCGCGCAATCGCTCCATCAAGGCGGAAGCCGCAGGCGAAACCGCGAGCACACCGCAAGAGGCCGCTGTCGAAGCGTGAGTATTCACCCAACCGCGCGGATCCACCCATCCAGCATTGTTGCGGATACAGCGACAATTGGTGGGCGCTGCATCGTCGGACCTTTTTGCACGATCGGCGCAAATGTCGAGATGGCAGAGGATTGCGAGCTGGTGTCGCACGTAGTGCTGGACGGTCACACCCGGCTGGGCGTTGGAAATAGGATTTTTCCTTTCGCTTCGGTCGGCGTGGCTCCGCAGGATTTGAAGTATCAGGGCGAGCCGACGCGGCTTGAAATCGGCGATCGCAACGTCATCCGCGAATACGTTACCATCTCGCGGGGAACGAACGGCGGCGGTGGTGTTACACGGCTGGGCGACGATTGCCTGGTGATGGCTTGTGCGCACATCGGCCACGACAGCCAGATTGGGAGCCATTGCATTTTGGCCAATGCGGCCACGCTGGCAGGTCACGTCACCGTTGAGGACTACGCGACAGTAGGGGCGCTTTGCCCAGTGCATCAGTATTGTCGCATCGGCCGGCATTCCTATATCGGCGGCGGGACGGTCATTGTTCAGGATGTGCTGCCATTTTCGCTGACCTCCGCGAAACGCGATACGCATGCGTTCGGATTGAATCGCGTCGGTCTGCAGCGACGGGGATTCTCTTCCGATCAGGTGCGCGACCTGCACCATGCCTACAAAACATTGCATAGCGCGAAGTTGAACACCACGCAGGCGCTGGATAAATTGAAAGCGGAAGAAACCGCGTCGGAAGACGTGCGCTACCTGATTGAGTTCATCGAAAGTTCCACGCGCGGCGTTCTGAAATAATCGACATCCAACCAAACATGTCCACACCGAACCAAGCCGCTGCAGTTCGACCCGCAAGGCTGGGTTTGATCGCGGGGAATGGGCGATTTCCGTTTCTGCTGCTGGATGCGGCGCGTGCACATGGCAGTGAAGTTATCGTCGCCGCGGTCCGCGAGGAGACGGAGCCGGAGATGGACACCCGTGCCGCCCGCGATGCCGGAGTGCGGGTGCATTGGTTCTCGCTCGGCGAACTGGCGCGGCTGATTGCGATGTTCCATGCGGAAGGCGTTACCCAGGCGGTAATGGCCGGGCAGGTGAAGCACAAGCAGATTTTCTCCAGCATTCGACCGGACTGGTTGCTGGCGAAGCTGTTACTTTCGTTGTCGTCGCGGAATACCGATGGACTGTTGGGAGCGATTGCAAAAGTGCTGCAGGATGAAGGAATCGAGCTGATCTCCTCAACGACATTTCTGGAGCCATTGCTGGCGAAGCCGGGTGTTCTGACGAAGCGCAGCCCTAATCTGACGGAGCTGCGCGATATCGCCTATGGTCACGCAGTCGCGCAGGCGTTGGCGGCATATGACATTGGGCAGACGGTGGTGATTGCTGCCCAGGCCTGCGTTGCAGTGGAGGCGATGGAAGGCACCGATGCCGTGATCGCGCGTGCCGGGGAAATTCTGCGATCACTGGCGGAGACAGGCGAAGCGTCCACGCTGGAGCGATCGTTGACCGTGGTCAAGGTTGCCAAGCCAAAGCAGGACATGCGTTTCGATGTTCCAGTGATTGGGATTGGGACCATCACCGCGATGCAGCAGGCGGGCGCGACCTGCCTGGCGATTGAGGCCGGACGGACATTGATTTTCGATCTGGAAGCGGTGGTCGCCGCTGCCGATCAAGCTGGAATCACCCTTATCGCGGACGTCGTCCAGCGAGCCGGCGAAAAGAAATAACTGCGAGCGGCGATCCTCCAGTCGCCAGCGTAATAGGCACATCCGTATAATCGAGGCCGGAGATTTCTTATGAACCTGACCCGTGTATCGCTCGTTATGTTGCTTACCGTTGTGGTTCTGTATATGGGAGTGCGCGTCTTTGCCGCTTCCGATCCGATTCCTCAAGTCGGCCAGATGGCGCCGACTTTCACGCTGCCATCGCAAGAAGGCACCAACGTCAGTCTGGACCAGTATCGAGGCAAGTGGGTGGTACTGTATTTCTATCCCAAGGACATGACCTCCGGCTGCACCATTGAAGCCAAGAACTTTCAGCGCGACATGAGCAAGTTCGACGCCGTGAACGCGGTGGTGCTGGGCGTCAGCGTTCAGTCCGTGAAGAGTCACCAGGAATTTTGTACAAAGGACGGTCTGCACTTCAAGCTACTGGCCGACACCGATGACAAGGTCGTCGAGGAATATGGTTCGCTCGGCAACTACATGGGAATGAAACTGGCCAAGCGCAATACGTTCCTGATCAATTCGGAAGGCAAGATTGTGAAGGAATGGATCGGCGTCGATCCCAGCCACCATAGCGAAGAAGTGCTGGCGGCGATCAAGGAGCTGCAGCAATCGAACTCGGCCCATGCCGAACTACGCGACGATACGCGGCCGTAATTATTGAGCCTTCAGGTGTCCGCTTTTGGACTTCACCGTCCGAGAGCGGACAGTTCCCAGCTTTATTCTTGCGAATCTCCCTCTCTATCTAGCTGATCCTATTCAGCCACTCCACCCTCGCCGTTTGGTAGGGAACATGCATGTGTTCTTTGCGTACGTGTTCTTGAGGGGTGCGTATCCATGCCAGTTTTGCTGCAAGATCTGCGCTATGCGGTCCGACAACTTCGCAAGTCGCCGGGGTTTGCCATCACTGCGGTTCTGACGCTGGCTCTTGGCGTGGGCGCGAACGTGGTCGTCTTCAGCGTGCTGAACACGCTGATTTTGCGGCCGCTGGATGTGCCGCACCCCGAGAATCTCTACAACATCGCGCGCAAACCCGTGGGCTTGGACACCCAATCCTATCCTGATTATAGGGATTACCGTGACAGCAACTCCACCTTCAGCGGAATCGCCGCCTACGACATGACGTTGGCTGGCATCCGCAAGGGCACGCTCGTCACCAAGAGCTTTGGCTTCGAAGCCTCCGGCAATTATTTTGACGTGTTGGGAGTCCGGCCTGCGCTGGGCCGATTTTTCCATGCGTCGGATGAGCATGGGCCCAACTCCGCGCCCTATATCGTCTTGAGCAACAATTTCTGGCACACACATTTCAATGGAAATCGAGCTATCGTGGGCCGGCAAGTCGACGTGAATGAGCACCCCTACACCGTCCTTGGAGTTGCGCCCAAAAGCTTTAACGGTACCGAGATTTTCATGTCTCCCGACTTCTGGGTTCCCATCGTGAACGAGCAGCAAATTGAAGGCGATGACTACCTGGAACAGCGTTCGAACCACCAGGTTTGGCTGGTGGGACGGCTGAAGCCGGGAGTCAGCGTGCAGCAGGCGACTGAGAATCTGAACGTTATCGCCAGCGAGATGATGCGCCAACATCCGGCGGAGGACGACGGTTTATATGCGCGTCTTGTTAAACCCGGACTGATGGGGGATGTGCTGGGCGGGCCTATTCATGCATTTTTGTTTGGAATTATGACGCTGGCGCTGCTGGTGCTGACGGCGGCCTGCACGAATCTGGGCAGCATCTTTGCCGCGCGCGCCGCGGATCGGGGCCGCGAGCTGGCAATCCGTTTGGCGGTCGGTTCAACCCGTTCGCGGATTCTGCGCCAACTCATGACAGAGTCCGTCATTGTTTCGCTGGCGGGAGGCGCGGCAGGAATCGTATTGGCCAAAGGACTTCTGGGAGCGCTGAGCCGCTGGCAGCCATTTGCAGCTTTCCCGATCCATGTTCCGGTGACACCGGATATCCGCGTCTATACGGTCGGATTGCTGTTGTCGCTCGGAAGCGGCCTTCTGTTTGGGCTGCTGCCAGCGCGGCAGATCTGGCGCACGGATGCCTCGCAGGTGATGAAGAGTGGTGCTGGCACTGTGGCGACTTTTCGGGGCTTTGCTCTGCGCGATGTTTTATTGGTGGTGCAGATCGCGCTGTGCACACTGCTGGTGACCGCGTCCCTGGTGGCGGCGCGCGGGATGCAGCGGTCTTTGCGCGCGCCGCTGGGCGTACAGCCGCAGGGCGTCACGCTGGCGACCGGGGACCTGGATATGGCGAACTTAACCGGCGACCAGGTGCTGGTGTCGCAAAAGCGCATGATCGATGCGACGGAACGCATCCCCGGAGTGACGGCGGTGGGCACGTCCAGTGCGGCTCCGCCTTCGGTGCTAGGCGGCGACGAAGCGGTATACCGGCAGGGAACGGCGGATTTTCGATCTTCCAATAGCATTCTGCACGCGATGTTCTATTCCATCTCTCCCGGGTATTTGCAGGCCGCCGGGACAAAACTGCTGGCTGGACGTGACTTTACCTGGCACGACGATGCGAAGGCGCCGAAGGTTGCTATTGTGAACGAGACATTTGCCCGGACAATGTTTGGAAAATCATCTGCGATTGGGAAGCCGTTCCTGCTTCACGGCGGCACGCTGGTTCAGATCGTAGGTGTCGTGGAGAACGGCAAATACAGGACGCTGACGGAAGCGCCGAAGCCGGCCATGTTTTTCCCGCTGGCGCAGATGCCAGACAGCAACACCACGCTGGTAGTGCGATCGAACCTGGGAGAGGCGGAGATAGGCGCAGACCTGCAACGCTCCCTGAGCGGCGTCGCTCCGGACGTGCCATTTACGATTCTAAGCTGGCCCAGTGCGCTGGGTGTGATCTACTTTCCGGCACAGGTCGCGACCGCCGCGCTGGGTATCATGGGGCTGCTGGCGGCGATGCTGGCGGTGACCGGCATCTTCGGCATGGCAGCCTACAGCGTCAGCAAACGCATGAAGGAGCTGGGGATTCGCATCGCGCTGGGCGCACAGCCGGCACAGCTGATGCGTTCCGCGCTGGGAAGACCGTTGGTGTTGCTGCTTTCAGGGTCCATTGCAGGGTTAATCCTCGGCGCACTTGCGAGCCGGCTGCTGGCGCAGATTGTCTATGAAGCCACTCCGCGTGATCCGCTTGTTATGTTCGGCGTGGTGGTGACCATGGCGATACTGGGCCTGCTGGCGACATGGATTCCCGCACGGCGCGCGCTCCACATCGATCCAAACCAGTTGTTACACGAGGAATAAATGTAACCAAAACGATACTAGCCAAGTCTCACAATTGGGGGGAACTGCGCTGCGCATGAACACTGCCGGCAAATCCGACATATTTGAAGCTGTCCTTCAAATTCTTATTTTGAGCGCACTCGAGGAGCACGGCGCGTGCAAGTCCGAATTGCTTGTCAGGGACCTGCAACGTCGAATCAGCGGAGTAGATTGTGTCGAAGAGCACTCCCTCTACATCGCTTTGACCAAACTCGAAGCCAGCGGATGGGTTCGGAGGGAAAGATCCAGGCCAACCGCAAGCAGCTCCGAAAAGTGGGAACTGACTCGATCCGCAAGTGCATGCCTTCCACGCGAGCTACAACAGTGGAAGGTCTTCATGGATAACTGGCCGCTTATCGCGGATTTATTGCAAACAGCTGTTCAGGCCTGATTCCAGGCGTCTTGATTCCTCATAGTGAAAATGCTCTACGGGGTCACATCGAGTGAGGCGCAGGAGATGGCGCAGCGTGCTGCACTGCTTTCGAGAGCCATTTCCAGCAGGCGAATGGTGCGCCAGCCCTGTTCGGCGGTAACGGCGAGCGGCGCAACTCCCCAGATGGCGTCGCGAACATTTTCGTAATATTTGCGATAGTCACCGGGCAAAGTTGGAACGCGACGCTCGACGGGTTGACCATCGCGCATGGTCGCGAGAGTACCCCAGTTGGCCTCAGGATCTTCTCCCCAGTGCGGACCGCCTAAGGTCGCGCCGCCTTGCAGCGCTCTCTCTTGCGGGTCGAGGCCGTATTTCACAAAGGAGCCGAGCGTGCCGTGGGCGACGAAGCGCGGTCCGGCGGTGCGGGCCAGCATGGTGGAGCTGAGCAAAATGCGCAGGCGCCGATAGTACAGGTAAACGGTGAACGCATCGTTGACGACGGCCACATCGCGTTCCAGACGCACGTCGGCCATTATGGCCTCGGGTGTGCCAAACAGCACCAGCGCCTGATCGACGAGGTGCGCGCCCAGGTCATGCAGGACGCCGTTGCCGGGAAGAGTCTTCTCCTGCCAGGGCTTGGTGCGCGGACGGGGGCGGTAGCGGTCGTAGCGCGACTCGAACGTGACCAGGCGGCCGAGTTCTTCGGAGGCCAGGATCTGTCGCACCGTATTGAAGTCTCCATCCCAGCGGCAATTTTGATAGACGGAGAGGATTCGATTGCGGGTGCGCGCAAGGTCAATCAGCTGGCGAGCTTCGTCGCTGGTGGCGACGAACGGCTTATCCAGAACCACATGCTTATTGGCTTCGAGGGCCTGGACGGCTAGCTCAAAATGTGTGGAGGGAGGGGTGCTGATGACGATGAGATCAAGGTCTGGCAGCGCGAGTAGTTCGTCCATGCTGCGCGCGATCGCGACGCCGGGATAGGCCTGCGCCGCGGAATCGCCGTGGCGCTGCAGAATCGCTGCCAGTTCCAGGCCGTCGACGGCGTACAGAAACGGCGCATGAAAGATGGTTCCGCCGTGTCCATATCCAACCAGCCCTGCGCAAATCGTGCGATGCATGAAATTCCCTCTGGGAAGAATTATCGTCGATCACCGGGCAAGTTCGGGGGTGGAGGCGGTACAAAGCCGGAGAGAACCTGTGTGAATAGGTTCTCTCCGGCTTGGAAAATCCTTCTTGCGGAGCTAAGAGACTCAAGCCTGCGCGGCAGGAGTTTGTTCGGATTCGGCTGCTTCGACCGGCTTGGCCGCGCTGGTCTTTCGCGGGTCAGGCCTGGGCGCTTCGGGCTTCTTCGCCGACTCTACCTTTTTGCCGGGGGCAAGAATGGCGTGCAGCGTGGTGCCTTCCATGCGCGGATGAAACTCCACGATCCCAGCGTCGCCAACATCTTGAATCAGGCGATTGATGATCTGATATCCCAGTTCACGGTGGGCCATTTGGCGGCCACGAAAACGCAGGGATGCCTTTACTTTGTCCCCCTCATGGAGAAAACGAATCGCCTGGTTTTTCTTGGTCTGATAGTCGTGCTCGTCGACGGTGACCGAGAGCTTGACTTCCTTGATGGTGATGACCTTCTGCTTTTTGCGCGCAGCCCGCTCGCTCTTATCTTTTTCGTACAGATATTTGCCGTAATCTTGAATGCGGCAGACTGGCGGCACGGCGTTGGGAGAGATCTCTACCAGGTCGAGACCGCGTTCGCGGGCAATTTTGAGAGCTTCAAAGGGCGGAAGAACGCCGAGCTGTTCTCCATTTTCGTCAATGACGCGAATTTCACGCGCGCGTATCCGATCGTTGATGCGGATAAACTGTTTCGCCGAACGCTTATCGATGTGCCGCCTCCAAGTGCGCGAGGCTATACCTCGCCTCGTGAGTATACCATTCCGTCCGAACAGGCCGTCGACCGCATGGCGGACTGCACCTTGGCCGTTACACCAGAAGATGATAGGAGCGGACGCGCGGTTGCCAAATTTTCATGCGATGGAACGTATTTCGCTGGCGATAGTGGCGAAGAGGCCGTGCGGCGTGAGGCCGGTGATCTGAACGGAGACAAGCAGGTTCGGCGGCAGCTTGCCTGCGATGTCGACGGAAATAAAATTGTCCGTCATGGCGGAAGTTCGCGCGGCGATGTCATTCGCAGATTTTTCCTTAGGCGATACGAGCGTCACTGCGCTGAGTTGTTTGCCGATCAAGCTCGAGCGGAAGGCGAGATTCTTCTGCTGGATTAGATCGTTCAAGGCAGCCATGCGTTCCTTCACGGTGGATGCAGGGACGGGATCGAGACTGTGAAGCGCCCAGCCGGGCGTTCCGGGCCGCGCGGAAAAGGGAAAGATGTGCAGGTACGTAAGTGGTTGGGCGGCGATGAAGTCGTAGCTTTCGCGGAATTCTTCATCGGTTTCACCGGGAAAGCCGACCATGACGTCGGCACCAATGGTGGCATCGAGGCAGGTGGCGCAGACTTTGGCCAGGCGGTCGGCATAATGCCAGGGCCGATAGCGGCGATGCATGCGGCGCAGCACGCGATCCGATCCTGACTGCAATGGGATGTGCGCGTGGCGGGCTAAACGTGGATGCCGCCCTTGTCCATACTGGCGCATCAGCGAAATCAGGCCGTCGGTCCAATCCATCGGCTCGACAGAACTGATGCGGAGACGCGGCAGCGATGTGGATTCGAAGATTTCCGCCAGCAGGTCTTCAAAGCGCAGTTGCGGCGTTAGATCGCGACCCCAGCGACCGAGGTTGATGCCAGAGAGGACCAGTTCCTGCCCGCCGGCGGAGATGAATTGTTCGACTGATTCGAGTACCTGCGGTCTCGGCAGCGATCGGCTGTTGCCGCGAGTGGAAGGAATGATGCAAAACGTGCAGCGATTACCGCAGCCATCCTGAATTTTGAGCGTTGGCCTGGTGCGATGCGCGGAGGAGGATTCTGCCAGGCGCTCAATCGCGGAGGAGGGTAGCGACGGCAATTCGAAATCGCTGTGGGCGAAGATGTCCCCGGCGAGGACGAATGCGGGAGCGCCGGGCAGTCGCGAAGGGATGAAATTTAGGGCGGACGCGAGTGACGCAAAGGACACAAAATGTGCAGACGCTGTTGCCATAGCAACGCTGGGATTTTCATGCGTCGAGGAGGTGCGACCCTGTTCCGGCGAAATTGCCGTCTGCGGATGGAACGAGCCAAGCGCGATAGAGGCGACCTGCCTTTTATGGCTGTTGCCGACAACGGCAAAAACTCCGGGCAGAGCGGCAACTTCATCCGGCGCGCGTTGCGCGTAACAGCCGGTGACAACGATGCGAGCGTTCGGATTGCCGCGCTGCACGCGGCGAATGTAAGCGCGGGCGTCGCGCTCGGCTTCCGCTGTGACGGAGCAGGTGTTGACCACAACCACGTCGGGCGCCGCAGAGCCATCTGCCGGACAGGCGCCAAGGGCTTCCAGCCCCGCGGAAATTGCATCTCCATCGGCCTGGCTGGCACGGCAGCCGAAGTTTTCCACGTGGTATCCTGTCACCCAGCCAGTGTAACAATCGCGGGAACGAAAAACAGCGATGCGGCTGGCGGAAACTCCCCACTGCAGATCGACAATCCTACCTGACTTGGCTACCATTGATTGCGTACGGAGAAGGGAATTCCATCCATATGAAGCGCCGCATTCTTTTGGTCGACGATGAACCCGCCATCCTGCTTACCCTGAAGGCTCTGCTTGAAATTCACGGTTTTGATGTGGAGACTGCTACGTCGGCGCGCGATGCTAAGTCGAAGCTGGCGCGCTCCACGTTTGTGATGGTGATTACGGATATGCGCATGGAGAACGACCAGGCTGGCCTGGAAGTGACACGGGCAGCAAAGGCCGCGCCATATCAGCCGGCAGTGGCGCTGCTGACCGCCTTTCCGACCAGCGATGATGCCTGGCGCGACGATGGCGCGGACGAAATGCTGGTGAAACCGATGAACAGCACCGCTCTGATCCAGCAACTGGAAGCGCTGCTGGTGGCGCATGAAGATCGCAAGCGTCCGGTCGAGAAAGTTCCGGGCATGATCGCCCCGGACAAGGAGCGGCGCAAGGAATCGTCGCGTAGCGCGACCGTCCGCACGTAAGGATTTTTCCTGGCTGGTTGCTGCGAGTGGGTCTTCATGAAAAGCTCAGACCACGCTACGTCCGATTCTGAACTTGCAGTTCAAGTCGCAAAACTTTGGCCGCATCGGGAACACGAGTCGAACAGCGTGTTTGGTTTACTTTGCCGTGGTGGACTGCATCGCTGGCGGCGGTTGGATCTTGCCACGTTGGTGCCGGGAAAAGACGTTGCCTACTGCTTCTCATGCTCCAAGGTCAAGATCGATGGGATTGTCTACGACGCTTAATTCCTCAATCAAATCTGCTCACTCACTAACTCTGAAAAACGCGACGCGGCTGTGTTATCATGAAGCTACGCTCAGTGATTTGGTTGTGAGCCGTTCTTGTCTGACCATCGGCAAGCCGTTCGCAGTTGCACCCTCCCAAGCCTCTACAGCGTGATCGCTTCGCGAACGTATGCGTTGCGGTGCGGCGAAGCAAAGCGCTATCGCCATACCAGCTGTCATGTGGCATCCGAGGTCGAACCAGTTCTTCGTGTCGACCCCGAGCAGATACATAAAAAAATCTGCTTTAGAGTTTCCTGAAACGCGCAATTTCAAGTCGCGTTCTCCTTCGAAACTCCGGTATCCCCTGCGGTTTCATCCTTACCTTTTGCGGCCGCGAAGACCGTGAAGGCAAGCTGTGTTTCGGGACCGTCTGCACATGGGTGCAAGGCAAAGCGGGCCTCGGAAACGAAGGAATACTTTGACTCAATTTACAGAATTCACTCTATTGCCCGCGCTTCAAAGTAAGCTCGCGCAATCCAAATTTATTACTCCCACCCCGGTCCAGGCTGGCGCAATTCCGCCGGCTTTGGAAGGCCGCGACGTGCTGGCAACAGCGCAAACCGGAACCGGCAAAACTCTCAGCTTCCTGATTCCGATTATCGAAGCCATGCACAAGGCGAACCAGGCGCCGGCGCAGCCCCATTCGGGTCATCGCCAAGGTTCTCAGGGCAGGGGCAAAAGCCCTTTCGCACTGATTCTTCTGCCGACTCGCGAACTGGCGATGCAGGTGGAGCAGGCCTACCGCAATCTTTCACTCGACGCAGCCAGCCAGGCGGCGTTGGTGGTGGGCGGACTGTCCGAAGGCCCGCAACTACAGGCCATTCGCCGCGGAGCGCGCTTGATCGTGGCCACTCCTGGCCGTCTGGAAGATTTTCTGCGGCGCAAATTGGTGCAACTGGACCAGGTACAGATTCTTGTGCTGGACGAAGTGGATCGCATGCTCGACATGGGATTCAAACCGGCCATCAAGCGCATTGTGTCGGCGTTGCCGGCGCAACATCAGACGCTTTGCTATTCGGCAACGCTGGAATCTCCGGTGACCGAAGTGGTTCGCGATTATCTGCGCAACCCGGTTCGCATTGAACTGGGTTCGGTGCTGAAGCCGGCGGAAAATGTTCGCCTGCAGACGTTCGAAGTGACGACAGACAAAAAGCTGCCGTTGCTCGAGCACCTGCTGCGCTCAGAAAAAGGCAGCTTTCTGGTGTTCGTGCGCACCAAGCACGGCGCCGATCGCGTCGCCAAGCGGCTGAGCATGTCGGGATGGAATGCAACCAGCATCCACGGTGATCGCACCCAGGCACAACGCAGCGCAGCGCTGCGCAGCTTTACGCAGGGACAGCATCGCGTGCTGGTGGCGACGGACGTTGCCGCTCGCGGCATCGATGTGGCGCACATTGCGCATGTGGTGAACTACGACATGCCGAAAATGGCGGAAGACTTTGTACACCGCGTGGGCCGCACTGGCCGGGCGTCCAAGTCGGGCGTTGCATCCACCTTTGCCGCGCCGGAAGAGAGGGGCGATCTGCGCAGGATTGAACGAGCATTGAAGATCACCATGGAACGCTTCCGTGTGAAAATGCCGCTCACCGCATAAATTAAAAAACTTGTTCGCGTGAATTGAGGCGCTTCCTGAAATTTTGGGAAGCGTTTCTTTTTTATTGGCGCGCGTGAGCAAAACCGCGGGAAGCAGAGGCTGCGGGTTGTATTCTCAAAGGGTGAAAAACAAACTTCTTCCTACCGCTCTGAATCGTTTTCGCCGTTCTGCCGGGTTCGCGATATCGGCAGGCGTGTGCGTCCTTGTTCTCTCCACTTCTGCCGTGGCACAGACCGGAACAATCAGTTCGACCTCCGCGCCTGGTGGAACGGCTATCAGCTCGCTCGCGCTGGTGCCGATGCCGCGAGAGGTGCATCCGCGCGATGTGCTGTCTTTGAAGGACGGCATCAGCGTCGAAACCGCCAGCCATGACACGGAAGACAAATTCGCCGTGACCGACCTGGTGGAGACGTTGAAAGATCGTGGGATTGATGCTCACGAAGGGCATCACGACAAAGTCCAGGTGATTCTGATGCGGCTGGACGATAAGGACGCGACGAAGATTTTGCAGCATGCCGGAGTCAGTTTTGATCCTGCGATGCACGATGAAGGCTACGTTCTGGTGACGGATGGAAATAAGACCTACGACATTGCCGCGACCAGCGCGGGGCTCTACTATGGCGCGCAGACAATTAAGCAATTAGTTGTTCCGGGAATAGCGGACGGAAAATTCTCCGGCTCGGATGCGGTGCTGCATGGAGTGTTGATTCGCGATTGGCCGGCAATGAAGTATCGCGGCGTGGACGACGATCTTTCCCGCGGGCCGGTGCCGACGCTCGCATTCCAGAAGCACCAGGTGAAGGTGTTTTCAGAATACAAGGTGAACCTCTATTCGCCGTATTTTGAAAACACACTGGCATATGCGTCGAACCCGTTGATCGCGCCTCCGGGAGGAGCGATGACGCGGGCGGATGTGGAATCGCTGGTGAAATACGCGCAGCAATATCACGTGACGATTGTGCCGGAGCAGGAAGCCTTTGGACATTTGCATCACACGCTGATGTTCGACAAATATGCAAAGCTGGCAGAGACGCCGCACGGTACGGTGCTGGCTCCGGTGCAACCGGGATCGATTCAGCTGATCCAGCAGTGGTTCAAAGAGATTGCGGAGATGTTCCCAGGGCCGTTTATGCATATCGGCGCCGATGAGACCTTCGATTTGGGCAAAGGACAAACCAAGGATGAGGTGACAAAGGAAGGGCTCGGCAAGGTCTACATGGATTTCCTGATCCAGATTCACCAGGCGCTGCAGCCGCTGCACAAGCAGTTGTTGTTCTGGGGAGATATTGCGATGAATGATCCGGACCTGGTGAAGACGCTGCCCAAGGACATGATCGCGATTGCCTGGGTGTACAGCCCGGAGCCGGAAGGCTATGACAAATGGCTGTTGCCGTTTACCAACGCAGGTCTGCAGACGTGGGTTGCGCCGGGAGTGAACAATTGGAGCCGGGTGTATCCGGACAGCAACGCCGGCTTGCTGAATATTCAGGAATTTGTGCGCGACGGCCAACGTCTGGGTTCGACCGGATTGTTGAACACGGTGTGGAATGACGATGGGGAAGGCTTGTTCAACCAGGACTGGTACGGCATTTTGTTTGGAGCTGCCGCGGGATGGCAGTCGGGTGCGAGCAGCATTCCGCAATTTCAGGATAGCTATGGGCAGGTCTTCCATGGCGATCGGACAGGCAAAATCAACCAGGCACAGATCGAGTTGATGGCGGCGCAGAAAACGCTGTCGGATACGGGCATCGACGATTCGAGCGATCACCTATTCTGGATGGATCCGTGGAGCAAGGAAGGGCAGCAGGTTTCCGCGAAATTGTTGCCGGTGGTGCAAACGCTCCGTGACCAAGTAGAGCAGGCCATCATCCTGATCGAGCAGGCAAAAGCCGCCGGACCGCTGCGGGAAGAAGATGCTCTGGATGCCATGGAGATGGGTGCACGCCGCATGGACTTCCTGGGATATAAGTTCGAAGCGGCACAGGAGATGTTGACCGCCTATGATCGTGCTTACCAGGAACAGGGTGACTCGGCGACCAACAAACATCTGGGCTCAGGGCTCTATGACATCTCGTCGAATAACGGGCGGTGCCAGGACTTGCGAGATGGCTATGGGCTGACCCGCGACCTGTATCGTGCGGCGTGGCTGAAAGAAAATCGCCCCTACTGGCTGGATAACGTTTCCGCGCAGTACGAACTAGCTATGCAGCTGTGGATTCAGCGAGGCATTCGCTTCTCTGAGGCGCAGCAGCAGTGGTATCAAACACATACGCTGCCGCCGCCGGAGGCAGTCGGATTGCCGCCGATCCCGACAACGCCGGCCGGCCAACCGAATCCGCCAGCCATCGTTCCGCAATAAGAACGGGGAAAAGCTCTCCTCGAGATTAAAAGACAGTGTTCCGCGACAAGCTGATGCGGTTGCAAGACTTCCTGACAAGGGTCGTCTTGCAACCGCATTTCTTTTGGGCGCATCCAGTTTGATTGGCGCTGTGTTTGGTTCATACGAGCCTGTTCACAGACTAGAGGATGCCGCCGCGGGCACGCTTCGCTTCTCCCAAAGGCAAGCCAGTCGACGACGGCGCGAAATCACACAAACCGAGCCTTTGTGGGCCCACATTCCGCGAGTGGCTTCACCGTTTGGAGGCACGATGCTTTACAACTCCCCCCAGAAATCCAGGAAATTCTTCGGACTATTTCTGATATTGTCCAGCTTTTTGCTCGTGGCTCTGCCGGGAATGGCGCAGTTTCGCGCGTCTATCCAAGGCACCGTAACCGACCCCACCGGGGCGATCATTCCGGGCGCGACAGTGACGCTGACGGACACGACAACGAACCATACCGTCACCGCGACCACCTCCGGCAGCGGCGTGTATACCTTCAACGGCCTGCCGCCGAACAATTTCACGCTTACTGCAACCGCCCCCGGATTCAAGAAGAAGACGTTGAAGAATCTCCAGCTCCTGCCGGAGCAAGCAAACTCAGTGAATGTGCAGCTTGCCCTCGGCGCGGCAGCGCAGACTGTCACGGTGAATGGATCGCAGGTGAACCTGCTGAACACAGAGACAGCGACGCTTAGCGGTACGGTGACCAGCAATGAGATTCAACATTTGCCATCGTTCAACCGCGATGTGTTCCAGCTGGCGCAATTAGCTCCGGGCACGTTTGGCGATGCGTCCCAAGGGCAGGCGGGGGGAAGCTTTAATTTGCCGGGCAGTGCCGGTCCGGGCGGCCCAACCGGTTCCGCGGCAGGAATTTTCCAGACAGAAAACCAGGTGCAATTGCAGGCGATTGGCGGACAAAACGACACCAACGGAATTTCCGTCGATGGCATCAGCACGGTGAGCGCGGTCTGGGGCGGTGCGTCTGTGATTACCCCGAGCGAGGATTCCGTTCAAAACGTCACAATCGTTTCCAACAGCTACGACGCGGAGAACGGACGTTTTAGCGGCGCGCACATCCAGGTGATTTCGAAGTCGGGCAGCAATCACGTGCATGGCAGCGCGTTTTTCAAAGCGTCGCGGCCGGGGCTGAACGCGTATCAGCGCTTCAATGGATACGTCGCAGGCATTACGCCGTCCAGCACGCCGGCGGATAAAGGCGTGAATCGCGACGAAGACCGGACGAATAACTACGGTGCCAGTCTGGGAGGGCCGCTTTGGAAAAATAAGATCTTCGCTTTTTTCGATTACGAAACCAGCCCGCTGTCCGGCTCAGAAACGTCACAGGAATGGTTTGAGACGCCGGAGTTCGACTCCACCGCGGCGACGGCAGGGAGCATCGCGGCAAAATATCTTGCGTTTCCAGGGGAAGCGCCAGCCAGCAATGCTTTGGTTACCCAAACCTGCGCGCAGGCTGGTTTAACGCAAGGCGTGAATTGCGATCAGACTACAGGGGGGCTGGATGTGGGATCGCCTTTGACGACCGGACTGGGGATGCAGGACCTGACATATGGCGGCAACTCTGGAACGCCGGGCGTGGGCAGTGGGTTGGATGGAGTTCCTGACCTGGCGCTGTATAACGTGGTAGACCCGACGACGATTTCCCAAGCGCAGTACAACGGACGGCTGGACGTGCTGCCCGACCAGAAAGATCACATAACTTTTGCGATTTACTGGGTGCCCGTCACAAAGACGAATTACAACGGGCCCACCCGCGCGGCCAACCTGTGGCATCACTCCCAGATCAACGACGCCTTTTCTGGAATCTGGAACCACGTATTTTCGTCAACGCTGTTGAACCAGGCGCGTGCCAATGCCGCGGGATACAGGTGGGACGAACTCTCATCGAACCCTCAGGCGCCCTTCGGACTGCCGCAGGACAACATCAACAGCTATAGCCTGAACGGTGGATTTCAATTCTTCGGTCCGCCTGCTCCCAGCGACTTGAACCAATGGACCTATGACTATAACGACATCGTCACCAAGACGCTGGGCAATCACAATATCAAGTTCGGCGGAGAATTAACCCGCCTCTACTACCTCAACAACAATCTTGGCGCAGCCCGGCCTACGTTTAACTTTAACAACCTGTGGGATTTCGCCAACGACGCGCCGTACAACGAGACGGGTCAGTTCGACTCAACTACCGGCGTTCCGTTCGCCAATCGGCAGGACAACCGGGAAAATATCTGGGCCGCATTTGTCCAGGACGACTATAAGGTGCTGCCTAACCTGACGCTGAACCTGGGCCTGCGGTGGTCGTATTTTGGGGCAATGTACTCGAAAGAAAACAACATGGATGTGTTGCAGCTTGGTTCGGGTGCGAACACGCTTGCGGGGATGAATATTCGAGTTGGCGGACATTTGTACACGCCGCAGAAGAACAACTTTGGTCCGCAGGTCGGCTTTGCATGGCAGCCCGGTTGGCTCAATCAGAAGGTCGTGCTGCGTGGGGGATTCGGAATCAATTACAACCAGAATGAAATTGCGATCACCGCCAATGGAGAGGGCAATCCGCCGAACGCCGTCAGCGGGAATTTTACCTGCCCCTACCCCTACACGGCGAACCCCACCTGCGCCGGGAACGGCATCCTGTATGAGACCGCCGGAAACGTGAATTCGATCTTCGGGTATGCGCCCAACCCGGCGGCGATCACGACCTTTGACAGCAGTAATTTTCCGGTCAACTACGGGACTGGCATCTTTGTGACGGGATTCCAGAGCAATCTGAAGACGATTGCCACCTATCATTACTCCCTGCAAATGGAGGATCAGCTTCCGTTCGAGTCGGTGTTCACGCTGGGATACAACGGCAATCAGACGCGGCACCAGTTTACGCAGATGAACTACAACGTTTATGCGCTGGGCCATGGCGTAGCGCTGAATCCGAAAGCGAACTTCGTCGACTACTACCCGAACATTGCCACGGCCAACTATAACGCCATGATCGCCACTCTGCGTCATGCCTTTGCGCATGGATTCAATCTGCAGGCGCAGTACACGTGGGCAAAAACAATGGATGAAGGTTCCAGTCCGTATGAGGAAGACCCGTACCCGTTCGACCCGCGCGCGGCCTACGGACGCGCGGACTATAACGTACAGAATGCATTTAAGCTATTCGGCCTTTGGGAGCCGGTATTTTTCCACGGCAACAATCTGCTGGAGAAAACGCTGGGTGGCTGGACGCTGGGCGGAATCTGGAATGTGCACACCGGATTTCCATTCAATCCGGTTTACAACACCACTGGACCGTACTATCAGGGCAGCGGATACGGCCAACTGCGCCCGGCCGGTGTTGTTCGAGGCTATGGAACCAAGACGAACAATTCCGTCTTTATGGGAGCGAGCAACCCGAACTACGGCGGCAATCCAACGAAGTATTTTCTACCGCCAACGTATGTGCAGGGGCCAGCGTTCCCGGCAAGCGCGCCTCCGCCGACTCCTGGAATCCATCGCAACAGCTTGACCGGACCGAGTTACAACGACGTGGATGCCAGCTTGAGCAAGTCGTTCGGCCTGCCGAATAATCGAGTGCTGGGAAACAACGCCGTTTTTGAGGTAAGAGCAGATGCCTACAACCTGTTCAACAAGATCAACCTGAATGGCGGAGCGATGGATGACCTGGTGGGATCGGCAGCTCCGGACGGAACGATTACCTCAGTCAACTCGCACTTCGGTGTTCCCTACGGAGCCCTGGGTGGTCGAACAGTGCAGTTGCAGGCGCGCTTCAGTTTCTAGAATGCACTTGCGGTTTTCTTTCTTCGGGGGGTGCATAAAGCTGCACCCCTTATTTTTTAAGCAGGGTTATCCGACAGAATTTGTGGAGTGGATTTACATGCTGCAACGAAAATCATTTTTCAGGCTTGGGATGGCTCTCGCGGGGCTTGTCATTGCGTTGGTTGTAAGCGCAACCGCAGCTCGTGCGCAGGAAGTCATCACCATTGACGCCCATGCGCAGACGACGCCATTTCCGCATTTCTGGGAGCAGATGTTCGGTTCCGGGCATGCGATTCTTTCGCTGCGCGCCGGCTATCGCCGCGATATGCGGTCGGTGAAGAGCGTGACCGAATTTCGATATGTTCGCTTCCACGGAATTCTGGATCATGAGGTGGGAGTGTACAACCTGGGCGACGATTGCAAGCCTGTTTACAACTTTTCTTACGTCGACCAGATCTACGATGGGCTGCTGAAAAACGGTGTGAAGCCGTTTGTCGAGATCAGCTTCATGCCGAGAAAGCTGGCCTTCAATCCGGACGATCTGCATAGTTTCTGGTACAAGCCGAATGTGTCGCCTCCGAAAAGCTGGGAGCTTTGGGATGACATGATCAAGCATTTTGCGCAGCATCTGGTGGATCGCTACGGCATCGATGAAGTGTCGCAATGGTATTTCGAAGTTTGGAACGAACCGAACATCGACTTTTGGGGCGGGATTCCGCGGCAGGCGTCGTACTTTGATTTGTACGATCACACTGCTCGCGATTTGAAGAGCGTGAGTCCGCGCCTGCGCGTTGGAGGGCCCGCAACTGCGGCGGCCTCGTGGATCGTTCCGTTTTTGCATCACGTCGCTGCGAATCACGTGCCCATCGATTTTGTTTCCACCCACGGGTATGCCGACGATACGGTTGAAAACCTATTTCACAACGACAAGCCTGTTCCGATGGATGACCGGGTGTGCGACGCGGTGAAAAAAGTGCAGGGACAAATTGAGGCATCTCCGCTGCCGAAGCTGCCGCTGTTTTGGACGGAGTGGAACGTGCAGGGAATGGATAATTCGCGCGACACTCCATTCGTTGGGCCGGGGGTGGCGAATACGATTCGAGAGTGCGATGGGCACGTGAAGTTGATGTCGTTCTGGACCTTCGACGATGTTTTCGAAGAGGGCGGTGTGCCGCGAACGCCGTTCGATGGCGGCTTTGGATTGATCGCGCTGGGCGGAATCAAGAAGCCGAGCTTTTATGACTTCAGCCTGCTGCATCAACTAGGGGACGAGAGATTCGCCAACACTGCCGACAATGTTCTCGTAACTCGAAGCAAAGATGGTGGTCTGGCGGTTGCGGTGTGGAACATTGTTGATCCGGGACAGAAGGGAATGTCGAAAACCGTGCGGCTGAATTTTGCGGATGTGCCCGGGAATGCTCCAATTACGATCAGCCGAGTCGACGGAAACCATGGGGATCCGATGCCTGCGTATCGCGCGATGGGAAGCCCGCAATATCCGACGATGGCGCAAATCGCAAAGCTGAACGCGGCGTCCGCGCTGCCGGCGCCGACGCAGGAACATCTGGACGGCGGCCATTTGACGCTGCAGATGGCGCCGAATGCGCTGGTGCTGGTGAAGATCCAGGTTTCAACGGCGACGAGGTGAGTTGTCAGTGACGAGAATCAGTTGAGGCGACGAAGTTGCTGCTGCGGGGTGAAGACCCTGCGCGGCACCAGATAGGTGGCTGTCAGGCAGCTGACAGCGCCTGCGATAAAAATCATGCTGAGAATGACGAACTGGTAGAGCGCGGCATAGATCGGCGAGGCCCCGGAGAGGACCATGCCGGCCATCATGCCGGGAATCCAGACGATGCCGAGGGAGCGCAGATTGTCAGTGGCGGGAATCAAGCTGGCGTGAAACGAAGCGTGCAGGTACGGTTCGGCGGCATGTTCCGGGGCAGCGCCGAGGGCCAGAGCAGACTCGATTTCGCCGCGATGGGAGCGGATTTCTCCTAGAAAGCGATTGAGAAACAGCGATTGAATGTTCATGTTCTGGGCGATCACCATGCTGCCGACGGGAATGAGGATGATGATTTTCGGCTCGACAATGCCGAGCAATGTCATCACAGTGAGAACTCCGCCTGCACCTGCAGCCATGCATAGCAGGGAGAGCGTGTAGGCGCCTGGCAGCTCCGGTACGCGACGACGCACGATGGTGGCGGCGATGAAGATCATGACGATAAGGACAGGAATTCCAGTCCACCAGGGGCCGTGCAAGAGGGCGACGATGAGAAAGCCGACCAGCAGAATCTGAACGATGCCGCGCAGCAGGACGAGGGGAATTTCGCGGCCGATTTTTGCCCCGCGCCGGGAAGCGAACTGGACGACGAGGATGGCCAGCAGGGCCACAGCGGCGGCCTGGCCGAGGCCAAGAGACATCTGCGAGTGGAACAGGAGGTTAAGCATGCAGCAGCTCCTGCGAGGTACCAAAGCCGACGGCCTGGCCGGCTTCGAGCTTCAACACCAGGTCGGCAACGCGGCGGGCCTGGGCGACATCGTGGGTGACCCAGACGCAGGTCATGTTGCGTTCGCGAACCAGCGAGGCTAACAGATGCTCGATCTCTTGTTTCGAGAGATCGTCGAGGGCGGAGGTGGGCTCGTCGAGCAGCAAGACTTCTGGCTGATTGGCCAGGGCGCGAGCGATGGAGATTCGCTGCGCCTCGCCGCCGGAAAGGGTAGAGACATCGTGGTCTTCGTAGCCGGCCATGCCGACTTGCCGGATGAGATTGACCACCTGCGAGTCCTTTAAGAGGATGCCGTGCTGCGCGGGGCCGTAGCGGACATTGGCGACGACGGCGCCGGGAAATAAAAAGGCCTGCTGCATGACCATGCCGACACGACGGCGCAGCGCTCGAGGGTCCATGGTGCGGGTGTCGGCGCCTTGCAGCAGAACGGCGCCGCTGGAGGGTTCATCCAGCCGGTTCAGCATGCGAAGCAGGGTGCTTTTGCCGGCTCCGCTGGGACCGAGGACGGCGAGAACCTGTCCCTGATCGAGGCGAAAGCTGACATCGCGCAGCAGAGATTTGGGGCCGCCCGCCTGATCGAGCGTTCGGGATAGATCCCTGGCTTCCAGTACGGCTGCATTTGTTGTCAAGGATGGCCCCCCGCGGTAATAGGGCCAGTTTAATGCGAATCATGGTGGAGTCAGAGCTTCGTGACATTTTCGCCGGCTTAGTGAGTTTTGCCGTGAGGTATGCTGCTGCGTATGACGGGCCTGATCGGTGGCGGGTGTCCTGGACCTCGATGAGTGACTCGGTCTGAAATGACTCCCGCACAGAACACGCGAGCACTGGACAAAGGGGACGCGCGCTATTCGTAGCGAAGAGCTTCAGCGGGTGGAACGGCAATGGCGTGGCGGGCGGGCAAGAGGCAGGCGAGGAGTGCGCTGAGAGCGAGGAGCGCGGCGGATGCGAACAGACTACCAGCGGCAAAGGCATTTTGCATCCAGTGGGCGAGGACGGCGCCGAGGAAGCTGTCAACAGCAAGACCCATGAGAATGCCGGCGACCGCGCTGACCAGCGCGATGCGCGCGGCGACCCACAGGACGTGTGCTCGCGGCGCACCCAGCGCCAAGCGGACGCCGAACTCCGTTGTGCGCTGCGCGACGCTGTAGGCGACGACGCTGAATATGCCCACCAGCGCAAGCCCAAGCGCCATGGCGGAGAAGATGCCAAACAAGATGGAGAAGAGCCGCTGGCGGGTGTACTGTGCATCTTTATCGAGGGCCTCATTGAGAGTGAAGGTGCGGTTGTATCCTTCCGTGGAAATCTGCTGGTCGGAAGCGACGGATGCTATCGCAGTTCGAATGGAATGCAGCCACGTCAACGGATCGCCCTGGGTGCGGACGAAGAACTGCACGTAAGGCTGCATCACGGCCGTGTACGGAATATAGATGGCGGGAGCGACAGGGTGATCGATCCCGTCGTTGCGGGCATCGCCAACAACGCCGATGATTTGGCGCGAGGCGGTGCTTTGCGCAGAGGCGATCTGATAGCGATTCCTGCTCGTAAGACCGGGAATGCGCACTTGTCGGCCCACGGCATTGGAGACGGAGAAATAGCGCGCCGCGAAAGCACGATTGACGACCGCGATGAAATCCCCGCGCGCATTTTCGTCCGCATTCCAGATCCGCCCTTGCAGCAGAGGAATATGAAGGGCCGAGAAATAGCGCTGGCCGACCAAGATCACGCGGGCCTGCGCCTGCTGGAGATTGCCGGCTCCATCGATCTCGAAGGTGTCCGCCGGGTCGATATCGGGTGGTGTGGCATCGTTGCCGACAGCAACCGTGGAAACGCCGGGAATGGCTGCAATCCTGTCGCGGATTTGCTCAATATACGCGGAACGCGCTGCGCGTGACTGAATGCGGCTCCACTCGCTCGGGTCGTGGGCGTGGAGCATCATGCCGACCTTTATGACATTTGCCGGATCGTAACCCAGCGGCGTCTGCCCGAGCCGGAGAAAGCTGCGGATGGCCGTGCCTGCCGTGGCCATCAGAAGAAGCGTGAGCGCGACCTGCGCGGCAATCAGAACGCTCCAACGATGCCTGGCGGGAGCGGCGACGATGCCAATGTGACGGCCGGGAAGCATCCGCGCGGAATCGCGACGCGAGAGACGCAACGCGGGGACAAGGCCGAAGAGGATGCCGCAGAGCAGCGCGAGCGCGACAGAAAACGCGAGGATCGAGAGGTTGATGCGGATAACAGATTCGGCAGGAAAGGAATCCGGAGACAGCAGCAAGGGAAGCCGCGCCAGCCAGTATGACGCGGCCACGCCAAGGACGGCGCCGGTCGAAGAGATAACGACAGCCTCGATGAGCAACTGGCGCACGATACGCCAGCGGCTGGCGCCAAGTGCCGTGCGGATGGCGAGTTCGTGAAGGCGCGTGCGTCCGCGCGCCAGCATAAGAATGGAGCAGTTGGCGCAGCCGATGATCAGCAGGAGCACAACACCGGCGAGCAGGAGTGTGAGCGTGCGGCCCGTGTCCTGCTGATAAGGCACGATAATGGGCTGCAGCACCAGATGCCAGGGATCGGGGGAGTGCTCGAGACGCTGTTTCGCAAGCGGGGGCACAAGGGGCTCTAGCGCGGCGGCGGCGGCGGGCAGGGTGATGTGCGGCTTGAGCTTAATCCACGGCAAGTAGGACACGGAAGGAATGTTCGCAAGATCCCGCATTTGACTGGCCGGTAGATAAACATCGCCAACGCCGGTCGTGTCACTGAATGCGAAGCTGCGGGGCATGACCCCGATGATGGTCCAGGGGGCGTGATCGATTTCCAGCGTTCGTCCGATGACGTGGGGATCGCCGCCGAAGTGGCTCCGCCAGAAACGGTAGTTGAGAACAACGACGGAGTGGCCTGCATCGGAAGGCTCGATTGTCCGGCCGAGAAGCGGGCGCACACCAAAAAAAGTCCCTGCGTTCTCTGTGAGGTAAACGCCCCAGATGTCTTCGGGCAGTGCGCCGCCCGTGATCTCCATGTGCGTGTTGTTGAAGCCAAGCACCGACTCGACCGGGGCTGCTCGGCGCATTTCATCCAACTGGGCCTTGTTCAGGCTGAACCACTCATACCCGTCGGGATGTTGCTGATCCACGAGGATGGGGTTCATGATGCGGTCGGCGCCAGCGTAGGGAAACGGGTGTAGCAGGACGGCGTAGATCAGCGAGAACATCGCGGTGGTGGCGCCGATGCCGATCGCGAGCGAGAGCAAGGCGACGGCAGCGAAGCCAGGGTTGCGGCTTAGGGCGCGGAGGCCGTAGCGAATGTCGCTTCCCAACTCATCGAACAGGCGGAGGCCGATGGCGACGCGGTAAGCTTCGTTTTGGGCGCTGGGCTGGCCCATGTCGATGTGGGCTTTTCGCCGGGCTTCTTCTGCAGACAAGCCCTGGCGGATTAAATCTTCCCGGTAGGCATCGAGGGTAGAGCGAAATTCTTCTTCAACGTCGCTGTGGGTGCGTGGCGCGACGGAGTACCAGAGCTTGCGAATTGCGGCGGGAAGGCTCATATCTCGCCCGCCTTCTTGTCGAGAATGCCGGCGACGACAGCTGCCATGTCGATCCATTTGGCAGCCTCGGCCTTGAGCTGACGCGTACCGGCAGCGGTGAGCGAATAAAAGCGGGCGCGGCGATTGTTCTCCGATACACTCCACTCGCCTTTGATCCAGCCCTGGCGCTCAAGACGATAGATGGCGGTGTAGAAGGAACCCTGCAGGATTTCGAGGCGCTCACCGGAGACCTGCTGGATGCGCAGCAGAATGCCATAACCATGCAGCGAACCGAGCGAAACTGCCTTGAGGATCAGCATCTCGAGTGTGCCCTGCGGCAGTTCAACCGGCCTCTTCAATGGCTCTCTCCTATCTGGAAAAGGAGAGTACGCCCTCTCTCCTTTCTCGTCAAGGAGGCTGCCATCCGGCGATCGTGCCTTCGGCGCGTCTACCCAGATTCGCTCTCGGGTCTGCAATTTCTTAATGTCAAATGCTGGTAAATGGCCGAGCCACTCATGGACGCCTGGCGCCCGGTACGGGTACGCGCGGCACATGTCTCGACGCGGGTTAGTGGCTGGAGAAGGCTGCTGAGGGGGCTGGGTTGGAGCTGGCTTCGGTTGGCTTGATATCCATGCGTTCGATGAGGCCGTTGGCGATGGTATAGACGTGCCAGACCTCGCTCTCGGAAAGAACGTCGCCGGTGAGGCTCTTCACGAGTTGATGCACCTTGACTTCGGCGATGCTGCCTTCGCGGTCGATCACTTCGATGGGTTCCACGTGAGGATCAAACTGCTTCCACTGACGGGTCCAGTAGGCACGAATCTCCTCTTTGCCGATGGCGCGACCACCTTCCGACGCCCTAGGCCAATTGACGTTCTCACTCATGAGCACCAGCACGCCGTCAATATCTCGCCGGTTAAAAGCAACGTAGGCCTGAGCGATCAGAATGTGTGTATTGGTCATGGTCTCCCTCTGGCGTAGATCTGTGTACGTTACACACAGATGCATGAAATGCTGTGGAGGCTCGCTTAAAATAGGAGGCTACTGTATCTGTAGCGGCGGGAAGTGTGTGGGATCAGATGTCGCATTGGGAATCGGTTGTATTTGGTTTCGCATCTATGTCGATGATTCGATGCGCTGGAATTCGAACGTGACAGGAGCCATCGGCCATGAAGGATCTTTTTGACCCTGGGCTGGCAGAAGACGTAAGGCAGCGGATTCTGAAATTGAATCCTAAGAGCGGGCCGCAGTGGGGCAGCATGCACGTTGCGAAAATGCTGGCGCACTGCACTGCCGGTGTGGAAATGGCGATGGGTACCATCCGTCCAAAGCGGGCGCCATTCCCCGCAAGCTTCCTCGGCAGACTTATCAAGCCATTGGTTTTTCGCGACGACCAGCCAATACGCCGCAACTCGCCCTCGTCGCCGGAGTTATTTTTGGCGGATCCTCCACAAGGCGAGTTCGAGCGTGAACGTTCCAAACTGATCGCCGCGATCGAAAGTTTCGCCACCCAGGGCGCAGCGTGCTGTTCGCCGCACCCACATCCCTTCTTCGGGCCACTCAAACCGGAGCAATGGGCCATTCTGATGTACAAGCACATCGACCATCATCTGCGGCAGTTCGGCGTGTAAGATTCGCGGCACGCCTTTTGCCGTAGTAGGATGCGGCTTAAGTCGAGGTCTTAGCGGGGGTTGCAAATCGAGGGCGTGAGGAGACCATTCCGATGAAGGAGTCGTCTAAATTCCTTAGATTCTAAAGGTCGACGCGGGACGTTTAGGATGATCTATCGCGAACCAGGGAGGGTAGCGAGATGAAACTGAGAAACAAATTCAATTTTCTGAAGGTGAGCTTTTTGGCTTCAGGGTTATTGCTGCTGACGTTGGCGCCAGCGGCACTGGCGCAGATGCATGGCGGCGCGCCGATGGGTGGGTCCCCTAGCAATATGAATAACAACCCCAACATGCCCTCGAACGGGATGCAGCCGGGGCCGATGGGTACGCAAAACAGCGACACAATGGCCGAGCAAAATATGTTCGGAAATCTTCGCAGAAATTTTGATGTCGAGAACGATCTGAGCAAGATGGCGATGAAGAACAGCAGCAACGATGACGTGAAGAAATTTGCGCATCAGGTGATCAGCGAAAATCATGGCCTTTCCGACGACCTGATCATCCCAAACCCGAACGGCGATATGTTGATGCAGCCGGAAATGGTGCCCAGCCAGACCAAAAAGGCTGAAAAACAGATGAAAAAGATGACGGGAAAGCCATTCGATGAGATGTACCTAGTGCAGATGGACGCGTATATCAAGGATGACCAACAGGTGGCGAACAAAGGAGAAAGCGCGACAAACATGCCGAAGGTGAGCGAGGTGGGAACGCGGGTGCGAGGCCTCTCCGAAGACCGCGAGAAGCAAATCGCTACGCTGACGCAGGAGGACGGCTTCAAGATCCAATAAATCGGATGCATGGATGAGAATGCGGTGAAGGCCGCGGCCATTCTGAGGGGAACTTTCGCGGGGGCGTCGTCGTACAATCGGGGTGAGCATGCGATCGCAAGGGTTACCACGGCTTCCCTGGTTGGATCGAAGGCGGATTTTGTCCTTCGATAGCTGCGGGAGCCGCATCCAACGTAAGCCGCCGTTGTCTCCAGCGCGAGGGCCGCGGTCGCGGTGGGGCTTGTGTGCCCTGCTGTTGCTGGCGATTCTTCCCTGGCTGACGGCTTCAATCGGACGTGCAGAGAGCGTTAACGATCTGAAGCCGACGGGCTACGTCAACGACTTCGCCGGAGTGCTTTCGCCAGACACCCGCAGTCACCTGGAACAGTTGTGTACCGAGGTCGACCAGCAGGCGCACGCGCAGATTGCAATCGTCACCATCCATACCACGGGCGACGACACGATTGACGATTTCGCGGTTCGGCTGGAAGAAAAATGGAAGGTCGGGCAGAAGGGTACTGATCGCGGTTTGCTGTTTTTGCTTGCGACAGACGATCACCATTACAGATTTGAAGTTGGATACGGACTGGAAGGCATCCTGCCGGATGGCAAGGTGGGAAGCATTGGGCGCGAGATGGTGCCGTATCTGCGCGAAGGCAATTACGACGCGGCGGTCACGATGGCGACGCAGGACATTGCCAATGTGATTGCGCAGGATGCTGGCGTTGCCCTCAAAACTCCCATCGAAAATGTTGGACCTGAACCGCAGCCTCATCCCCGGAGTGCTGTGAAAGATATTCTGCTGGCGCTGTTCGCGGTCTTTGTCTTGATTTCGCTGCTGCGATCCGGGCCGAACGGCTGGGCCGGATTTCTGCTGGGCATGTTCCTGGGGAACATGATGGGTGGGGGTCGCGGCGGCGGAGGCGGTTTTGGCGGCGGAGATGGCGGCGGAGGATTTGGCGGATTCGGCGGGGGTGCTTCCGGCGGCGGCGGCGCATCCGGAAGCTGGTAAGGGATTGGCAAAAAGCAGGTCCCTCCACTGCGATCGCCGCAGCGACCCCCGGTCGGGATGACAATTCATCTTTTGGATGGGCACCCGATGAGGATTTCAACGCTGAATAAAAAAGCAAATGTTACGGGAGAACAATCGAGATGAAACGAACAGGCGTCGTCCTTCTGGTAGTGCTGGGAATTATTGTTGTGGTCGGGTTGTTGGTGTTTGGCAGTTATATTTCCGCCCGCAACCAAATGGTGGCCAAGAACGAGCAGGTGAAGCAGACCTGGTCGCAGGTGGAAATCGTGATGCAGCGGCGAGCTGACCTGATCCCGAACCTGGTGGCGACGGTGCAGGGATTTGCTTCCCACGAAACCACGGTTTTCAGCGATATTGCGAACGCGCGGGCAGCGTTGCTGGGAGCAAAAAATCCTCAGGATAAGATCGCCGCCAACGGGCAGCTGGATAACGCCCTCGGCCATCTACTGATGATTTCGGAAGCCTATCCGCAGCTGCGTTCGAACCAGAACTTTTTGCAATTGCAGGACGAGCTGGCGGGAACGGAAAATCGCATCGCTGTGGAACGGCGGAGGTATAACGAGGCGCTGCAGGACTACAACACCTTTATCGGGCTGTTTCCCAACAGCATCTGGGCGGGAATTGCCGGATATCACCGCAACAACGCCTATTTTGAGGGCACACCGGCGTCGCAGCAGGTTCCCACGGTGAACTTCTCCGGGAAGTAGAGGTGATTCTTCAGAGCAACTCTTCGTGCAGCCGAAGCGTTTTCCGGCGATATGCACAAAGCGGCTTTGCGATCATTCTCTGGATTCTTCGCTCCGCTCAGAATGACTCATCTTATTTTTAAATACAGTGTTGCTGAGCCGGATAAAAGAAACAAAAAAACGGCTGGCCGCGCAAGCGGCCAGCCGTTTCCTTTTACTTTCAGGCGGAAGGACTATGCGTGATTGAAGGAGGCGATGGCTTGGGCCTCATCGTCTTTCACGTCAAACACGGTATACAGCTTGGTGATCTGCAGCAGATCGTGAACTTTTTTCGTGAGCTTCAACAACTTCAGCTCACCACCCTGGTTGCGAGCAGCCGTAAAGGCACTCACCAGCTCGCCGATGCCCGAGCTGTCAATGTAATTGACTTCGGCCAGGTTCAGCAGGATATCTTTCGATCCCTTGCCCAACAATTCACGAACCGCATTGCGCAGTTGCACACTGCCTTCGCCGAGTGTGATGCGACCGCTCAGGTCCAGAATGGTAACTCCATCCACTTGGCGGGTACTAATCTTCATGCTCACGGTGGTATTCCTCCTTAGGCGCTTTTCTGGGTTGAATCCAAATGCTTAATAAGTGTTAGCTCGGTGCCGGGGTGCAGTAGTTTGAAGTGTACCTCGTCCATAAATGATCGGATGAGGAAAATTCCGCGGCCGGAGCCGTTGAGCAGATTTTCCGGTGCCAATGGGTCAGGAAGTGTGGCTGGATCGAGGCCATTTCCCTGATCGCTGATGCGAATGATCAAAGAAGATCCATTGTTCTCAAACGAGGCAGTAATCTTTTTTTCCGGATCGTAGGCATTGCCGTGCAGCACGGCGTTGACCGCGGCCTCACGCACCGCCATCGTCAACTGGAAGGTTTGGTCCTCGTCCAGTCCCGACTTCTGGGCCAACTGTTCCGCCGCTTCTTCCACCTTGTTCACGCTGTCAAGCGATGAGTCCAAAGTGTAGCTGAATCGACTAACCATGGAATCCACCACACGAACTGGTCTCATATATAGGGCATGGGCTCCGGTCAGCACCATGAGCCCCACTTCGATGGCGGGTCTCATACGGTGTCTCACCGGGAGCTAGGGGTTTATAAGACCAGTTCACGCCCCGGGCCCGCTAAATTATCGGTTCCTGGTTCCAATTGCGGTCATTGTCGCCAAGGACACGCAGAATCTCTCCACAGGGGAAGTTTGCTTGTGCGGTCGGCCTAGTGTCAAGGAAGTCTTTTGCTTATGCGCCCCCATGGACTCTGATCTATAAGCCTCCGGCGACTGGGGCGGGACGGCAATTGCATCCTATGGAAGAGGTTGAAAGAGGGATTTGAGGCGGCGAAAAGCATGTCAGTGAAGAAACTGCTCTCGCTTTCGCTTGAGTTGAGTAGACTGTCCATGCGGGCGAAGGAAGCGATTCTGCTGGGGTAATGTCTCTTCCGATCCGCGCATTCTTTGTTGCAATAAAACTGAACCGCGGCCGCATCGCACACGCAGGAACGATCGACTCACAATCGAAAACGAGAGAATACATCCCATGCAGGTCGACGAGCTAAAGAAAAATCATAAGGAGGGGGCGAACGCGAAAGACTCCGTCCTGATTCATCTTTCCTTGTTGCTGGGCAGTCCGATTCTGGACGCCGCTGGGCATTCTCTTGGCCATGTGCGCGAGGTCGCGGTCACTCCGGGCGTACGCGCCTCGCTGGTGACGGAGTTGATCTGGGGAAAGAAAGACGCGTTGCAGGCAGTATCGCCGGCCGGCCTGGAGCAGACGCCGAATGGCGAGTTGCGGTTGCGCGGCGATGCTCATCCCAGGCCATTCAACATGGGCGAGCCGTTGTTGCTGTTGGATCGCGACCTGTTGGACCAGCAAATTATCGATGTACATGGGCGAAAGGTGGTCCGGGTCAACGATGTGTCGCTGTTATGGTTGCCGCAGGAAATCGGCGGAGAAATGCGCGCCATTGAGGTGGAGGTGGGTACGCTGGGAGCGGTGCGGCGACTGCTGAAAGGAATTGCGACCAAGCGGACCATTGAGCGAGTCACGAAGAAAATTCCATCGCGCGCCATTCCGTGGGATTTTGTGGATTTGATTGAAGTAGATCCGGCGCGCCGCGTGCGGCTGAAGATTTCCCATGAGCGGCTGGCGCAATTCCATCCGTCTGACCTTGCCGATATTTTGGAAGACCTGGCGCCTGTGCAGCGCGAAGCCATCTTCAACCAGCTCGACGAAGAAGTGGCGGCCGAGGCGCTGGAAGAAGTGGAGCCGAAGCTGCAGAAGCAGTTGCTGGAATCGATGGACTCGGAGCGAGCCGCCGACATTATGGAGGAGATGGATCCGAGCGCTGCGGCAGACTTGCTGGGCGAGCTGCGCAAGGAGCAATCGGAAGCCATCCTGGAAGAAATGGAGCCGGAGGAGCGGGAGGAAGTCAAAGAGCTGCTGGAGTTCAGTGAACACTCCGCGGCCGGTCGCATGACGACAAACTATGTTGCGGTTTCAGCGGATGCCACCGTTGCCCAGGCGATTGAAGCGCTGCGCAATTTCGACGACGATCCTGAAATTGTGACGGAGGTCTACCTGCTGAATGAAACCGGAGTGCTGATGGGTGTGGTGCCGCTGGCGCGGTTGTTGCTGGCGCTCCCGGATACGAAAGCCGCGGTGCTGAGCGAATCGCGGTTCGTGAGTTGTCCGGCAGATATGCATGACAAGCAGGTGGCGGAGCTGTTCGATCGTTACAATTTGTATGCGTTGCCGGTGGTCGATGAGCATAATAAGCTGGTGGGCGTGGTAAACGTGGATCAGGTGATCGCCTTTATGCGACAGCAGGCGTAGCCGATAAGTCAGCCAGCATGGAGAGCCAGCCCACATTTCAGCCATCGCCGAACGGGCTGCGGATTCTGTACATTGCGCCGATGAATTACGGCTGGTACGGGCTCTATCGGCAGCACAGCCTGCAGCGGCTGGGACACACAGTTTTTCCCATCGACATCATGCAATATGAAAAGCGCGGCAATCCGTGGATGGCGCGGATTCGGTATCGCCTGCAGATCGGCAGCGTAGTGACACAGATGAATGCGGACGTGCTGCGGCTGGCGAAGGAACATGCCGTGGACGCAGTGTGGTTCGATAAGCCGCTGTTTATTCGCGCGGAGACGTTGAGGCATCTGCGGGCCATGGGCATCGCGACCGTGGATTACATGATCGACAATCCTTTTGGCCCGAGGCGCGATCCTGGATTTCGCCTGTATGTGCGCACTATTCCGGAATATGACCTGCATGTGCAGCAGCGCGATGTGAGCGTCGCGGAATATCTTGCGCGGGACGCGCGACACGTGATGAAAGTGCAAACGGCGTTTGAGCCGAGCGTGCATTTTCCGCCGCCGGCGGGATGGTCAGATAAGGATCGCACGCGAGAGGTGTCGTTCATTGGAACGCCATATGACGAGCGGTCGCGGTTTTTGACCGATCTTTGGCGCAAGTACGATCTGCCGGTGGTGATTTCGGGACCGCGTATCTGGGCCCGCAAACTTGACCCGGCAGCGCTGGCCGCGCTTTATCCAGAGCCGGACGAACTGTACGACGCTGCTTACCGAGAAGGCATCTGGCGCTCGAAGATCAATCTGAGTTTTCTGACTCATGGCAACCAGGATGAGTATGCGCACAAGAGCTTTGAAATTGCTGCGTGCGGAGGGTTTTTGCTTGCGGAGCGGTCGACGGGGCATAGTGAGCGATTCCGGGAGAATGAAGAAGCGGTCTTTTTCTCGGATATTGAGGAGTGTGCAGATAAGATTCGCCGCTACCTGAATGATGAACCGGCACGGGCACGGATTGCTGCTGCCGGACGGCGTCGAGCCGTGACCTGCGGCTATGACAACGACAGTCAGTTGGCCAAGGTGCTCGACATAGTGGAGGAACTGTTGCCGAAGATTCGCACGGGACGCGGTTCGCGGAAATGATCGTCGACTTCGAACGCGAGCGGACGCTGCCGAGTTTTATCACGGACGTGTGTATCGTGGGCGCGGGAGCCGCGGGGATTGTGCTGGCTGTGCAGTTGATGCGCAAAGGCAAGCGCGTGCTGTTGCTGGAGAGCGGCGGTCGCAAAGAGGATGAAGGATTCCAGCAGCTGAACCGTAGCGAGAGAGTTGGGCAGTCGTTGAAGTCGGTGCATGCGGGAAGATTTCGCGCGCTGGGGGGGACGACGATCCGCTGGGGCGGGCAGATTCAGAAGATGCAGGCGCGGGATTTTGAAACGCGTCCTGGAATACCGGGGAGCGGATGGCCGATTGCCAAGCCTGAGCTGACGCCGTACTACGAGCGAGCGCTGGAAGCGGAGGGATTGCTACCGGTGCTGCGAACCGATGAGGAAGTGTGGCGGAAGTCGGGTTCTGCTGCGCCGAACCTTTCTGAGGACCTGATTCCTTATTTCACACGCTGGTGTCCGGAGCCGAATTTTGCTCGCCTGTATCGCGATGCGCTGGCTTCGACGAACATCTGCGTGGTGCTGCACGCGACGGTCTGCGAACTGATGATGAACGAGGCCGCAGATTCGGTGTTGGGGCTGCGGTGCCGGAATCTTGCCGGCTTGGAACACATTTTTCACGCGCCGACCTATGTGCTTTCTCTGGGGATGATGGAGACGATCAACTTGCTGCAGCAGCCGATGGAGAAGGGGCGGGCACCGTGGCAGAAAAATGAGTGGCTGGGGCGGCATGTGCAGAGCCACATCGATTACAACTCCGCCAGGCTGGTGAACGTCGACCGCAAACGAATGGAGCAGGTCTTCCCGAACGTATATCTGAAGGGAAGAAAATATCAGCCAAAGTTGCGAGTGACAGAGGAACGCCAAAGGGAAGACGAGACGCTGAATATTGCCGGGGCGATTTCATTTATCAGCCTGGGCAATGTGGAACAGGATGTGCGTCAGATGAAGACGGCGGCGCGTAACCTGCTGCGAGGAAATTGGTCGGCGATTGGTGTGTGCGATACGCTGCCGGCGCTGCGGCGGCTGCCACTCCTGGTGCAGCTGGCGTACAGCTTTTATGTGAGCCATCGCGCGTATTGGCCGCAGGATGTGACGTATTGGCTGCGCGTGCATTGCGAACAGGAACCTTTGTCGGCCAGCCGAATTACGCTGTCGGAAGAACGCGACGCGATGGGGATGTTCCGTAGCCGCATTGACTGGCGTGTATCGACGCTGGAGTGGAAGACGATTCAGCGATTTACTCAGATGGCGCAGCGCGCGCTGGAGAACGCGGGCCTGGCGAAGCTGGAGCCGCAGCCAGAGCTGGCGTTGGAAGACGGCTATCGCCAGGTGACATTCGACGACAGTTATCACTGGATGGGCGGCACACGCATGGCCGCATCGCCGACTGATGGCGTGGTCGATACCAATTTAAAAATCCACGGCGTGCGCAATGTGTATGTGTGCAGCGCGTCGGTCTATCCAACCTCGGGATTCGCGAATCCGGTGCACACGTTGCTGGCGCTGGCAATTCGACTGGCGGATTATTTGGCGGCGCTACCGCCGGTTATCGAAGAGCAAGTCGATACGCGGGTGCGAGCCGATGCTTGAGACGATAGCATTGCCTGGAAGTGGTCGCGTGACGACGCGGCTGGGATTTGGCGGCTCCGGATTGATGGGAGGTCTCAGCGAGCGCGAATCTTTGCGGCTGCTGGAGACGGCGTTCGACGCGGGAATTCGGCATTTCGATGTTGCACCGGCGTACGGACATGGTCGCTCAGAACGCTGCCTTGGGAAATTTCTACAGGTGAAACGGGATCAGATCACGGTGGCGACGAAGTACGGCATTCTGCCGCCGGCGCGGGCGGGACTGCTGGAAATGGCGCGCAGAGTGGTGCGGCCTGCGGTGGCTCGGCTGCCCGCAGTTCGAAGTCGAGTGGCAAAGGCGGCGGCTGGACTGCGATCGAAGGCGAAATTTTCTGAGGAAGAAGCGCGACGAAGTTTGGACCAGAGCCGACGCGAACTAGGTGTCGAGCGCATTGATGTCTGGCTGTTGCATGAGGCGACGGCGGACGATCTAGATGGATCGGATTTGTTACCACTGCTGCAGGACGCGCAACGACGAGGCTGGGTGGGGACGTTTGGAGTGGGTGCGGAGTGCGCGCGCCTCCCCGATTTGTGGAAGAGGCATCGAAACTATTGCCCGGTGCTGCAATTTGAGTGGTCGGGGCTGGCGGAAGAGGAGGTAAGCTTTCCTGGAGCCTTCTTGATTCATCATCGTGCCATTTCAGGAGCGTTCGGCCCATTGCGTCGATTTCTCGAGCAGGATTCCGATCTTTGCCGACAATGGTCGAACGCGGTGGACCTGGATTTGTCGGACTCGAAGCTTCTGGCCGGAGTTTTGTTGCAGGCTGCGCTGGCAGCGAATACGGGAGGAATGGTGTTGTTCTCGTCGCGGGTTCCGGAGCACATACTCGCGAACGTGCATGCGGCGGAAGAGGCCGACGCAGGCGCGAGAGGAAGGCGGTTTCTGGAGTTGGTAGCGGAGAAGCGCAGCGAAATCAGGTCGCAAGAAAAGAGTTGATGCACCCGGGTGAAACAGGTGCGGATATTCATTGGAATCGTGTACCCTGAAACATCCGGAGCCGATGATGAAACAACGCTG
>DATJUD010000007.1:0-20728 GCA_035502695.1 Acidobacteriaceae bacterium
CAGTACGGCCACTCCACCGATCAATTCGGTCAATATCGTCAGCCATGCCATCAAGTGCGCGCTGGGGACCCCGAGCGCGTGCAGAATGGAGGCAAATGCGTCGGGCCCTTTGAGCAATTTGGCGCACCCATGCTCTATGAAGCCAAATCCAACGATCAAACGCAGAGGAATGGCGGCCCAGCCGGCGGTTTTCACGCGATCTAATATCATGTCTCTCCCTCTGTGGATCAGCCGGTCGCGCCAAATAATTGCGCTGTAATTCAACCGCTGGCTGACCCCACTAGATATCCGACCCGCGAATATCGAAAGGGTTACAGCCTTCGATCAAATACCTCCAGCACCAGACAGACAGCCATGAGACAGGAATACGCCCTGATGTTGTGAGAGATATCTGATGATTGCTCTGCTGAGACAGTGCCACAGGATGCACTCCGGCGAAGTTTCCAGATTAGGACCAATTCGTCGATGAGTAGTAACTGGATAGCGTCCAACTCCGGACCGATTGTTCTGGAAAGATCGAACTGCGAGCGCTGCGGCGCATTCCCAACACGACGCCACATTGGTGCAGTCAATACCAGGCCGCTCTATGAGGTGCTGGAAGTGACGAGTCAGTGTCCGACAGGTCGGGGTGCTGAATATTCCCCGAGCCAGAATTGCGAGTGTGTGCGCTGAGAGCCGGCGGAAAATTCGACCTGTCGGCCAAAGCATACGCGGTGACCGCAATGACGGCTGCGTTCTCGGCGACGGGACGCGGGTTTACCTTATCGAGGGTGGCAGCTGTTGTGTGGTGGTAGTTGAAGTAGTATCGCAAATCCTGCGCCGGTGTGATACCCAGAACCCCGGCTTCTAGCAAGGGAACGCTATCTCAAGCAGATTCAACATTGGAACTACCGCCCCGCCGCTCGGCGTAAATCTCGACGAATGGCGACCTATGGCGTCCACTACAACAACATCCCTTTCGATCTCAAGCCCACTGATGGCATGCGGGCGATTATCGTCGGAACGAGAGGGAAAAGCGACTGCCGCGGTCCTCGCGCACTTAGGACAAGAGCTTCAGATTGAATGAGCGGCAATTGGAGATGTTGGCGCCGATGTACTTGGGGTTGGTGAGCACCTGATGGACGGCCACCCGCGTCCATGGGGCAGCCGTGTTCTCCGACAAGGCCGGCGCCATTGAGCTGGTCGCCGATTTGCATTCAGTCTGATTGTCCGTGTTAAACCGTGTGTAGAGTCTCAGGCTTTCGTGAAGGCCGCCGTTGAAAATTGCTCTACTTGTATAGTGGGAATTTGGGGGCACTTTTCGCGACAAGGTCACCAAAAAAAACGACAAACTTTCCCTGCTCGAACCCGGAACAGGGAATTTCTATTCCGTGATATCTCGAGAAAATTCCCTGTTCTTTTTGAGCTTCGATGGTCCGTCGCGGTGCCTAAACACAGTGAATTGTGCAGCATGCCACGCGTTTCATGCGTGAACGAGATCCAAAATCTGGGGATTTCCCTGTTAAATTCCCTGTTAGCAGGGAAAATGGAGACGGAGAAGGGTTCGCTGGAGACTGCGTCCACCACCAATCAGTCTTGTGTCTTTTTGAATCTGCAAATACAAGCCAACAATCCTCCAATATCCCTGCAAAATGGCGCCTTTTGCTCCTGAAGGACACAGGAGAGTATTCTCCGCGTACTGAAATCTGCTGCTAAACAGAGCCATTCTCTGATCGGGAAATGCCGAGTGTCCTTCAGAAAGTAGGAATGCCCGGGAGGCGCTGGTTTGAACTGCCCCGCAAACCATCAGACATGAGGTGAATGAATGGCTCGCCGGAAATCAATTGTCGAATTGATCCAAAGTTTTTCGGCAATCCAGACAACATGGATCAGGTGGGAGCGGTTGCTGGTCCATTAAGGTCCAACGGATATGCTGACCTTGGGCAGAAGGCCACAAATCTCCGATTAGCCTCCAATACGGCAGCGACGCTCAATGGGTGCCAAGGCCCGTTGGTAACAGTTGACAGTTCAGACTACGGAAGGTCGCTTGTCTTGGCGCGTCATCAGCCACTGCCGGGGAGTCAGGATTCCGCAGTGGAAGGATCGATGACTGCAGAGATCACGGAGATACGGGTCGCGGGGAAGCCGCCCAGCAGTGCATGCTCCTTAATCAGCTCTTCATTCGGAGCGCGGTAAATGCAATAGACTTTGTCCCCGGTAACATAGCTGTGATCCCATTGGATTTCGAATCCCAGTTTGCGCAGGACGCTGCAGGATGTTTGCGAAATAGCCTGCAGTTGTTCGGCAGTCAATTGTCCTGCGCCGGGAATGTCGCGTTCGATGACGTATTTAGGCATGTTCTTCGTCTTCCATTTCTCCCGGCGCACGCTGGAACGGCGTGCTCGACGCTGCGCCCTCTCCAGAGCACAGCGTCGAGCTCCGCGCCGCTTGCCAGCCGGAGGCGTACAGACCTCTACCACTACCGCAATGCGCAACTCACGTGATTATTCCAGTCAACAAAAGGCCCCTGGGGATTGTCTTTCCAGGCCCAAACGTGCAATTCGAAAAAGCCCGGCAGCCCGTAACGGTTTTGGGGAGCATTTGGCCTTGCAGCGGAAGGACCGTCAATGTACAGCATCAGGTGACCGTCCACCTCCGGAGCGGCATCGGGGGGAAGGGCGCTCGCGAGAATGATAAACTCGACGCCAACCAGCTTCATGTCACCATTGGACTGCGGCTCGTAGATCAGAGCTTGCGGTCTCGTGGGGTCGAGCTCTTGACCACTCAGCAGAGTTTCTCCGTCCAGCAAACTGCCGTTGACGTAGTGGACACCCATGGCTCCATGGTCGGAACCGCTGACGCAGCCGAGAACCGCCCCGTATCCAGAGGGTGCCGCATTCTGGTACCGTTGCGTGGCATTGCGAACAATCTGGACGAGTTGGTCCCCTTGTCCCTCGAGTTGGTTTTGTTGCTGTGCGAGTGCATACGAGGTGAGCGCCACAAAACCAACCAGCATCATTATCAGAAGCGATAGCTTTTTCATGTTCGGATTCTCCTTGATAGGTCTTGCGGGAAATTGCTCAGCGGCCGCGCCGGGGCGTGGCATCGAGAGATGAGTTCTCGCAACAACGATCTGAAGTTTCCTCAATTTCTTTCCGGTGCGCAATCCTCGCGCCCTCCATTCAACCCCAAAGTTTTCTCCAGGACTAAGCGGTTTGAATCCAAGGGTGTTTTGCTGCGGGCGGGTGAAAGCAAGGAGTATTATGTTGGTCTGTCCCCCCACGAGGCGCCCATGGCTACCAAGCCGCTCGCTTCCGGAAGGTTGCGCTTCGACGATTTCGAGCTGGATGTCCGTGCCGGGCTGCTGCGCAGGCAAGGGGTACAGCTTCGCCTCCGCGGCCAACCCCTGCAAGTTCTCGAGATCCTGCTGGAACGTGCTGGCGACGTGGTTACCCGCGAGGAGCTGCAGGGCCGAATCTGGCCCGACGGCACCTTCGTCGATTTTGACCATAGCCTGCACAACGCCATAGCGCGAATCCGCGAAGTGCTCGGCGATTCGGCGGAGAACCCACGATACATTGAGACGCTGCCTCGCCGGGGCTACCGGTACATCGGCCCTGTGGAAGATGTGCCGTCGCCGCCAGCGGCCGCCGGAAAGGCCGACGATCCTGGCGAGTTGGTGAGTCTCCCCGCACCTGAAAGTCGGAAGAGCCGCCTCGCGGTGGTCATTCCCGCCGCCATTCTTTGTGCTGTTGTTGCGCTCACACTCCTCGCCTGGACCGTGTGGCGATCGGTTCGCGCGAAACCGGCGGTCGCATCGATCCACTCCATTGCGGTCCTGCCCCTCAGTAACCTGTCCGGCGATCCGTCAGAGGAGTTCTTTTCCGATGGCATGACCGACCAGTTGATTACGGATCTGGCCAGAGTGGGCTCGCTGCGCGTCATCTCGCGCACATCGGTGATGCAGTACAAGGGGACCACCAAGACCCTGCCCGAAATTGCCCGCGAACTGAACGTGGACGCTATCGTAGAGGGGTCGGTGATTCGTGCGGGCCAGCGGGTGCGCGTCACCGCGCAGCTGCTACAGGCGCGCAGCGACCGACACATCTGGGCCGAGACCTACGATCGCGACCGTGGCGACGTTCTGAAACTGCAGGAAGAATTGGCAGGCGCGATCGCGCAACAAGTTCGGGCGCAAATCACTCCAGCGCAGCAGCAACATATGGGCAGGGCGGTCGCCGTCAACCCAGCCGCATACGATGCCTATATTCAGGGACGCCTTTATTTCACCACCGAATTCACCAAACCCGCATCGCTCCGAAAGGCTCAGCATCTTTTTGAAGATGCGATCCGAGAGGATCCAAATTTCGCGCTCGCCTATGCTGGCCTGGCAGATACGTACGTCTATCTGGCGTATGCCGGAGCCATGCCGAAAAAGCAGGCGTACGATGCCGCGCAGAAGCTCGTCGCCAAAGCAATGCAGCTGGATGACAGCATTGGCGAAGCTTGGGACACTCTGGGCTCGCTCAAGGGGAATTTCGATTGGGATTGGGATGCCGCCGACCACGCCTTCAACCGGGCCATCGCTCTATCTCCGAGTTACAGCTGTGCGCACGAAGATCGCGCCATATTTCTCGCTTTTCTTGGCCGCAGGAGCGAAGCGCTCGCCGAGATCGCAAAAATCGACCAGCTGGATACCGGTTTCAGTTCGGCGCAGACCGAATCAGATGTGTATTTCCAACTGCGCGACTACGCCAACTTGATTGAAGCCGGAAAGAGGGGCCTGATCCTCGATCCAAAGGATTCGTCTCAGCACTACTACCTCGGCGCGGGTTACGAAGGCACAGGTAGGCTTCAGGAAGCAATTGCGGAATATCAGAAGGCCATGGAAACGTCGGACGATCCGCGGTCAGCCGTAGCGCTGGCGCACGCCTGGGCGGCAGCGGGCGAGAAGGGCAAAGCCGAAAAGATGCTTCGCGACCTCGAGCACAATCCCAAGGCGACCGCTTCTCCCTACACCATGGCGACGATTTACGCGGGGCTCGGCGACAACGACCGTGCGCTGGAATCTCTAAAGAAGGCCTGCGTGGAGAAGTCGCTCGACGCTGGCTGGATCAGGTCTGACTTTCTGCTGGATAGCCTGCGTTCCGATCCTCGCTTTCAAGATCTTCTTCGCCAGATAGGTTTGGCCTAGACCCGACACAAGAGGAACGGCAGTCTGACCTGCCGGCCTGCGCGTTTCGTCCCCGACAGACTTTGGAGATTTCCCGGCACCTCGAGAGTCCCGCCGTGTCCAATCTCCTGGATATATGCCGATTGCGCACCCGATCGAATCGCGAAACCGGTCTAATTCAGAAACCGATGCTAAATTCGTGGTGGATCTCAGTGAGCGCGAAATCGCGGAGTCACTCATTGACTCGTTCTGGCCGCAAACCAATGGGAGATTGGACCAGTTTGGGCCAAATTGGATTTGTTGACGGAATTCGGCAGTGGAGAATGGTTCGCTCTCTACTTGGCCCACCAAATTATCCCCTTCAAAATTAACCATTTACACCCGAGGTTTTCCACGGACCTTCTGCGATTTGGTGTCAATTGTGTTTTTCCTTGTGATTGCGGAGTTCGTCGTGCATCTAGTCGATCATCTGCTTGACGCCCTCGGGCATCATTATCCCCGGTCGTTGGAAGTCGTTCGTGACGCATATGCCCTGGGTATCCTTGACCGTTCCCTTGGTCTGGCTAAGGGTAGCCATAGTTCTCCGGATTACCTGAAACGCCAGCTTCGGCAGATTCAGCTTCTCCCGCAACTCGCCAAGCACACGCTTGCAGTAATTGTTAGGATCCCGCATGCCGCCGTCTCTGTTGGGAAAGATGAAAGCTTCCGGCGAGAGTCCGGACAGATTACCTTCCTTGCCAGTAGATCGGAAAGCTCATCTTCTCAGAACTGGATGACTAAGGTCTCGATGGGTGGAATAATTCGTGGCAAGCTGCCATATGGAATACTTTCTGTTCCTGGTTTTTGCGATCCTTTGGTGGATTCTCCGATGACGCGGCCGCCGAGAGCGCGAACGGCAATCTTGCGAGCTGGACGCTCGCCTCTCCGAAATCGAGGCAAAGATAAGGGGCCTCGTCGCGAAGGCCTCAATCCTGACTTCGCCTGAAACTACCCCGCAAGACACTTACACAGCTCCACCCCCGCGAAGTTTTTGAGGCCTGGAATTCTTTAGACATTTCATTGCCACGACTAAGAACGGTGAATCGAGAGGCGTGCATTAGCCGGAACAGACTGTCGAGAGCGATTCATTTTAAGTCTCGGTGATAAAACAATCCCTCGACGGCGAACACAAATACTGAATACCGATTTTATTCGGCCAGTCGCGGCTTCACTGCTCCCTTCTTCTAGGCTATCCCCTGCCGAGTGCGGAGCCATCAAGACGGCCTTCAACGCTGACCCAACGAAACATCCTGTCCGAATAGTGATCACCACCGATTCAGCTCGTGAGGGACTCATCCTTCAAGGTTTTCACGATGAACACTCGTGAGGTTGAACCGCTCTATCCTCACATCCAGGACTTCCTCGATCACGTCGATACCTGCTGACACTACGATTGGGCTGGCGGTACTATTTCATCATGAGCAAAAAAGTTCGCTGGGGAATTCTCAGCACCGCCGCCATTGGCGTCAAGAAAGTCATCCCTGGCATGCAGCAAGGACAATATAGTCACATTGCAGCCATCGCTTCTCGTGATCTCGCCAAAGCTCAAGGAGCAGCAACCACTCTGGGAATTCCCAAGGCTTACGGCTCGTACGAAGAGCTTCTTGCCGACTCCGATATAGACGCGATCTACAATCCTCTTCCTAACCAGCTCCACGTGCCGTGGACAATCAAAGCCGCCGAAGCCGGAAAGCACGTTTTGTGCGAGAAGCCTCTCAGCATGACCGTCTCCGAGGCCAAAACCCTGCTCGCAGTTCGTGACCGCACCGGGGTCAAGATCGGCGAGGCCTTCATGATCCGCTGCCATCCACAATGGCTGCGGGTCCGAGAACTCCTCAAAGAAGGACGCATCGGCCCGCTACGCTCCGTCGTGGGCTTCTTCAGTTACTTCAATATTGATCCATCGAATATCCGCAACCAGGTTGACACTGGCGGCGGCTCCCTTATGGATATTGGTTGTTATCTCATCCATGGATCACGCTATGGATTTGCGCAGGAGCCCAGCCGAGTGATTGCCTGTATCGATCGAGACCCCCAGATGCACACGGATCGCCTCGCATCGGCGATTCTGGTCTTCCCTGGCGGCCAGTCTATCTTTACATGCAGCACACAGATGGTTCCGTACCAGCGGATACAGTTCTTCGGAACCCGTGGACGCATTGAAATTGAAATCCCTTTCAATGCGCCTCCAGATAGGCCGACGCGTATTTTCATTGACGACGGCGGTGATCTCTTCGGCGGCGACATCACAATCGAGACATTTCCAGTATGCGATCAGTACACGCTGCAAGGTGACGCATTTTCCAAAGCTGTTCTGGAAAACACCGAATTGCCGGTGCCGCTTGAAGATGCAATCAAGAATATGGCGGTGATTGAGGCCATATTCAATTCTGCCAAATCAGGCACCTGGCAGTCCCCACAACAGTGAAGGCTCACCTCTGCCAGGGTGACTCCCGAGTTCTGGATGGAGCCGAGCGTTCATCGAGCTTGGCGCCGTGATCGTTATCCCGCTTTGCCGCCGCAGACGCGGCTGTGAGTCATTGCAAACATCCTCATCCGATTCAGAGGGTGCTGATGGCTGTCTGAGTAGTTCGCGATCCAACTCTCCCAGCTTCGGTTTCCGAGCATGCCCGCAGCATAAACTTTTCGCGGATCATCCAGCGGATCGATTTTCCTTGATCGATTCGATGCTACCGGTTACTCGCTGCGGAGAGCACGCATGGGGTCAATGGAAGCGGCCCGACGCGCAGGCCACCAAGCTGCGAACACTGCGCACGACAACAAAACTATCGTCGCTCCCCCGATGGACCAACCATCCAATGGCCTTACGCCATAGAGCAGCCCGCCAAGAAAGCGCGTCATGGCCAACGAGCACATCACACCAGCGACCATGCCGACAGCAGTAAGCAGCAGCGCATACCGCAACGTCTTCAGCAGGACGGCCAGGCGGGTTGAACCGAGGGCCATGCGGATCGCGATCTCTCGTGTGCGTTCGACCACAGAGTACGCCATCACCCCATAGATCCCCAGCAAGGACAGCAGCAATGCGATCGTCGCAAATCCTGTCAGGATCGCGGTGTTGAATCGCCTGGACGATTCCGTCGCCGCCACCACCTCCTCCATCGTGGCCACACGCGTAACCGGGACCAGCGGATTGAGCCGGTGCACAACCTTCTCCACTGCCGCGGCCATCGCCTTTGGGTCCTGGACTGTCCGCACCACCACCACCATGGCTCCACCCATCACATACGTTTGAGCGGCCAGCGGACCCATGTCCGCCGGACCCTGAGAAACCGGCGCGTACATCTGCACAACGGTCGGCTGATCCAGAGCAGCTTGTTTTATATCTCCCACGACACCGACCACCGTGATCCACGGAGTCGGACTGCTCAGGACGCCAACCTTGACGTGCCTCCCGATCGGATTCTTTCCGCGAAAGTAATGGTCTGCGAAGGACTGGCTGATGATGGTGACCAAGGGTGCTCCGCTTTGCTCGTCGCCAGCGTCGAAATATCGACCGCGGATCAACGGAATATGCAGCGTCTGAAAGTAATCGCCCTCGACAAGATAATTCGATGTGATCAGCCAACCGTCGCCGGCCGGCCGTACATATCCCTGCGGAGTAATCAATCGTCCGGAATTCGCTCCGACGATCGGAATATTTGTAGAGAATCCCATGTCGCTCACTCCCGGCAGCGCATTAATTTGCGCATGAAGCTGACGATAGAAATCGGCCACTTTCTCCTGGCTGGAATAATCGTGCCTGGGCAATACCAACAATGCAGTCAGAACATGCTGCGGCTGAAATCCAGGATTGGTTTCCAGCATCTTTGCAAAACTACGCAGCAAAAGTCCCGACGCAACTAAGAGGATGGTTGCCATCGCCACTTCTGCCGCGACCAGTCCGCTCCGCAGGCTATGCTGCGAGCGCGATTGTCCGGAGCTTTGGTTGCCGCTTCGCAGCGCATCCAGAGGATCGGTTCTCATTGTGGCAAGCCCTGGGGCCATCCCACAGGCAATGCCCGTCAAGGCAATCAACAGAAAAGCAATTGCAAACACCGGCCACCGCACAGCGATTTCGTTGAGCCTCGGTAACGAATCCGGCATATAGATAGCGGCTGCGCGCACAAGCCCAACGGCAATCGCTATACCCGTGAAACCTCCGAGGGTACTCAATACAAGGCTCTCTGTGAGGAGTTGTCGCAGCATTGTAAGACGAGCCGCTCCCAGCGCCATTCGCATTCCGAATTCCTGTTTGCGGGTCGCGGCGCGCACCAGCAGAAGGTTGGCGAGGTTCACACACGCGATCAGCAGAATCAGTCCGACAGCCGCAAGCAGAATAAGAAATAGAGGCCTGGCATTGTGTACGACCTCATCTTTCAGGGTTCGGAAATAACCATGCAGTTGCACGCGATATTTCGCCGGGTACGAGGCTTGAATTCCTGCAATGATGCGGTCCACATCGCTTTGGGCCTGCGCTATGCTGACGCCGGGCTTCAGCCGCGCTACCGCACCGTAGTCGAAATCGTCGCCTTGTCTGTTCTTCTCCACCGGAGTAAAGCTCATCGGCACCCAGAGATCGCGGCCGCTGAACCGCCCTGCGTCCAGGGGAAACTCGAAATTCCGTGGCATGACACCGATGACGGTATACGGGCGCTTGTCCAAATCAATCGTCTTTCCCAATACGTTGGGATCGCTTTGAAAACGATCCTTCCACAGTGCGTAGCTCAGTACCGTGACCGGAGCGGAAGTGTCATCTTCCTGCTGCGTAAATGTGCGCCCAAGCAGCGGGCTGACGCCAAGCACAGGAAACACAAAAGCTGTCACCCGCTCCGCCTGCGCTTCGAACGGTGCGCCGGCGCCAGTCGCGACATAATTCGCGCCAATGTATCCGCCAACGCCGGAGAACGCCTTGGATTCTCGCTGAAACGTGAGAATGTCGGGCGCCGTCACATTGAATTGATGCAAATCGTGCAGGATACTTTCGTGCAAAATCACGAGTCTGCCTGCATTCTGAAAGGGCAACGGACGCAACAGAACCGACTCGACGACCGAAAAGACTGCTGTCATGCCGCCAATACCGAGCGCCAGGGTAAGGATGGCAGTCAAAGCAAAGCCCGGAGATTTGCGCAGTTGCCGGAATGCGTAGCGGACGTCTCTGAAGAAGCTTTCCATGCCTAATGCTGCGTCCATGGCGACGACTTGCTCCTTCATGCCGACCGGATTTCCAAATTTCAACAATGCGTCTCGGCGCGCGTGTTCCGGCGACATCCCGCTGGCGATGTTGTCTGCCGTCCGCATCTCGATGTGAGCCTGCAACTCCTCCTGAATCTCAGCGTCCAGGCGGGCTCGGTCAAATAAAGCTCGAAAACGCCTCCGATAGGCCATATCCCGTGCCTCTTAGGCGTACCGCAGTATGGCGCGGATGCCTTTCGCAAGTTGCTCCCAACTTTTTTCCGCAGTCAATAATTCTTTTCGTCCCGCAGCCGTCAACCTGTAATATTTCGCTCGGCGATTGTTCTCTGATGCTCCCCACTCGGAGCTGATCCATCCGCTCTGCTCGATGCGGTGCAAGGCCGGGTAGAGCGAACCTTCTTCCACGCGCAGTAAATCATCGGAGGCGCGATGGATATGGAGCAGGATTCCGTAGCCATGCATGGATCCGAGTTGTGACAACGCCTTGAGAACCAGCAGATCGAGTGTCCCTTGAAGATCGTTCCTGGCCAAGCCTTTTCTCCCTAGACTTCTAGCAGGAAAAGACTAGCGCTTCCTTCCCCTAGTAGTCAATAGGAAGAGCGGATATTCATGTACAAGGAAATGACCGAATGAGGGCAAGCGGCGCGGATCAGGCGGCAAAAAACATTTCAGTCGAGTCTTAGTACCGCAGACCGAGTGTCTGAAAGAGTCCGTGCTGGTCTTCATCAAGGTCCGGCACACTGAGGTGGTCGCTCAACAATTTTTGATGGATCGCCTGCATCGCCATGTGAGCTGCGCCAATCACCACGATTGCCGTCACCATATGCCCGGCACTGGCTTCAATCCAGGGTTCGGTATTCTCCACCGCTACGACCCAAGGAACGAAGGCGGCCACATATTTCAGCAGTACGATTGCCAGGTTTGTTTTCTCCGCAACCCTTTCTCCTGTAAAAGGGATGATTTTCACACTTAAGAAAAAGGCATCCGTCAAAAGCACGCACGATCCTATCGCCATCAGGATTTGTCCCGCGATGGTTCTCCACTCGTAGATTTCCGTATCGCTTGCGATAAGGAAAATGCAAACCAGAGTGGTCATGATGGCGATGGCCCAGGTCAGAATCCAGGTTTTGGCAGCGGTCAACTGTTCCCACTCTGGCCTGCCCTTGACGACTCTGAAAATCCAACGTCCGCGAGGATTGCCCGGTGAAACAAATGCAACTCGCAGTCCAGCGATGATTAAGAATGCGGCCATGGGGATCACTGTTCGCATTCCGCCGGGTGAAATTTTCAAGGTCACTCTTCCTGGCTCAATTTGCAGGCGTAGCAGAGTTGCAGCAACCAGCGACAGGCAAAATCCGGCATACATCGCAAGGTAGATCCGATAGCGTTGCACCCGAAACAGGGTCTGACTGATGAAATGGAAGATTGCTCGGCGAGCGGGGATGCGCACCAGAGTCTCGTGCAATATCCGGTTGAATGGTGCGGCCAGTGTGGTTCTGGTATCCCGAACAGTCGAGCCCTCAATGATCTCACGCGTTCTACGCCAATAGGCGAGCGGATAGAAAATGATCGCCGCCGCCGTCATGGCGAGAGTTACCTTGCAACCGATCTGCGCGAGCCGGGTGTAGATCGGCAACGCTGAAGGTCCCTCCAAAATGCGTTGATATACTCCCAGGAACCAGAATGGAGGAAAGCAAAAGGCATACGGGTGACTGGAATGCATGAATCCCGGGAGTGCTCCGGATAAAACGGGTATCAAAAACAGAACCATCAGCAACGCTGTAATAAAGGTGGCTTGCAGCGTGAGCGATATTTTCCGAAATGCTCTCTCTCCCAGGACGGTGAGCAGCGCGCCTTGAATCGCTAATATCGTTGCTGCAGCGAAGACTCCACTACCGGCGACCGCGAGGATATGAGCGGCCAGGAACCGGCTCGCGCTGGGAGGATCGATGGCAGCGGGCAGCGCGAAGGTCGAGAGGATGTTTGCATTCAATAGAAAGCCGACGATGAAGATGCAGACAGTCACAATCCTGGCGAGAAAAAGTGTTCGACTCTTGATGGGTAGGCTGGATAGAACGAAAATGTCCAGCAAGTCTGGAAAGAATAGATCCCATTCGAAGACCACGATCATTCCCATGACCACCATGGAGTAAACAACAAAGAAATAGTGATCGCCCACCTGGGCCCAGTAGGGACGGTGCAATCGGAAAATGTCGTGATACACAGGCCACAGATACATGGCCGCCACCAGACCGGGAAGACCCGTTGCACAAGCAACTTGAATCAGGCGCGTCTTTCCATCGTCGTCGGACGACGCCATCTCGTTATTGAAGAATCGATCGAGGAAGTGTCGAACGAGAATCACCCGCTGACTTTGTTCCGCGCGAGCGGGCGCACCCATATCTGCGAGAACATGGAGAGATAGGATCTGGGGTTCCTTCAGGCGCGCAGTTTGCAGCTGATTAGACATTCTCAATTTGCATCACCTCAACCAATTCACGTGCAAGCACCCTGGTGTCTTGCTGCTGCACGAGTTGCGCAAACACACTCTCAAGGCTGGCCAATTGCATCACTTTTGTTAGTTCTGCCGGCGAAGCGTCCGCCACAATGTTGCCCTTCGCGATCACGATCACACGATTGCAAATCTGCTCAACTACTTCCAGAACATGCGAAATATATAGGACGGCTTTGCCCTGCGCGGAAAGCTCCTGCAGCAGATCTTTAAATAGGCGGGAGGATACGACGTCCAGACCAGATAGCGGTTCGTCAAAGATCAGCAGCTTGGGGTCATGCATTAGCGAAGCGGCGATCAGGACGCGTTGTTTCATGCCCTTTGAATATGAGGAAATTGTCGAGTACTGCCAGGATTCCAAATTGAGGAGTGCAAGCAATCTTTTCGCTTTCACTTCTATCAATGCTTCCTTCATTCCCCGCAACCTGCCTACGAGCTGCAGATATTCCAGGCTGGATAGGTGGGTATAGAGATGCGCTTCCTCCGGAACGTAGCCCAGCACCGCACGAAATCCCTCAATATCACTTTGGATATCGACACCTTCAAAAAGAACGCGGCCATCGTTCGGCCGCAAAAGTCCAGTAATGATCTTGACGGTGGTGGATTTGCCAGCGCCGTTGGGTCCGAGAAACCCGATAATTTCGCCTGGAGCTACGCGAAAACTCACATCCCTGATCGCCGGAATCCCGCGGTAGCTTCGTGACAGGTTTTGCAGTTCCAGCATTGTGGACGCCTCCGGTGGCCGTGCGTCGTGGAATCTTGCGCTCCAACTGTGCTTTACAGGCAATGCCACATACCCTATGTAGCATGCTACTTTAACACTAGTCAAGTAGCGAACTACATAGGTACAATTCCTGCTATGGAAGTTGAGGCGAAGCTCTCTCACACAGCGGCCATGATTCTTCATGCCATTCATGCTGGCAATGTCTATGGCTTCAGCGTGATGGAAGTGACGGGCCTTCCGAGTGGAACTGTGTATCCGGCGATGCGGCGTCTGGAACGAGATGGCTTGATCAGTTCGCGATGGGAACAGCAGTCAATTGCAGAGCAGCAACAGCGGCCGGTCCGAAAATATTACAAGCTTACCCGGACAGGCAAAGCTACATTGGAATCCCTGTATAAGCGCTATCCGCTTCTTTCCCGGATGATTCCGCTTCCCGAGGTCAACAGGGCATGAACCTTCTTCGATTCATCCGCTCCCGTCGCGTGCCTCTCGCCATTCTGCATAGTGCGGCGTGGTTCGTGCCCGTGGTCCAGCGTATGGAGTGGCTCGCAGAATGGAAAGCGGAACTTTGGCATATTTGCGACAATTGCGAACGCAAGGAACAAGACCAGCCCGGCGACATGCAACAGGCGACTATGTTTTGTCTTGGCGCGTTCAAGGATGCATTCTGGCTACGCTGGGAAAGTCCAACATCGACCTTCTCAGAAATTTTTGAATTGCGGTCGCCGTGGCGATGCATCGCCTTGCTGGCGGGACTGGCAATCATCGCCGGGGCGCTGGCAATCTATCTTCCCGGAGTTCGTAAAGTCATTCTTCCGTCTCCATATTCCAACCCGCAAAATCTTGTTTTGATTTCACCCAGCGGCCACATATCAGATCCCTTTCCTGCAATCCCTCTTGCAAGCTTTCAATCATGGAAAAACAATACGCACGATCTGTTCAACGGAATGGCCTTCTATCGACCGACCACAGCGCGGATCGTGGTCGGCGGTCATCCAGGCCCGGAAATATCTGTGGCTTTGGCAAGCGACAATCTATTCCGTGTGCTCGGAATTCCCGCTGATTTCTCTATTCCGAAGAGGCAGGTCAATGCAGAGAGATTGGTCTTGAGCCATTCGGCCTGGAAGAAGTACTTCCATGATGATCCCAACATCACCGGGAAGATCGTACAGATAGCTGGGCAAAAGGCCCTGGTCGTGGGGGTGATCGCGGACGACTTATGGCGTCTTCCAGGTAGGATTGATGCCTGCCTTTTAGAGGATGCCCATGCGATGGCGGCGCTGCCGCCTGACTCCGATGGATACGTGGTTGCCGACGTGAAGGCATCCGATTTTCCGCCTCCTACGAACGGTCAGTGGCAAATGTCGGTTCCGGATCCTGACATTGGTTCTGGAAACTACGATTGCGTTTCCCTGACGGAACGAAGCAAGCAACCCATGTTTTGCTTTCTCTTTGCGCTTGCTCTCGCTTGTCTCACATTGCCAGCAACAACTTCGCTGCCATTAGGCGAGTATTCGGAAAATTACACGCACACTCACGAGGGAAATGAAACCCGCAGATGGATATTTCTGGCGGCGAAACTTGCGCTCATCCTCGTGATCGTTGGCTTGGCATCGCTGGATCTGGCGCATTTCAGTGCTTCAATCAATTCGCTGATCGCAGAATATATCCAGCTGGGGAGTTCACTCTGCGGTTTTCTTTTCGCGTTTCGCTGGGCGCTGCACGACCAGAGAAGGCGTTGCCCGAAGTGCCTGCGCTTACTGACGCATCCTGCCTACGTCGGACAATCTTCAAGGAATTTTCTCGGTTGGAATGGAACCGAACTCATTTGCGTAGGAGGCCATGGCCTGCTGCACATTCCGGACATGCCAACCAGCTGGTTCAGCACACAGAGATGGCTCTATTTGGATGCCTCCTGGAGCAGCCTCTTTTCAGACGCCTATGTGGGATTGCTGTGACTCACGAATTCGCTGAAAACCACGACGATGCTGTTGAGGTTGGGACCTTTCTGGATAAGAGTTATTGCTTTTTCAGCACGGCATCGCTGTTCTCGTCGGTTGCGATCGCGGCTTCCAGCTTGAGCAGTGCGGCATAGTCGGAAGGCGGCAGGGTCAATTGCTTCAACGTGAATTCGCGGTGGTAATGCAGCACACCATTTTCCGCTTTCACCTCACTGTGATAGCTCGCGAAGCCCACGTCCATGTTCACCGCGGTCGGCATATCATCCACCACATAACCCGCGGGGATCGTCACATCGAAGTCATCCTTCCAGATCCCCGCGCCGTCGAAGCTGATGGGATACACTCGCGGCTTGTCCAGCAGCGCATATGCGTCGCTGCCGATCACTCGTGGACGAATTAACAGTAGAGTGCCCGCATCTTTTGCGTACATCGGAACGGTCACCTGGTATTGCACCTCCAGCGGCTTGTCGAGGGCCATCACGTTATCGGTTTTCTCCGTACCCAGCGTGAAGTTGGAAAAGGACCGCTGCAGCGAACGTTCTAGATTTTTTTGTTGATCCTTCTCGCTGGCCATCGACAAGTTTTCCCGCTGATGCCATGACGATGCGCCGGAATGCAGCACGGTCACCTCGCCCGTCAGCGTTCCATCCGGCGACAAAGTGAATTTTGCCGTGCGATCGGTCGTATCCGTGTCCGGCTTCAGCATTGGAAGCTGAATTACCTGGCTGTCGGCTCCAGCCACCAGCAAGCCGTAACTTCCCTGTTCGTTCTCCGGAATCTCACCGATTGGAACGTATTGGTTCGTCGGATCGAAGATCAAATATTTTCGTCCGGAGCGAGTTGTCACCACCGCCTGCAGCCGGGGATTGTCATATCCGGCCGGAATCTCAATCGCGGTGATCATGTGATCGCCAAAGATCGACGGCGTCGCTGGATCGATCACGCCTCTGCGGTGGTCAACCGCAACCCATGTTGCGCGAATGCCGACTGCGCTCAGCATCGAGATCATGAGCGTCGCTTTGTCCTTGCAGTCGCCGTATCGATTGCGGAACACTTCCTCTGCCGAATGCGGTTGCAGCGTGCCGATGCCGATCTCGATTCCAACATAGCGAATCTGCTGCTGCATAAAATCGGCAACTTTGGATAGTCGCGTCATAAAGTCGCCGTCGCCCGCCACAGATCGCGCTTCGGCGGAAATATCCGTGCCACCTTCGCTTTCGGGAGCTGCCAATCCCTGGTACCAGGCACCAATCGTCTCCCACAGAGCACTTCCCTGTGGAATTGGACTGGCGCTGAAATGCACGCTCATCCTTCCAGCCAGCGCCATCCATGCTGGATGCAGTCGCACCTGCGACAAATCAATCCCCTTCAGATTGTCGATTTCCCAGCGAAAATGATTTGGCGCTACCTCGATCGCCGACACAGGATTGTGCCGAAACCAGACTGGGTATTGATGCCAGCCAGGCGGCAGATCGATCTCGAACGACGTCTCCACCGTGGGAACGCTGTTCTGGAATTGCCAATCGTCTTCACTCAGGTAGGTGGGCTGCTGCTGCGTCGTCTCCCAGGCGACCACCCCTCCCGGGTCAGCTCCGGGCGGCGACGCGATTTTGACGCGCTCGTCGGCGTAAAGAATGCCATACTCGCTTGTGCCTGCTTCCACATATTCCGAGTCCTTCATCGCGTAGTGATGGCCATCAGGGCCGATGCTCCACACGTGAAAGGACAAAAGCTTCTGGTCCTTCGAAAAGCCTACTTCCGGGGTCGCTTCGTCGCGTCCTTCCGGCCGTAGAATCTTCACGACCATTCGATCCCGCTCGATTGCTTTTCCGTCGGGCTGTACGGTGAGCAAAGTGTCCTGCAGCAGAACCACGGCTTTCGCGTCGCCCCAGTCTCCCTTCACGGTCGAAGCGTTGAGCGCCCAGTCTGGGATGTGAGGGTTGGATGCGTACGCGGGAATTGAGTATCCGACCGCGATCACGAGGATTCCGCAGAATCCGCGGATAACTGCCCTCGCTTCAATTCGCGCTGAACGCATGCCGTCGAACCAACTCGAAGTTGTCATTGGCCCTTCGCAGGAACGGGCGCCGCAGCCGCCGCGGGCGTTCGTTGCAACACCACCTGCTGTTGGTCCTGGGTGGCTGCATTCTGATAAAACTCCCGCAGTTGCGGATACTCTTTAGGGGTGAAAAGCGTGTTTCCAAATACCATTAACCGCACCTGCTTATAAGTGTTCGCACTATCTCCATACACGCTCTTGTATTCGGCGCCAATCGGAACCACGTTGGTGACGCCCTTGGGTAGGCTTTCCACCGACAGGCCCGGCGCCAGGGTAATCGTCACGACATCCTGGACCACCGACGGATATCGAAGGTCGACCGGATTCTCCCGCTTTTCCGACACAAACATCGGACGTGATTTCGTTTCGAAAAAGGCTGCCGGAAAGAAAACGCGTTTGCCCGTGACCGTTCCCATGCTTCCACTCACGTCCAGGAACGCCATCAGGACCAACCTGCTGTCGTTCAAATCCAGAATGTGATTCATTTTCACCTTGACGCCATCGGGAACCTGGCCCTGCACCTGGTTCTCCAGGGCTGTTTTCGTGGACTGCTCATCGGTCCGCAATGCTCTCTGTCGCCAGCTCAACGCCTGCACGCCATTCATAGTGATCTGAATCTGTCCCTGCAGTTTGCCGTCCGGGCCCATCGTGATATTCACGTTCCGGACTGTGACGTTGTCCGTATATTTTGCCTGTGGCGCTGTGGCTGCCTCGGTGCCGTTGTCTGTCTGGCGAAAACCTGACATCTGAGTGTGGATCCAGTCGAGCTTGCCATATTCGCAATACCGCTCTCCTGGATCGAAGTACTCTTCCTTGCCGCCAACATTCACAATGGCGATCTCGTCGCCCAGCTGGCCCCAATATAGATATCCCCGATTCAGCAGCGACTGGTTGCGCGAGGTCACGATCATCGCATACGCCTTCATTCCCGCAGCACGCGCCATAGCAATGAACAACCTGGTAATTTCGTTACCGTCTCCTCTCTTCTCGTCCCAGATGTCGGCCGCGTTTTTGACTTTTTCACCCTCAGCCTTGTTCTCCTCCGCGGAATGTTCGCGCGTGAAATCTGTATTTTCCAGTGTCATTACGGCCGCGTATATCTTTTGCAGCTTTTGTTCGTCGCTGTCGCCGGAGGCTACGATTTTTGCGACTGCCGCGCGAATTTTGTCGGAAGGCTCCGCAAAATGGTTCACATCCTTTGACCAGTATTTTGCTTCAGCATCCCAGAACTCTGGCCCGGACGAGTACGGTGTGTAATAAAAAATCAGCCGATAGGTGAAGCTGTTGAGGGGCAGCATGTACGGCTCATCGGGAGCTGCCGGAATGTTTTCGGCCACTAAATCGAAACCATCCAGACCGGAACGAACCTTGGCGCCAGGCGGCAGCAGCGGGAAGTACACGAGATGGCTGACCACATTCTGGTGTCCCTGAGAGTCAGTGATTGTGATCGTTCGACTGGTATCGGTCGGGACAAAGTGATAATGCGCGCGGTGCACGAAGATCGATTGCTGCAGAAGCCACCTGGGCGGCATGAAGTAGTCGCCTTCATACGTCAGCAGATAGCGGTACTCGATGATGCTCCCCACTCGGATATCCGGAAGCGAGAACACCTTGGCCATCACAGTCACGTCACCGGACTTGACGATCTCTTTATTAAAGGGTTTGCCCGTGAAGGGAACGATGGTTCCATCCGGCTCAATCGTCCGTCCCTGCACATCGGAAATACTGACCCCACTCTTGTCCTTCTCGTAGGGAATTTCGATCTCGCTGAACTCTTCTTTGCCCTTCTCGGTAAGGATCTTGATTCGTGCGTAAGTGGTATGAGAGTGCATTTTGTCGTTGACGATTTCTTCGCGAAACAGATAGACCGCCGGCGAGTCAGGGGCCGCAGGATCGGAGGTCATTTTCAGCTCGTCAGGTGTGGGTTGGGTCCAGTTTGCGCCAAACACGGGAACATACGCCACCGACATCAGGCAGATAAGTAGAAGAATTCGACGGCAGAAGAGAGCCACGGCACAGCAGCCTTTCGTTGGGTAGGTGGTTCGAACACGATTTCGCTGCGGTCCGGGAGGGAGCGAACCTGCGTAGTTTTATTTCCGCTGATTCCTTGTATCGCCGATCTGGATTCCATGCAAGAAAATTTTCTGCGCAACACGCCGCAGTTACCGTTGAGCCTACTGCTGCGCGAAGCGGTACCGTGCATGAGTAACACGGGGACGCAGAGATATCCACGCGGACAATCTTTCCATTTATGATTCGAGTACTTGGGGGAATGCGATGCGTCGGTGCGGGACCGTCTGATCGCCCGCCACTAAGCCTGCTACCGCTCGGGAAACCTCAAAGAGTTTTGGGTCGACAGCGCTTGGCTCGAACTGGTTCGTCATCTCGAAACAAATTGACATACGGTGGCTGGAAACCCTACGATCAAGCACCATGCGCCTCCGCATTCTTTGTTCCTTACTGTTCGCTGTTTTGACTGCACCCGGCTATGCCCAGGCTCCTCAATACGCGATCACGCCGCAACAAAGCATGATCAAGTTCCACGTCAAATCTTCCGTCGATCTCACCGGCCAGTTTGAGCAGTGGGGTGCAACCCTAAAGTTTTCGTCTGCCGCAGCCGAATCCGGCGTGCTCGACATCAGAATTCGGGCCGCCAGCGTTCAAACCGGCAGCCACTTCAAGAACGACAAGCTGAAAAGCAAAGACTTTTTCGACGTCGCCCACGACCCGTGGATCACCTTCAAATCCACAAAAGTGATTCAGACCAGCCGAACGACATTTGATGTGCCCGGCATCTTTACCATTCGTGGAGTTTCACGGCCAGAAACCCTGCTGCTGACAGTGGACCGAACCGGAACCGGTGACGGCCGCATTCAAGGCACCATGGCCTTCGACCGCAAGGATTATGGAATGGACAGCAATATTCCCTTTATCAGGATCGCGAATCGTGTTGAGGTGGATGTCGATCTGACGGCGAAGCGTATTAGTGGACCAGCGGTAATTTTCAAGTACTAGTCATCGCGCGACGACGCTCGCGTCCGTTCTTCCAGCCGGGAATCTCACTTATAGGTATCATTTGCGTTGA
>DATJUD010000008.1:0-8699 GCA_035502695.1 Acidobacteriaceae bacterium
TTCTTGAAACTGGTTCATGTCTTTGCGCGTGGTTTTCTCGTACCAGCGCGCGACCGAGCCTTCCATCCCCATTCCCTTGTATCCTTTTGCCATTGTCTTTGTCATTAGGAAACCTCAATCGAAAAGTATCTTATTTGATAAGATACTTGTTACGATAGATACGTGGAGGCAGGATGTCAACAGGAAATCGCGCCGCATTGCATGCATCCCTGATCCGAAACATTCGCTACTTTATTGCGGGGATGATTCTGTTCAACCAGAAAGTGGCCGACTCTGTTGGGCTGCACCTGACGGATATGCAGTGCCTGAACCTGCTGGAACTCGAGGGCGCAATGACGCCGGGAAAGCTGGCGAAGTGGATGGGGCTAAGCACGGGTGGGGTGACGGTGATGCTGGACCGGTTGGAAAAAGGCGGCTATATCCGGCGCGAGGCGAACCCGTCGGACCGGCGCAGCGTCCTGGTCCATGCCAATCCGCGCAAGGCGCACAAGATTCAGCCGCACTATCAGGAGATCAATCGCGAGATGGATGTTTTTCTGACGGAAAGCCCGCGTGCGGAGCTTGAGGCGGCGAACCGCTTTCTAGAACGTATGAATGCGATCCGGGGGAACCGTGCGGACGGCAATCCGCAGGGCTAATCCACGGTTGCTGAGGAGCGCGACGGTGGGACTCCAGGTTACTGACCGGGATTGGTCTTGTGCTCCACCTTCTTGGCGCCCTGGTCCGTTTTCTGCGCGGTCTTGTGGGCGGCTTTCTCGGTGGTGTGTTTCGTGGCGTGCCAAGCTTCTTTAGTGCCGCTCTTGACGCCATGGCCGGCATCTTTGGCGGCGTTCTTGGTGCTGTGACCGGCGTCTTTCATGTCCTGTTTAAAGCCGGGATTGGTGCTCGATTGCGCGATGACCGGAAGTCCGATGGAAAGAACGGCGGCGACGAGGGTGGTGCTGAGGAGTTTGCTGCTCATAGTTTGTCTCACGGATATAAGAGATTCAGAAATGAGAGATGGAGTTGTCGCCGGCTCCAGAAATTCAGGAGGAGTTTCCACGTCGCATAGTCGTCAAGCCATTCGAGGGAGGCGAGTTACTCCGCGCGCAGGGCGATCATAGGATCGATCGAAGCCGCGCGACGAGCGGGTATAAAGCAGGCAATCAGGCCGACGACGATCAAGGTTGCGGCGACGCCGCAGAACGTGACAGCATCTGTTGGGCGCACACCGTAGAGAAGGCTTGCGAGTAGACGCGTTACTCCTATGGCCGCCGCAATCCCCGCTGTCACTCCGCACAGCAGCAACAGTAAGCCTTGCCGCATAACCAACAGCAGCAAATCGAATCGCTGCGCGCCGAGAGCGCTGCGAATCCCGATTTCGCGCGTGCGGCGAGCCACCTCGTACGAGAGCAAGCCGTAGACGCCAATACACGCCAATGCCAGCCCCAGCAAGCCGAAAAGGCCAAACAGCCGCGCTACCAGCCGCTCGTTGAATAGGGTTCGATCGACGATTTCCGTTTGCGTCCTCATCCGGATCACGGGCAAATTGTTGTCGGCCTGATGTACGATCTGTCGTACCGCCGGCATGAAGACCGCGGGTTGTGCGGCGGTGCGCAGGACAAACGTTGCACCGTCTTTCATCAACGGCACATAGGCGGTGGGAGCGTCCGCGCTTCGAAGATTTTGATACTTTGTGTCGCGCACCACTCCCACAATTGCCCATTGTTGGTCGTTCCCGCCGCGGACGCGCAGCCCAATCGGATTTCTTCCGCCGACGAATTTTCTTACGAATGCCTGATTGACAATCCCGACCAACGGTTTTCCGCTCAGGTCCTCGCGGCGGATCAGCCGCCCGGCGACCAGAGGAATTTTCATGGTTGCGAAATAGTCCGGACCCACGGGCAGTATTTGGGTCTCCGCACCGTCCTTGTCTCGTCCCTCAACTTGCACACCTTCTTCCCAGATACTGCCAGCCAGCAACGCCTGCGACGAGTAGCTTACGCTCACCACTCCCGGCAGCGCGGCCAGCCGTCGCTGCAAGTTCGCATATAGTTCCGGGATTCGCTGTTCCTTATATCCGGCCAGCTCGGGTTCAACTGAGAACAGCAGCAAGTTGCCGGTGTCGAATCCAGGATCGACGCTATGCAGCTTGTCGAGTGTGCGCAGCAGCAGGCCCGCACCCGACAGCATCACCACGGACAGCGCGACTTGTAACACCACCAGGCCGCTGCCCAGACTAAATCGCCGCCTGCTCCCATGCCTTGTTGTGGCAGAGGCCCCTTTGAGCTCCATCGCAACGTCGGCTTGCGCTCCCCGGAACGCCGGCGCCAGGCCGAACCCAATCCCCGTCAGGACTGCTACGCCAATCGCAAACAGCAGCACCGGCGCGTTCGGATGCAGATCGATCTGCATCGGTTGATTCGAATTTTTCGAAAAGAACGCTGCTAGTCCTGTCGCTCCCATGTACGCCACCAGCGTACCCAGCGCCGCGCCCATGAATGACAGAAGCAGGCTCTCCGTCAGTAGCTGGCGAATGACGCGCCTTTTTCCGGCACCCACGGCGATCCGCACCGCCATCTCCTTTTCGCGCTCCGCTCCGCGCGCCAGCATCAGCCCTGCCACATTTGCGCAGGCGATGACCAGCACTATCCCCACCGCGGCCAGCAACAAAATGAGCGGCTCGCCGAACTGATCGCGAAACCCCGTCAGCCCGCTTTGCGCAGGCAACACTGTCAGGCGAGGGTCGTCCGTCATCTTCCATCTGGGCTTTTCGCCACGCATCGTCTGATTGAGGAACCAGACATTCATCGTCGCCTGGACCCGTGCTATGGAGACGCCGGGCTGCAGCCGTCCCACCACCGTCAGCCACCACGAGCTGGTATCAGAGGTGTGCACGTGCGCCCATGGCACTCCCAAAGGCGTCGCCTGCCACAATGGCACCCAGAAATCCACGTTTTGCCCTGGTGTCAGCCGGGTAAAATCTCGGTCCGCTACGCCCACGATGGTGAACACGATATTGTTCAGGCGAAGGGTTCGCCCCACGACGGTCGTCGCGCCACCGAACGCGCGTTGCCAATACCCATAATCGAGCACCGCCACGGCCGGAGCTCCTGGCTGCTCATCCTCCGGCTGCAGCGTTCGACCCAGAGCGGCCCGGACTCCCAGCGTCTCGAAATAATTACCCGAAACAAGTACTCCCTGAGCGATGCTTGCCGGCCCGTTGCCGCTCAGGTCTATCTGTTGCGGCCCGGCGAATGCCATCGCACTCGAAAACAGGTCTTTGCGCCCCGCAATTTCTTTGAACATGGAATATGACAGTGCGCAGTTACTGTGCATTCCGATAGTTCTGTCAGACGCGCAATCCCCGTAGTTCCTAGAGTCGACGTTGTTAGGCCAATCGCGTGCCGACCATCGCATCACCACCAGTTCGTCGGGATTCCGCACCGGAAGCGACCGCAGCAGGACGGCATTTACCAGGCTGAAGATGGCCGTGTTTGCGCCGATACCGAGCGCCAGCGTCAGCACCACCGCAGCGGTGAAGCCGGGGGATTTGCGGAGTTGGCGGAGGGCGAATTTGATGTCGGCCCAGATGCTTTCGATCAGCGGCCACATCCAGACTTCGCGGCTGCGCTGTTCGATCAGTGTCGCATTGCCGAAGGCTCGGTGTGCGGCGTGGATCGCTTCCTCACGCGGCATACCGCTGGCAATGAGCGCTTCGATCTTTTCGTCGAGATGCTGCTGCATCTCCTCGGATAAATCGGCGGACAACCTGCGCCGCGAAAATATTTGCTTTAGCCAGTGCTTCATGGGTCTTTCTACTCCCCTCGGAGAGCGACCATGGGATCGATCATTGCTGCGCGACGAGCGGGAAAAAGGCACGCGACGATGGTGCAAACTATAAGTAAAAAGGCAACTACGGCGATCATCCATGGTGTGAAGACACTACCGGGCGTCCAGTGTCGCAGCACGTTTTCGAGAGCGAGATCCAACACAAGGCCAACGACGATGCCGCTACCCACGGTTGCGAGCGTGGCCCTGACGACGATCCACACGATGTGGGATCGTTGCGCACCAAGTGCCATACGAATACCGAGTTCATTGGTGCGTCGAGCTGCGGCGAAACTAACCGTGCTGGTGAGGCCAATGAGGGACGAGATCAGAGCCAGGCCAGCAAAGAAGGAAAAGAGGATTGAAAATAGGCGCTGTTGTGTCCATATTGACTGATGATGCAGTGCCTCCTCAAGATCACCAACCTCAGCCGTGCGCTGATCGGGACTCAAGGATTGAAGCGCGATACGAATGGCATGAATGAACGCGAGTGGGGCGCCTGCAGTATGAACCAAAAGTTCCGTGCCGTCCCACATAAAGGTCGTGTAGGGAACGTAGATCGCTGGAGCGACGGGTCGTTCCAGACCATCGTTCCGTGAGTCCGCCACGACGCCGATGATCTGACGCAATCCTCCGCTTTGAGGTGATGTCGCAAGAAGAGGGCCTCCGTCGTCTTTGAGTGAAAGGATGCGGATCTGATGACCGATGGCATCTCCATGTGGCCAGTAGCGCTGGGCAAGTGTTTGATTGACGACTGCGACGAAGTCTCCGCGTTGATTTTCCGCCTGGTCCCATATTCTGCCCCTGAGCAGAGGAATTTTGAGCGTGGCAAAATACCTTGGACTGACGAGAGAGACTGCAGCCTGTGGCTGCTGTTTTGGTTGCTCACCTAGAATCTCAAATGGTCCGATCGTGCCCAATCCGAAATCTGGTTGTGAGGGAGGTATCCCGCTAGACGCCACGGCGACGGAGATCACCCCTGGCACGCTGGCAACGCGTTCGCGCAATTGATTAATATAATTCGCTCGTTGTTGCTGGTTCTTGTCGGTGTCTCTCTTCAGCGGAACACGAATCGCCATCACGTTATGTGGGTCGTAACCAAGTCGCGTGGATATGACCTTGAGGAAACCTGCAATCGCTGCTCCGGCCACGCCAAGCAGAACGAACGTGAGAGCGATTTGACTGCCGATGAGGAGATTGGTTGTGCGTTTACTGGTGTTGCCGCCAGTGGTACGCGCGGTGCTCTGAATAATCTTCGATACATTTGGCCGTGACAGGCGCAGCGCAGGGGAAAGCCCAGAGAGCAGGCCCGCGATCAGTGCGAGGCCGATTGAAAAAGCCAGGATGGGAAAGTTGATAGTGACGGCAGCTTCCTGGGGAAAAGCGTACGGCATCATCCGCAATGCAAACTCTGCAAGCCAGAATGACGCGGCAACGCCCATGGCTGTCCCGGCAAAGGAAATGGCAAACGCCTCAATAAGAAGTTGCCTCACCATGCGAAAACGGCTGGCTCCGATAGCACTCCGGATGGCCAGTTCGTGATGGCGCGCCTCGCCACGAGCGAGTAGAAGAACCGAGCAGTTTGCGCAACCAATCAGGAGTAGAACAACGACAGAAGCAAAGAGCAGCGCGAGAGTGCTTCCCGTGCGATGTATGTATGGTTCGATAATCGGCTGCACGCTTACACGGAAGGCGGCGGGGAAGTGTTTCGGCGTCTCCTGCTTGAATTGATTGAGCAAGGACTGGAACTCAGCGTTTGCGGTCGCAAGACTGACTCCGGCTTTGAGCTTGATCCAAGGGAAAAGTGCCCCGGCGCGAGTCGGAGTCCACGGTATGTATACGTCAGCGTTGCCTACGGTTTCCGTAAAGGTGAAGCGCGAAGGCATCACACCGACGATGGTGTAGTTCTTATGGTTGAGCTGCAGAGTTCGCCCGACGATGGTGGTTTTGTCGCCGCTATAGTGGTCCTTCCAGAATCTATAACTGAGCACTACTACATTCGTCGACTGGCCGGAGTCCGGCACATCGGAGGGCTGAATACCTCTTCCCAGCATTGCAGGAATTCCGAAGAAGGAAGAGGCATTGGATGTGACATACGCAGTACTAACATCTTCAGGAAGATCGCTGCCTGTTGTTTCGAGATCAGCGAGAATGAAACCCAGAACGCTATCGATCGATTTCGCTTTTCGGAAACTATTGAACTGAGCGGGCGTAAGAGCAAACCAGGTCGGAATCTGAGGATGTTTCTCGTCGATGATCCTTGGATTCACAATATGGTTGGCACCGGCATATGGAAATGGATGGAGCAGCGCGGCGTAGATCAAGCTAAACATTGCAGTCGTCGCGCCAATGCCGAGCGCAAGTGCGGCAACTACCGTAATGGTAAAGAGAATGTTCCTGCGAAATCCGCGCAGCGCAAACTTCACATCAGCCCAGATGCTTTCGATGAGCGGCCACATCCAGACTTCGCGGCTGCGCTGTTCGATCAGGGTGGTATTGCCGAAGGCACGGCGGGCGGCGTGGACGGCTTCCTCGTGTGACATTCCGTCGGCGACAAGCGCTTCGATCTTTTCTTCGAGATGCTGCTGCATCTCCTCGGATAAATCGGAGGTCATCGTGTGGCGATGAAACATGCGCTTCATGGGATTCATGCCCGCTCTTATCCCTTAGCCGGCGCTAAAACCAGCGAGATGCCTTCGAGCATTTGTTCGAAGCGGGAAACCTCGCGCTGCAGATGTTTGGTTCCGTCTGGCGTGATGCTGTAGGTCCGCACCCGGCGATTGGAGGCGGAAATCTTCCATTCGGCATCGACCAGGCCAGCTTTCAGCAGGCGCTGCAGCGCGGGGTAGAGCGAGCCTTCCTCCACCTGCAGCAGATCGTGCGACCGCTGCTGAATGTGCTGGACCATGGCGTATCCGTGCATCGGCTGGCGATGGAGCGTCTGCAGGATCATGAGCTCGAGCGCGCCGGGAAACAGGTCGCGCGGTTCGGAGGGCAATTTGGGTGATTTGAGGGTCATAGGCTTGTTTAAAACAAGCCTAGAGTAAACAGGGTTCGATACGGCCGTCAACTAGAATTTGAAATGATCGTTGAGGACTGCACTGTTGCCTGTGCAGGGGCGATTTATGGCAGGTTTCGTTGACTCAGGCCCTTGTTTTGGTTATTCTTAAATCCTTGTGCAGTGTTGCGTGAGTCTGCTTGCACCTCTTCCGGTGCGTTGGCGGCACGCAAAGCGTCTTTCGGTTTCACCGCCCCTCGACGCTGCATGTAGTTGGCCCACTGTACTCCATTGCGTGATTTGCTGGCAGAATTTCCGGCAGCTGAACGCCTTGTTTGTACCGGCGGTGTGCATAGGCTCGCAAAAGCAGATTTAATTTTTGACATTTGTTTGGGAGAACTGGAACCATGTCTACCTTTATTCCGCGTCCGCAGGACATCGACCGCAAGTGGTACGTGCTGGATGCCAGCGGCAAAACGCTGGGACGACTGGCTACGGAAGCCGCGCGGGTGTTGAGCGGCAAGAACAGCCCGCAATATACGCCTTACATTGACACGGGAGATCATGTCATTGTGTTGAACGCGGAGAAGGTTCGCCTGTCCGGGTTGAAGAGCCAGCAGAAGATGTATCGCCGCTACACAGGGTTTCCGGGCGGCATGCGCGAAGAGTCGTTTGTGCGCCTGATGGCGCGGCGGCCGGATCGCGTGGTGGAGCAGGCTATTACCGGCATGTTGCCGAAGAACAAGATGGGACGCCAAATGGCCACCAAGTTGAAGGTGTACAAGGGCGGCACGCATCCGCATGAGGCGCAGAAGCCGATTGCCATGACACTGGATGATTCAGCAACCGCAAAGAAAACTTCGTAACGGGACAACGAAAAACGTATGGCAGAATTGACACAGTATTACGGAACCGGACGGCGCAAGACGAGCATTGCTCGCGTGTTTCTGCGTCCTGGCAGCGGCAAGTTCACGGTGAACGGCCGTGCCTTCGAAGACTATTTCGTTACCGAGCAGCAGCGCATCGCGGCCAAGCGTGTCCTGGTCGCAACTGACCTGGCAGCCACCTTCGACGTGTTGACCACGGTCAAGGGCGGCGGCGTGACCGCACAGGCGGATGCCGTGAAGATGGGCACAGCTCGCGCATTGCTGGAATACAACATTGAATTGCGCGGCAGCCTGAAGGAACAGGGCTTTTTGACGCGCGATGCCCGCATGAAGGAACGCAAGAAGTACGGGCAGAAGGGCGCTCGCAAGCGCTTCCAGTTCAGCAAGCGGTAGTTCGCAGCTGGAACTGGCAACTTCTTTGAGACATGCGATGGCTGCGCTTCTAAGGAGTGCAGCCTTTGCACGTGAAAGTTGCGGTAGAAAGTGAATCGCAAGTTTTGGACGTAAATTTCCCCGCGGGGATCAATCCGAGCAGGTTTTGACGGACCGGCAGGATGCAAATCACAAGGAGGTCGTTTGGCCACTATCACCATGAAGGAACTGCTCGAAGCGGGAGTCCACTTCGGGCATCAGACAAAGCGCTGGAACCCAAGGATGAAGGAATATATCTTTGGCGAACGGAACGGGATCTACATTATCGACCTGCAGAAGACCTTGAAGATGTTCAAGGAAGCCAGCAAGTATGTGACGGATCTGGCGCTCGACGGCAAGACGATTTTGTTTGTCGGCACCAAGCGGCAGGCACAGGATGCAATTGCCGAGGAAGCCAGCCGTTGCGGCATGTTCTACATCAACCAGCGTTGGCTGGGCGGTCTGTTGACGAACTGGGCGACCGTGCAGAAGTCTGTGAAGCGCCTTCAGGAACTGGATGAGATGGCCACCGACGGCCGCTACGACCTGATGACGAAGAAAGAAGTCATCAAGCTGGAACGCGAGCGCAAGCA
>DATJUD010000009.1:0-4605 GCA_035502695.1 Acidobacteriaceae bacterium
CACAAACGGCACAATAGCCACGGACCGCACCGTCTTATATTTGTTCTGCCCTTCCTTTGTTTCCGTGCCATCCAAAGGAATCACATTTCCCGGCACATCAAGGGAGTGCACGGCAAATGTGATCGACCCCGGCTGCCCCACCAGTCCGGCGCCATCCACCTGGATCACCGTGGCGTCTGCCGGCGTTCCCTTCTTTGCAACCACCACTCCATCCACTTCCAGATCCTGCGCCAGCGCCAAAGGAATCGTATCGCCAATCTCCAGTTTGTTTGAGGTCACGTCCGCAGTCACCATCAGCGGCACCTTCGCTCCCTTCGGCAGCACAAGATGTTGCGGAGTGCCAGTCGACTCAACCTGGCTTTGTCCCCCGGATTTCTCGGCATCAGTCGCGGAAGCCTCTGTCGTTCCTGGCAGGATGTAGGTCGCGGTTGCGATCTGGCTCCGCATACAGTACGGCGCAACGGCGATCACCTGAAGATGAGTGGTCGAGGTGATTTGAATGGGGCCAACATAGCGCGTGGACTGCGCGGTAGGGGTCCAGCCATCCGTGGTGTAATACATGACCGCGCCCCGCGTCTTATCCTTCATGCGCACAGTGATCGCGGCGGGATAGGTTCCTGCCTTCATGGACAGTTTCGGCGTGGCCGCCATCGGCATGCCATACACGCCTGAATCCGAATTCTGCATCGCCTCTTGACTCGCCTGCATGGCCTGCTGATTTGCTATTTGCGCGTCCTGCATGGCTTGCTGGTTGGCCATCATCGCGTCCTGCATCGCTTGCTGACTGGCTTGTGCCGCCATCTGGGCGGCTTGCATGCCCGCATCCTGCGCCAAAGCCAAAGAACCGGAGAGAACCAGGGGTAAGAAAAAGCGTAAGCGCATCACACACCTCGCCGCAATGTTCCAACTCTAGAGACGGCAAATCGCGCAGAAAGTCTCGCGCTTTGTTGCGATTGCAAACGTTTGAAAAATACTTAAGTATTTACTTGACTATTTAACAGGGCCGCGCAATACTGAAGCAGTTGCTTAATTATCGCCTGAAAGGAACCGCCATGAACGCTCAAAAAGATCCATCCGTCATCCACAGCACATTCGTCCTCGAACGCAGCTATGCCAAAAAACCAGAACGCGTCTTTTCCGCGTTCGCTAGTGCGCCTCAGAAGAGCCGCTGGTTTTTCTCGGGAAGGAGCACTGAGCTGGAGAAATACGAACTGGACTTCCGTGAGGGAGGAAACGAGCGCGCAGAAATGCGCTTCAATCATGCAAGTCCTTTTCCCGGTGTTGCCATGATCACCGAAACAGACTTCCTGGACATCATGCCCAACCGGCGAATCGTCACCTGCTCCACCATGACGATTGGCGAGAACCGCGTTTCTGCCGCGCTGGTCACGTTCGAGTTTCTTCCAACCGACAAAGGAACAGACTTGATCTGCACGCACCAGGGAGCATTTTTTGAAGGCTCAGGCGGTCCGGAAATGCGCGAGGAAGGATGGCGCAAGCTGTTCGAGAATCTGGAAGCGGAACTGGCCCTCTAGCAGCGAGCCGGTCCACCGATTCTTTCATCCGCGACAGCAACGGCTCGAGAGAAGATGCATCGCTTTCGAACATGCCGGCCGACGAGCTGCGTCAGCCACCCAAACCGGAAAGGGTCCTGCCCGTGACGAGTCCAAAGATCGACATTGACGGATTGTTCCACGCACTTGGGGACCCCACCCGCAGGGCCATCCTCGACAAACTCTGCGCAGGGCCCTCTTCCGTATCTACTCTGGCGGCGCCGCTCGGCATCACCGTAACCGCCGTGATGCAGCATCTTCAAATCCTGGAACAGAGCGGATTGGTGCACACAGAAAAGGTAGGCCGAACTCGCACCTGCCGTGTCGACACAGCCGGATTTGCCGCGCTGCAGCAATGGATCAACGATCATCGCACCCTGTGGGAATGCCGGCTCGATCGCCTTGGTGAGTTTCTCGATGAAGATGAAGAAGAAAGTTAGATGCAGGTGCAATCCAACACGCGCCCGGTTAAATTTCCCAGCGTAACAGGCAGGTGCCGACCGTATACCCGGCTCCCACAGACGCCAGCAGGACCAGGTCGCCTTTGTGCAGCTTGTTCTCTTCCCGGGCGGTTTGCATCGCCAACGGAATCGTACCCGCGGTAGTGTTGCCGAAGCGGTCAATGTTGATAATGACGCGTTCGCGCGCAATGCCCAGCCGCTCCGCTGTCGACTCGATAATGCGCTTGTTCGCCTGGTGCGGAATAAAGCAGTCCAGATCGCTCCCCTCAATGCCATTGCGTACCAGCAGGGCTTCCGTTGCTTCCGACATTTTGCGGACAGCAAATTTGTACACCGCCTGCCCATCCTGGTGCACGACATGCATGTTCTTCGCCACTGTTTCCGCGGTTGGCGGATGCAGGCTGCCGCCGCCCGGCATGTACAACGAATGTGCGCCCGAGCCGTCGATTTCATGCAGGTAGTCGATCATTCCGACTTCGCCTTCTTCCGCAGGCTCCAACAGCACCGCACCCGCGCCGTCGCCAAAAATAATGCAGGTGGCACGATCCTTGTAATCGATGATCGACGACATCACATCGGCGCCAATTACCATCACCTTTTTGTGGGCGCCTGACTCAATCAACTTCGTCCCCACCTGAAGCGCGTAAACAAATGCGCAGCACGCGGCAGAAACGTCAAAGCCCCAGACATTCTGCGCTCCCAGCTTGTTTTGCACCAGGCAGGCGGTCGAGGGAAACATCATGTCCGGAGTGACAGTGGCAACAATGATGGCTTCCAGCTCGTTCGCTTCAATGCCGCGCTCTGCCAGGCAGACACGCGCCGCTTCTACCGCGATGTCGCTGGTCGCCACGCCGGGCTCGACCAGGTGGCGGGTGCGAATGCCGGTGCGCTCCACGATCCAACGATCGTTGGTGTCGACCATTTTTTCCAGATCAGCATTGGTCAATAAACGGGGAGGAACGTAGGTGCCAAGCGCGCTGATTTTTGCCCGGTGCAACGCCCGCGGTCGAAGATCAAAATTCAATGAGATGGCCTCGAAAAATACTGTTTTCTTGTCTGCCCGGGATTGCCTGCACGCTGCGGATCGGATGGCTGAACATCTAGCGCCGGGTTCCCTACTGCACACGCATGAGCCCGTTGCCGTTGCTTCCTTCCGGACCTGGCGGGGTTGGCGGGATTGCGTCGCGTAGGACCCGGCACAGGTTTGATGATATCACTGGCAGTGCTCTGCTCCCAACGTGTACGCTGCTCACATCCAGCCATTGATGCGCAGGAAATATCGATGCCCGAGACTTGCATTCGCCCCGCAACAGCACACGATTTACCCCGGCTCACAGAGATTTACAACTACTACGTTGTTCACACTCCCGTGACTTTCGATCTGGAATCTTACACGGTGGAGCAACGGGCGCCGTGGTTCAACCAGTTCGCCACGACCGGACGACATCGGCTTCTCGTCGCGGTCGAAAACGATCTTGTTCTCGGTTATGCAGGAACGACGCGATTCCGAGCCAAGGCAGCCTACGACACCACCGTAGAAGCGACAATTTATTGTGCGAAAGAGGCAGTTGGAAAGCGTCTTGGCCAAAAGCTTTTTGCGGCACTGTTTGAATCCATCGCGCAAGAAGACATCCACCGAATTGTCGGCGGGTACACCATGCCAAATGTGGGCTCGGCTTCTCTGCTGGAAAGGTTCCAGTTTCAGCCGGTGGGCATTTTTCGCGAAACCGGTCGCAAATTTGGCAAATATTGGGATGTTGCATTTCTTGAGCGGCCATTGCATCTTCCGGCGGGAAAATAACCAGGCCCGGGTTGCTAAAATGAGATGTGACCCTTGAAGCCAGCACCATGACCGCTCCGCCACCAGAGATTGGCAACAAGACGGGAGCGCAACCCAAAAGAGTAGGATTCGTCAGCCTGGGCTGTCCCAAGAACCTGGTCGACAGCGAAGTCATGATGGGTTTGCTGGCCGAAGCCGGGGCCACCCTCACCCCCGACGCCGAATCCGCCGACGTGCTGGTCGTCAACACCTGTTCCTTCATTGATAAGGCCAAGCAGGAGTCCGTCGACACGATCCTCGAAATGGCGCAGCACAAAACGGCCGGCAAGGCGCAGCGGCTGGTCGTGACTGGCTGCATGGTGGAGCGCTATCGGAACGAAATTCAGAAAAATATTCCTGAAGTCGATGCAGTGGTCGGTACCGGTGAGCTGGATCAGATCCTCGCCGCGACTGGCCTGGCTGCTCCGCAAGCGGCAGCAAATTCCCCGTTTCGCATTTTGACGGTCGCTGAAGCAGCCATAGCCCATCGCGCGGAAGGCAATCTCCGCGAACAGCAGGGCCGATTCTCCCGCGAAAGCTGGGATGGCGCCATCGCCAGCCTGCCCAACTATCTCTATAACGAGCACACGCCAAGGCTTCGCACCACTGCGCGCAGTTCCGCCTACGTCAAAATCGCGGAAGGCTGCGATCATCCCTGCGGCTTCTGCATCATCCCGCAGATTCGTGGCAAGTTCCGCTCGCGGCGCTTTGAATCCGTCGTGGCCGAAGTGGAACGGCTGGTGACAGAAGGTGTGCAGGAAGTCACGCTGAT
>DATJUD010000010.1:0-4950 GCA_035502695.1 Acidobacteriaceae bacterium
TGATTTAGCTCATGCCAGGGAAGCGTGGCCAACCATACACCCCGGTTGACGGAAATCGATGCTCAACGACCCAGTGGGACCTTAGACTGGCAGGGCAGCCCCCCACGGCAAAGGAGTCGCCAATCGCCTCTGGGAAGGATATCGATCATGTCGCTGAGCAAACGATTGCTGTTCGCAATGCTGTTCGCGATTGTTGCGTTGGCGGAGCCTGAAAGGGTCAACGTTTGCAAGGCGGAATTTGATGTGCCGAAGCCGGATACGTTGTTGCGCGCGCCTGCGCCTGCCACTACTGCATTGCCTTGGTACGGCAGCTGGCCGGCAAACAGGCCAAGTCGATGGCCCAAGGCATTCCGCAGGAACGGCGAATTGCTGCCGGCGTCATTTCTTCCGATTCAATTCAAGAACCCCAAAGATTTGAGTATTGGAAAGTTGCTCGTCGCGAGTCGCGGCCTCGGCGACCCGTATCTCGCCGGCACAGTGATCCTGCTAGTTCACTACGATGAAAACGGCGTCGTCGGACTGGTTCTCAACCGGCGCACCGATGTGCCGCTTTCTCAAGTTCTTGATCTCCAGGCCGCAAAAGACCGTTCCGACCCGGTCTATATCGGGGGTCCTTTGGAACCTTCGGCTGCATTTGCACTTTTCCAGTCCTCGGCCAAGATTGAAAAAGCTGAGAACATCTTCGGTGGTGTTTATTTGATCTCCGACAAAGACCTCTTCGAAGAAACACTTTCGGCCCAGCCTGACCCCAACGTTTTTCACGTTTACCTGGGATATGCTGGGTGGACGCAAGATCAATTGCGGACTGAGGTGCAACTGGGCGCGTGGTTCGTTTTCCCGGCAGACACTGCCACAGTATTCAAATCCGATCCGGATTCTTTGTGGTTGCAGATGATTCAGAAGACAGAGTTGCGATTGGCGAAGACTGAGCCCTTCGTAAATTCCAGCCAGTAGAATTATTTTGATAAATCCCGAGTCGTTCACTAAGCCGATGTTTCGCACATAGGCGATGACGCCAGTCATCTCCGCACCGTAGCAAGAAAATAAGCCCCTTTCACGCTTGTTATCCCCTGAAGATCGTGATCCGCGCTATACTGGCGTTCCGGCGAAGAATTCAAGCCCCCTGGCTCGCATCCGGTTCGCTCATCACGGAACCCGACTTCGACGTACGCAATCTAAATCCGTCAAGGCGGAGGAGCGATGAAGGTCCACCCCGGCGAGTTTGCCATGGCCTGCGAATACTCAAGCTGGCACGAATTCGAGATCCTTAATCCCGAGCAAATTCATCAGGTCAAGGCCCGCGGCCGTGAGCTCCAAAAGTGGTTCCGCGCGCACCCGGGCCTTCACGCCGCGATCAGCCTCTCGGCCATTGGCGGCATCTTCGCGATGGACTGGATTACGTGGATTGTCCTGGCCCGCTGGTTTGTCGCCGGCGTTCCGGGCAAATGGACTCTCGTTCTCGCCGCCATCTTCACCGGCGCTGTCCACAGTTGGCTCATGTACTCGCTCAGCATCTACTCCCTGCACGAGGGCGCGGCGCACAACCTCATCTTTCCGGGCAAGGGCCCGCTCAGTCGCGCGGCCAGTTTCCTCTCAACCAACATGTGCCGCCTGGCAGCCGCCGAGCCCGAATTCTACTCCGAGTGCCACATGGCGCACCACGCCAAATTCGGCACCGTGGATGACCCTGAATTTCTCAACTTCGTCTTCCCCCGCCGCCTATGGCTCAACTTCCTTCCCCTCGGCAGTTTCTTCAACTACACCGATTTCTTTGTGCATCGCACACCCGCATACACCCGCTCCAGCGCCACATCCGGCTTTTTTGCCGCCATCTATAACGGCTTCTATCTCTTCATGCTCTACCGGTATTTCGGCCTGCTCTTTGTTGTCATCGTAACCCTGCTGATGCCTCACGTCGGCTTTTATGTGGACCGCATGAGGCAGTACACCGAGCACAACCTGATGCCGCTTGAGAACAACAGCGGCGCACGCAGCCTGGGCGTCGGCTTTTGGGGGCTGCTGATAGGTGGCGGCCCGTGGGGCCAGCCGTGCCACCTGGCGCATCACATGGTCGCCAGCATCCCCTGGTATCAGCAAATCATCCTGCATCGCTACATCGTCGGCCTGTTGACAGAGACCCAGCGCCAGCAGTTCCTCCTCAAGCCCATCGTAGGATTTCCCGCCATGCTCTGGGCCATCCTGCGCGAATCAAATCGTTTCTCACGCAGCTCCGCGGCGCGAGGGCTCGCCGATTGACAGCTGTCAGGCGAGCCCCCATCATGCACTAGATAGGATTGAGGAGGCGCACAGTGCTCGGAAACCGAAGCTGGGATGACTGGATCCGCCGGTACTCCACCAGCCACCAGAACCCGGTCAATCGCGCCTGCCACACTGTAGGCATCCCCTTGATTGCTCTCGGCGTGCTCATCACCCCACTTACCCTTTGGCACACCCGCTTCTGGATGCTCGCCGCAGGCCTCTTCGTCGCCGGCTGGATCTTCCAATTCATCGGCCACGCCTTTGAGGGCAAGCCGCCCGAGTTTTTTCAGGACTGGCGATTTCTCTTCGTTGGCCTCCGCTGGTGGTTCGCCAAAATGGCTGGCAAGGCGTAACAACGCGTGCGAGCCGCGCTGCGGCTTTCGACTACCTTTGGATCATCCGAGTGCGTCGTCGGCCAACACGAAACTAGGTCGTTTCGAGGCAGAAAGGAATGCCCGTGGGATACAGCTTGGTGGTTTCGCCAACGGCCATGGCTCTGGTCGCAATTCCCATCCAGGTAACTTGGTCGTATGGCGTCGGCGGAGTGGTTTTTGCACTCGGGCTCGCCGCGATTTTTCTTCGAGGCGAATGGCGAACAGAACCGAAACTCGACAAGCTGATTCTGTTCGGTCCGCTTTTCTACGCGGTGCCCGTGGCAGCCTTCGGCACCGAACACTTCACCGTCACCAGGGACATCGCCTCGATCGTGCCGGCGTGGATTCCGTGGCATGTCTTTTGGGTGTACCTGGTTGGCGGTTGCTTTATTGCAGCCGCATTCAGCCTCGTTACGCGAATTTGGGTGCGTCTCTCAGCGAGCCTGCTGGCCGGGACGTTTTTCCTCTTCGTCGTGCTGATGGATGTCCCGGCCTGCATGCAGGATCCGCACAATCGCTTTGGCATCGCGCTCGCGCTCAGGGAATTATCCTTCTGCGGCGGTCCGCTGGCGCTGGCGGCGAGCCTCAGCCAGCAGCAGCACCCCCGCGGCGCGCGAATCGCTGCGACGATTGCGCGCTACTTCATTGCCATTCCCGTGCTGTTTTACAGCATCGAGCAATTCTTGCACGCCGATCACGTCCCCGGCATTCCCCTGGAAATGGTGACTCCCACATGGCTCTTCGGTCATGCCATTTGGACCTACGTGGCGGCCGTGATGTACGCCGTCGCGGGAATCGCGCTGTTTCTCGGCAAGAAGACCCGCGCGGCTGCGACGTGGATCGGCTTCACCGTGCTCTTTGAGGTCTTGGTCGTGTATGTGCCGATTGGAGTGATGGAACTCAACAGTCTCGAGGGCCTGAATTATCTCTTCGATACTCTCATGTATTGCGGCACTGTTCTTCTGCTCGCGGGTGCCATGCCGCGATCCGAACAATCCGATCGGTCTTCGTAATCCGCTCGCACCGGATGCGTAAGGCCAGCAACTATCGGCCCCACATTCCCTGTTCTACCCAGTTCTACGATCGTCGCCGCGACGAGATGTCGCTCGATGAGGTCGAGAGGGTTGCGATCTGAGGAGGTCTCCGAGTAGACCGCAAACCGACCGTAGTTGCCTGAGACAACAACCAGACCGTTCCCTGTCCCCTATGCCGCGGCGGCACGCATTTTTGCAATCCGGTCGTTGAACTGCCGCGTCAGGTGGGGAACGATGCCAAGCTCCCGCTCAATCAGCATGAGCTGTGCGCGATGATGCATCTCATGCTCCTTAGCGCCTAACAGCTGCTCGAACCGGGACTTGGCGCCGCTACCGTCTGCTACAGTAACCATTTCGTTTAGCATCTCCGGTGTCAGCGTTTCCAGCCACGTAGCGAAGGACTCACCGTGGCTGCGTAGCAACTCCAAGATTTCTGCTTTCGTCCTGGGTTTTGACTCCTCGCTTTTGGCGCGCTCCGCAAGCGCTTGAAAGTCGAAACCAACCAAGGTCATCACGCGCTGCTTGCCGTGAACTTCCTCCCACATCTGTGGCGCGACAGCGATGTGCGTCAACATTTGGCATACGGAACGGCACTCCGGAGCTGGGACATGGTTGTACTGCTCCTCAGGAATATCCTCGGCGATTTGAATCGTGTTTTGGCGTACGGTCCGAAACTGTCTGCCTAATTCTTTTCCAGCGTAAATGCTCATGCTTATTCACCTCGCGGTTGTTCTCATGCTGACCTGTGCGACACGGTTCGGCGGGGGCTCCAGCATGTCGCCTGGCCCGTCTAGCCAACATTACACACCCATCGCCCAATCCGGCGGAAACATGGCGATTGACATTGACGCCGCCAGATGCGCACGACATCGAACTGGGAATTGCCAATCACTGACACTGACAGTCAGCCAAGAAGACAATCGCTCACAGGCCCTCGGCTAGCTCGCGGCTTGAACCATTTCGACGAGCACTTTGCGTGCCTCGTCTACGTTGTGCACTTCACGCAGGAAGTTGATGCGCGCGCCCCTCATGCCATCGCCCGTCTTCAGCCGAAGTTGGAATCCAAGCCGGTCGACCGCTGTCATTGTGGCCTCCGTTGCGTGCAGGCCGGCATGAACCTTGGCCAGCAGGATCATCGCGGGGACGTGATCCGAGTTCATGTGGCCGAGAATCCTCGGAACGGCGTCGGCCAGAGGATCAACCTGCGCGGATCGATAGTCCACCGCCGTCACCCAACCCATCACCCCAAAGCCGCCCACATAATAGATGTCCAGAGGCTCGAG
>DATJUD010000011.1:0-9722 GCA_035502695.1 Acidobacteriaceae bacterium
TGCTGATCCGACCTTCAACTGGACATTGAAATTTGCCGTTTGCAAAACTTCCAGGCTGAATGCCGGAATGGTTTCTTTGTTAAAGCCGGGTGCCTGCACCGTCACTTCATAGTGGCCGATCGGCAGAGACTGGATCCGATAAAAGCCATCCTTGTTTGTTGTGGTGGGCGAATCAACGCCCGTGCTGACATTGTGGGCAACCACCTGTGCGCCTGGAACTACGGCTCCGCTGGGATCGGTGACCTGTCCCGTGATCGTTCCGGTGACGGTCTGCGCCACTGCCACGCTGGCAAACACCAAGGTCATCAATAGCGTGACGGACTGAATAATTCGAGATACTTTCATTGGGTGCATCCTCCGGCCTGAAGTTCGTGCAAATCCTGAAAGCTTGAGCATAGTGCTCAAAATGTGATTAATTCTTTCGTCGTGCTGATCATATAGCTCACTTGCAGCCGTGTAAACTGTTTTTTTGAAGAATATACTCAGTTTTTGATCATTCATTGCGCGCTGGATTCTTTAGCGCCAATTTTCTGGCAGGCGATACACCCGTGCTATCGTCCTTCTTTTGAGTTCTTTGGATTCACTGCGGCTGGAAATTCCGGGAGAAGATAAAGAATGGACCGACGTAGATTCATCGCTTCTCTCACTGGAATCGCCGCAAACGCATCGATTCCCGCAGCGGTTTGGCAGGCAGGAATTGCCACCGCTGAATCCGACACAAATCACGACGCCGGCGACCATTCCAAGCTGGCGTTGCCCACCGCGGACCAGACAAAGTGGCAGGACATGGAAATGGGGATGTTCGTCCATTTCGCTCCCAACACCTGGCAGGGCGTCGAGCAGGATAATTTGTCGACTCCGTTGTCGGAGATCAATCCAAAACTGCTGAGCACCGATCAATGGGCCTCCACTGCGGTCGATCTGGGTGCAAAATACATCGTTTTCGTCGCCAAGCATTCCGGCGGATTTTGCATGTGGCAGACCGAGACAACGAAATACAGCATCGGCAACACGCCGTGGCGAGGGGGGCATGGCGATGTGCTGAGAGATGTCTCCGCCTCCTGCCGGAAATTCGGATTGAAGCTGGGCGTCTATGTTTCTCCCCGCGACGCCAAGCACGGCGCGGAAATCGGTGGGCTTTGCAAAACGCCTGCGCAGCAGAAAATCTACAACGCGATTTATCGCCGCCAACTCACTGAGGTGCTATCGCGATACGGCTCGATGGTGGAGATATGGTTCGATGGTTCGATTGTCATTCCCGTCGGCGACATTCTCGCGCGATATGCTCCGCACGCAATGATCTTTCAAGGGCCGCATGCGACCATTCGCTGGGCCGGCAATGAAGAGGGTTTCGTGCCCTATCCCGCATGGAACTCCATCTCCTTTGCGGATGCGAAGACCGGGGTCGCGACTGCGCTGAATGGCGATCCCAATGGATCGGTCTGGATGCCGAACGAAGTGGATGTTTCCATCCTGAGGCCGGACTGGTTCTGGAGCCCGACCAGCCAACGGAACCTGCTCACTCTGGACGCAATGATGGAAATTTATTACCGCTCGATTGGACGCGGCGCGCAGTTGCTGCTGAATCTTCCTCCGGACACGACAGGCTTGATGCCAACGGCCGACGTCACACGCGCGCAGCAATTTGGAAAAGAGATCCAGCGCCGTTTCGGCAAGAGTGTGGCGGAGACCTCCGGCTCTGGCGAGAATGTCACGCTATCGCTGCCCGCCGGATCTCGCGTCGATACTTTCCTGATGCAGGAAGATTGTTCCTTCGGCGAGCGCGTCCGTCAATACAAGATTGAAGCGCGTCAGGCAGGGAAGTGGGTGACATTGGGCACTGGGTCCGCCATAGGACACAAAAGAATCCAGCCCATTCCGTCGACGATCGCCGATGCGGTGCGACTGGTCGCCGTCGAAAGTGCGGCTCGACCGGTGATTCGGCGACTCGCGGTCTACGATACACAAACTCCGCCGCCCAAAAATTGGGACGCTCCGGCAACGGCCTGGGCCTACGATGGGGTGGGAACTTGGAGCGACTACAGCTTCCGCATCGACGTGACCGACAAGATGGTGGCCGCAACGCAATATCGTCTGCGCTTTGTTCCGCAGGCAGGCTGGGGTGATTGCCCAGACCCGAGCACAGACCCGATCGAGCACGTAACGGTGCAGATCGGCGGCGTGGCGGAGCCGAAACTACTGCGTCCGCTGCGTGGCTCGCGGGATGTTCTGATTCTCACCATGCCCGGCATCGGGCAAAAGGTCATCTTGCAGGGTCGCTTAAAATGCGCCGCCAGCGGAACCATTCTGCTCAGAAAACTGTGAGATTTGTCACTATGGTAAGTCGCTTCCGGTTCCCACTTAAAACGGCAGTCTCTGTATTGCGTTTCAGAAGGGATGCATGCTGAGGGTCGTGCCTTCGAAGAGATAGTCGCAAGGCTCGGTCCGCAGGGTGCCGTCATGCACAACAAATTTCTTTCTGGCGCCTGTGCCGCGCGTGCTCCATAAAGACACACCCGCATACGCGCCATCGCGTCGGACAATGTAGTAGATCATGTCTAGATAGCGCAGCTTGGTCATGTCGTTGTTGTAATTGCGCGCGATCCGTCGCAGCGCTTCCATTCCAGCTTCTTTTGGAGTGGCGCCTTGGCGCATCTGGTCGACGATCGTGTGCGCCCCAACCACCTTGATATTTTCCTCTCCGTTTCCTGTCGCGCCCGCGGAACCTATGTCCTGGTCCGTGTAGCAACCTGCACCGATAATCGGTGAATCGCCCACCCGCCCCGCAATCTTCCAGGCCAATCCGGATGTTGTGGTTGCTCCAGAGATTTCTCCCTTCGTATTCAAGGCGGAAACGTGGATGGTACCCGTCGTCGGCCAAAGAACCTGCAGCGCTGCCTCGCGTCGCAGGCCCGGCCCAATGCCCATGCGGTCCGCCATCTCCAACAGGCGCTGCAGCGCACTCCTTACCATCGGCACCTGCTCCGGAGCGGGATGGCGCGGCAGCATCATGGCCATGGGGCCGCGCGCGGGCTTTTGGACGACGGGCGGCTTCCAATCCGGACTATCGAGTCCTGGTCCCCACCAGCCGTTGCTATGCTCTTTCCAAAGCAGCCAGATTTTCCGCGCATCATCCGTCAACAAATTTTCCCGATGGAAACCTTCATCCACAGCAAATTTCTCAGCCCCGTTCCCCACAATCATCACGTGACCGGTTTGCCGCATTACGGTTTCCGCCAGCTGGGCAGCGTGGCGAATGTTCGGGACAGCGGCGACTGAGCCGGCGCGCCGCGTTGGTCCGTGCATCACGCAAGCGTCTAACTCCACTACGCCATCTTCATTCGGCAGTCCGCCCAGCCCAACGCTGTGGTCGTTCGGATCGTCCTCACGCGCCTGGCAGATGTGCAGTGCGGCGTCCAGCGTGTCTGCACCACTTTCCAACATTTGGTAGGCTTCCGCCACTGTATTGTCACCGGTCTCGCGGGTTACAATGACAGACTTTTTTGGCGGTTGATAGTGTACCGGCTGGTCTTCTTGAGCCTTCGCATCGGCGGTTTCGCTTACACCACTCCCAGCCACTCCCGCAGCCATCAGCGCTGTACGCGACAAAAAGTCACGGCGAGTTGTGGACATACGCTGTCACCCCCAGCTTTCCCAGACCAATGTATCAAAGCATGAAAACTCCATCCTCATGTTGTAGCCCATCCCATCACAGGGAGCAACGAACCGACGCAAGAATTTAGTGGTCTTCAACTCAGAATTTCTTCGTCGGGTCGTTGACGAAACCAGGAAGACGATAGAATCAGGTCGCTGTCCTTTCGATGTGCGGAACGGCGGCCTGTCAATCGCACGCAAAATTGTTGGCATCAGAACAGCCTGATTCCGTAACGGTATCAAGCTATGACGACGATTTCTACTCAGCCCTACTCGAGGAGGCATTTGTATGCGTACGCTTTGTATTCTGCTTGGGCTTGCGATCAGCGCGCCGATCCTGAACGCGCAACCTAAGGCGCTGTTTTACATGACCAGCGGTCAGACCTCAGTGCAATCGTTCCTAAACCATGCCGACAAAATCGATATCTTGGTGCCCACGTGGTATTCGACCGATGTTCATGGCATGGTGTGGGGCGGCCCGAATCCGCAGGTGATGCAAGTGTCGCGCGCGCACCATGTCGAAGTCATGCCGATTGTGAGCGGCAGCGGGATGGGAACTGCGGAATACCATCAGTTCTTCAACAACGAAGCTGCGCGTCATGCGATGGATGAAGCCCTCGTCCGCATTTGTAAACAGAATGGCTATCTCGGCATTCAGTTCGACTTTGAAAACATCGACTGGCGAGACGGAGACGCGCTTTCAAAAACGGTGGCGGAAACCGCGGCTGCGCTGCATGCGGCGGGCTTTCAACTCTCGATCGCTACAGTTCCCAATGCCCCCGGTTATCCCGGAGAAACTGCATATAGTGCGTGGATGTTTCGCGATTGGCGCGGTGCCTATGACCTGAAGGCGCTGGCGCAATCCGCCGACCTGATCTGCCTGATGACCTACGATCAACACACTTCCTACACGCCTCCTGGTCCCGTCGCGGGTTATCCGTGGGTACTTGAAAATCTGAAGTATGCGCTAGCCGTAGTGCCGAAAGACAAGCTGTCACTTGGCATCCCTGTGTACGGCTATCACTGGTTCGCTGGAATGCCAGTCGGCGGCAAAAATGTACCGAACAATTCCGCGGAATACATCGGCACGCCTGCAGCGATGCAATTGGCGCATGCCTACAATGCCAAGTTGCAGTGGGATCCGGAAGATAAAACAGCTTGGTTCTACTTCTACCGCGCGCAGGATCGCGAGTACATTTTCTACACCGATGCTCGCACCTTTGCCGCGCGCTACGACCTTGTGAAACAGGATGGGCTGGAAGGATTCTGCTCCTGGGTGCTGGGTGAAGAAGACCCGGCCATCTGGCAGTTGCTACCTTCACACGATCATACTTCGGCGCCATCGGCTTCTCAGCCGAAGAAGAAGTAGGCGCATGGCATACTTTGCTGCGCATGTTTCTGCTTCATAGCAGGGATATGTCGGTGAGTTCGAACCTCAGATGACATCTGTTCTTGAATGGATGCTGGCAAAAGCTGTTATTTTTTGCTGGCGACCCGCGCGAAGTCCCCGTGATATATTGGGCGCGCATCTTGGCAGTTCGAAAGGAAGCCCGTTATGCAAACGACAGCACCTTCTCTCGGTATGCGGCGATTGACGTGGATGACCGCTGCTTTTTTGTTGGCGTCGGCGAGTGCGGTGGGAGCCCAGGTGGTGATTGCTCCATCCACTCCACAGGTTGGATCGTCGAACCCGGTGACCGCTGAACCGCCCGTTCCACGGCCCCACACCAAGCCCTGCGTCGTGCAACTCTTCAACAATCTCGAATTCGCCGACTTCAACACCAAATCCTTCAGCTACACGCCTCCGGCTGCCTGTCCAGGCCCATGGGCAAAGGTTGTTTTCACGGCGGATTTCACGGTGACCGCGGGTCGCCAGTATGACCGCACCGCGGCGTTTTATTTAGGCCACGCAAACATTTATTACGGTACGACTGCTGAACCTCGCGCAACCCTGAGCCCGTCGTGGCACGTGGAGCGCGATGTCACCGACCTGACTCCAATCTTCAAATCCGACCAGACCGGAGAAGCCAACATCGGAAACTTTGTCGGTGTGTCCGGTGGAGTCACCTACAACGGCATTATTTATGCAAACGCAGCTTTGGAGTTCTATCCAGCCTCGTGGCAAGATGGCCCGGCCGTGACGCCGGACATTGTCATTCCTGTGAACGGAACTGGCGGCGATGCCGGCACGCTGAATACAACAACCGACCAGATCACGCAGGTGCTGAATCTGCCGATGAATGTGGAACGCGTCTATCTGGACATCATTGCGCAGAGCCAGTCGAACGACGAATTCTGGTACTTCTGCGTGCCGAACGATCAGACCAGCAATCTTGAGAGCTGCGGCAACACCGCCTTCCGCGAGACGGAGGTGACGATCGATGGAAAACCTGCCGGTGTTGCTCCTGTCTATCCGTGGATCTATACCGGCGGCATCGATCCGTATCTGTGGGAGCCGATCCCTGGAGTGCAGACCCTCGACTTCAAACCATACCGAGTCGACCTGACGCCGTTTGCCGGAGTTCTGGACGATGGCAATCCGCATACTGTTGGCGTTAGCGTCTATAACGCAGATAGCTATTTTCTGGCGACTGCGAACCTACTGGTCTATACAGACCATGGCAAGCAGAAAGTCACGGGCGGCATTCTCAGCAATACTCTTACTTCGGCGCCGAACCCAGTCGTCACTGAAAACATCAAACTAGATGCTGCAGGAACCTATACCGGCAGCGTCTTGGTCACTTCAAATCGCAACTTTGAAATCAGCGGCTACGTGAACACGTCGCATGGCCGTGTTGACACGACAGTTCGGCAGAACGTGGATTTCAGCAACAAGCAGGAATTTGTTGTGAATGCTACGACGGACGATCAAAACGCACAACAGCTAACCACGGTCGATTCAGAAACGAATACCCGCGGCGGTTTTTCTTCCGGGATGGCCGAAAAACACTTCTCCTATCCGCTTAACATTAACTATTCGTTTGTTGCCAATTCCGATGGCACCTACACGCAGGCGACATCGGTCGATCAACAGGACCTGGTGAATACATCACAGCAGGTAAACCGATTCCGGGCCTATGAGAGCAACCTCAGCAATGAAGTAAAGGCTGCCGATACGCTCACCTTTGACGCCAACTTCAACGTCACGGGATCAACTGGAACCAAAACCACCCAGACCTACCGCTTCCAAGACTCCTTTGGTCATTGTTACGACCGCACGCTTACCGCGGCCGATCACGTGTTGACCAATGTGAGCGGCGGCTATGGTTGCGGAAACCACTATCGATAGATCAGCATCCACGTCGTTATATGGAAGGGAGTTCGGCCGAAACGCCGAACTCCTTTTCGTGGCAGGTTGGGCTCAGCGGATCGTTTGCGGTATAAGTATCCTTCGGTTGTCGCTCGAGAAATATGAGCGCCGAAACGCGGCCAGTTCTTCGCGCTCTCCATCTGCGGAGCAGTTGTTGCATCCCAACTTATGTGCGCGCGCCGGTACAGTAAAAGCAGGGGAGATGTATGCCGGAGCATTATCACTCCAGTCGATGCGACCAACAGGAAGCGGCGACCCTGAACGGCATGAGACAGAATATAGTGTGTCTGGTTTTGCTCTAGAATTTCATTGAGCGCTTAGTCATTCATGCAAACGCACGCCCAACCTTGTTACTGGAGGATGCACCTTGAAACGAGTTAGCCTGCCCTGTTCTCTGCTGTTGATTCTCGCCTGCGCATTTGGTTTTCCGATGCACCTTACAGCTCAAGCTCAGACGACACTCCCCATCATGCCGTTGCCATCTCATGTAGTTCAGGGTCAAGGTCAATTTCTGGTCAATGGAACATTCGGCGTCGCATTGCAGGGTTATACAGAACCGCGATTACAGCGGGCGGAGCAGCGATTCCTAGTGACGCTGTCGCGGGAAACAGGCATACCACTTTGGCGCGAAGCCCAATTTAATCCGCCCAGCTTCGTCATCAAAACTGGAGGAGCCAGTGACCCCGTCCAGCAGCTGGGTGAGGACGAATCCTATCATCTGGAGATTACGGCGAACCACGTTCTACTTAGCGCACCCAATCCTCTCGGCATTCTGCACGGGTTGCAGACCTTTCTTCAATTAGTCCGGACCACGCCTCAAGGTTTCAGCGTTCCCGTCGTTACCATCGACGACCAGCCGCGATTTCCGTGGCGAGGATTGATGATCGACGTCAGCCGCCACTTTATGCCCGTTTCAGTGATTGAACGGGATCTCGATGGCATGGAGGCAGTCAAGCTGAATGTCTTCCACTGGCATCTATCCGATGACCAGGGTTTCCGCGCCGAAAGCAAAAAGTTTCCCCTGTTGCAGGAAAAAGGCTCCGACGGTCTGTACTATACACAGGATCAGATTCGTGACGTGATCGAATACGCGCGCGACCGCGGCATCCGCGTTGTTCCGGAGTTCGATATGCCTTGTCACACCACTTCGTGGTTCGTCGGCTATCCGGACTTGGCGAGTGGAAAGGGTCCGTACCAAATTGCGCGCAAGTATGGCGTGCTGAATGCCGCCATGGATCCGACGAAGGATTCCACCTACAAATTCCTCAACACGTTCATTGGTGAGATGGCGGATCTTTTCCCCGATACGTATTTTCACATCGGCGGTGATGAGTGCAATGGCAAAGAATGGAACGCCAACCCGGAGATACAGGCGTTCATGCACAAGCACGGGATCGCCAACAACGCAGCTTTACAAGCGTATTTCACCGCCAAGGTCCAAAAGATCGTCGCTTCTCACCACAAAATTATGGAAGGCTGGGATGAAGTCCTGCAGCCGGAAACGCCGAAGGATGTCGTGATTCAGTCGTGGCGGGGATTGGCCTCCCTGGCACAAGCGGCGCGGCAAGGAAACCGCGGTATGCTCTCGACTCCGTATTACCTGAATCTCGATCATCCAACATCTTTCTACTATCTCGCAGATCCACTGGGAGCCGAGGCGGCTTCCCTGAATGCCGAGCAGAAGGCACGCATCCTTGGCGGGGAAGCCTGCATGTGGAGCGAATATGTCGATTCGGAGACCATCAACAGCCAGATTTGGCCGTATCTGGCGGCGATCGCGGAGCGATTCTGGTCTCCTGAAAATGTGCGGGATGTTGATTCCATGTATCAACGACTCGCGATCGTCTCGCAGAAGCTGGAGTATTACGGGCTCGATTCCCAGGCTGACGTGAATGTCATGCTGCAGCGGATGAGCGGCGATCCGAATCCTGTTCCTTTGCAAGCTTTCGCAGCGGTCATGCAGCCGCCGGTCGGATACAAACGATATGAGCTTGAAGGTGGCCCGAACTATACGACGTTTACGCCGCTGAACCGTCTGGTCGATGCCGTCCATCCGGAGAGCCAGACCGCGCGTCAATTCAACGACATGGCAAAGTTGATTGCTGCAGGAAAAGCGACTCCAGAGCAATGGCGGCAAGCGAGAGAATGGCTGATGCTGTGGCGGGACAACGATGCACGATTGCAGCCTCTACTAGTGGAATCGCAAGTAACTCAAGAACTGGTTCCGCTGTCGCACGGCTTGAATCAGGTTGCCGTAATCGGATTGCAGGCCCTCGATGATCTGGAAAACAATCGTGCGATGGACGCGGCCACACGATCGCAAAATCTATCTGCGCTCCAAACCGATGCAAAGCCGCAGGCGGTTCTGGTCGACATGGTGGTGCCTTCGGTCCAATTGCTGGTCGAGGCAACAAAGACGCAGTAGCGATTTTTCTGTTTTGACGTTCGAGATAGTGCCAACCTTGATCTCAAGGAGAAGAACGTATGCAGCGAAGAGATTTCTGCAAGCTGATGGCGGCAACGGCAGCAGCTGCGGCTGTGCCTTCGATAGCGCAAAGCGGGGATGAATCTGGCCTTTCAATGCCTGCTGGCTTTGACAAGTTTACCGAGGATTACGCGAAATTCTGCGCAACGCCAGCGGATCAGCGAGTGTTCTATGCCTTTGAGGGCGGCAAAATCATTCAGGAAAAGCTGGATGAAAAAACGTGGACGCCAACCGGCTGGGGCTCGCCGCCGGCATTGCCCATTTCCGGCGGAT
>DATJUD010000012.1:0-7297 GCA_035502695.1 Acidobacteriaceae bacterium
TTCCCAGGTAGAGCGAGCGCTTGTCTACCGGAGAAAAGACGAGTACCGGTGTCCACGGATCGCGATACTTCCTCTTGTTGGCAGCTTTGTAGAATCCGCCGAGCGGCCACGGAGTGATGGTCTGGCCAAAGGAAGTTCTTCGGTCGAATCGCTCCACATTCCCATAGGTATCGCTCGCGTAGATGATGTTTTCGTCTCTCGGATCGATCGCAAGATAGCCGCTCTCACTGCCGCCGGTCAAAAACCAGTCGCGGGTGTCGATGTGTCCGTGGTCGCTGCGACTGGCGATGGCGATAGAACCGCTGTCTTGCTGCGCGCCGTAGACATAGTAGGGGAAATTGTCATCCGTAGTGACGTGATACATCTGTGCGGTCGGCTGGTTGTACCAGGTGCTCCACGTTTTGCCGCGATCCAAACTCAACGACGCCCCTTGATCGACGCCCAGCATCAGGTCGTCGGAGTTCTTTGGGTCGACCCAAATCTGGTGATAATCGTCCCCGCCAGGCGCCCCACGCACAATCTCAATCGTCTTGCCGCCATCGTTCGTCCGGTAGAGAGCCACGTTTGGGATGTACAGAACGTCCGCGTTGCTTGGATCAATTGCGAGCGAACTGAAATACCAGGCGCGGCTGGTCAGTCGCGAGTCGGCGTTCACCAGCGTCCAGGTTTCGCCGCCATCATCCGAACGGTAGAGACCTGAGTGGCCGGGGCAAACAATGGTTGCGTACACGCGCTCGCCGTCCGCGCTCACAGCGATTCCAGGGCGTCCCCATTTTCCATCCGGCAAACCGTGACCTGTCAGTTGCGTCCAAGTTGCGCCGCCGTCGGTGGTGCGATAGAGACCATTGCCGGGTCCTTCGACTGGCGGATACGTGCTCCATGGAGGACGATGCGCATTCCATGTAGCCGCGAAGAGAATGTTCGGTTTGGCATATGCCATGGCAATATCGGCGATGCCGACATCAGGTCCTTTGTCGAGTACTCGTTGCCAGTGTTGCCCGCCATCGGTTGACTTGTAGACGCCGCGCTCGTCGCTCGGTCCATAGGCATGGCCGAGAACACCGACGTACACGGTATTTGCATCATTGGGGTCGACCAAGACGCGACTGATCTGCTGTGAACCCACAAGCCCAACGTGTTTCCAAGTTGAGCCACCGTCCTCGCTGCGATAGACGCCATCGCCCGATGCAAGGTCAGAACGGATATCCGACTCGCCCGTGCCGACATAGATCACGTTTGGATCGGAATCTGCGACCGCAATCGATCCGATGGAGGCAACGGGAGCATGGTCGAACACCGGTTTCCAAACCGTCCCCGCGTCCGTGGTTTTCCATACGCCGCCATCCACGCCGCCAAAGAAGAACTTCCGATGGCTTCCAGGAACACCGCTCACAGCAACAACGCGGCCTGCGCGAAACGGCCCGATGAGTCTCCATTGCAACCCGCTGTAGAGAGCCGGCGACAATGACTGTGCCGCGACGAGCTGCGTAGAGGTCAGAGCGGCGAGTAGCGCGAAACAAGTGACAACGAGCGTGGAAAGTAGGCGCGAGACAGAACGAGAGATGATCATCACTCCTCAGATTGTGACGGTCAAAGGGCCACTGGATCAAGCAAGAACGAAAAAATGCAGCCAAAATCGAACCCGATGAAGGAAAATCTGAAGTGGCTGCAACAGGGATAGGTCGGATCGGCTATTCTGACGCATTGATAGATGTCGCTCGAAAATCCGGGTGCCACAATACTTCCGACGTCTGAAGTTCCCGCTGAGGTTCACGCGGCGCACTGAAGGGATGGAAATGACGCAAAGACATTCTGCCTCTCGCTATTTGTTCCCCATTTTGTTGTTGACCACCTTGTTGCTTCCTGGAGCTCCTTGCTTAGCGGCGAAACACAACCGCTCGATGCCGGATATGCATTGGCGCATGATCGGTCCGTTTCGTGGAGGCCGTACTCGAGCCGCCGCAGGTGTTCCTGATCAGCCAAATGTTTTCTACGTAGGTCAGGTCGATGGAGGTGTTTGGAAATCCACAGATTACGGACGCACCTGGAATCCTATTTTCGATGGACAGGATACGCAGTCGATCGGCGCAATTGCCGTGGCGCCCTCCGATAGCAATGTGGTCTACGTGGCCAGCGGCGAGGGTCTGCATAGGCCGGACCTGTCTGTCGGCGATGGCATCTATCGCTCCGCCGATGCAGGGAAGACATGGACGCATTTTGGCCTGCGCGACGGTCAGCAAATTCCCGCCATCGCCGTCGATCCCGGCAACGCAAACAAACTCTTCGCGGCGGTGCTCGGACATCCCTATGGTTCCAACGCGCAGCGCGGAATCTTCCGCTCGACCAATGGTGGCAAAACTTGGGACAAGGTTTTGTACAAGGACGAAAATACTGGCGGTTCTGACGTCGCGATCGACCCGAAGAATCCACAGATCGTGTATGCGTCGCTGTGGGATGAACGGCTGGGACCATGGGAAGACGACAACACCTACGCGACCACAAACGGCGGGCTTTTCAAATCGACCGATGGTGGCACGACCTGGAAGCAACTGACAAACGGTCTACCGAAAGATTTGGTGCAGATCAACGTTGCAATTGCGGCGAGCAATCCGCAGCGGTTATATGCGACGTTGTCGACCACAAAGGAAGGCAACGGTTACGCCACCGACAAAGGCTTGGGCGTCTACCGTTCTGATGACGCCGGGATGAGCTGGCGAAAAATCACCGACGATCCGCGGCCAGCGATGAAGATTGGCGGTGGCGATCTTCCGGTGCCCGTGGTCGATCCGCAAAATCCTGACATTGTGTACAGCACCAGCATCGTTACCTGCCGTTCAGAAGATGGCGGCAAAACCTGGATCAGCCTGCGTGGGGCGCCGGGTGGCGACGATTATCAGAACATGTGGATCAATCCACGCAATCCAAAAATCATCTTGCTGGTCAGTGATCAGGGTGCGCTTGTCAGCGTGAATGGCGGCGACAGTTGGAGTTCCTGGTACAACCAACCCACTGCGCAGCTCTATCATGTTGCGGCAACGTACGGCTTTCCGTATCAGGTGTGTGCAGGCCAGCAGGAGAGTGGTTCTGTCTGCACATTAACGCGCGGCAACGATGGCGAAATCACGTTCCGCGACTGGCACCCGGCGGGCATCATCGAGTATGGATATGCCGCACCTGATCCGCTGCATCCCGACATCGTGTATGGAGCGGGACGAACGGAAGTGTCGCGATATGACATGGTGACCGGCCAGGTACAAAATGTCACCCCGCTACCGATGCACAAGAAAGGCTTTCGTGCCGACCGAACGGAACCGATTGAATTTTCTCCGGTGGATCCGCATACGCTGTACTACGCGGCCAACCATTTATTTGTGACAACGGATGGCGGTCAGTCGTGGAAGATGATTAGTCCGGACCTGAGCCAGGAAAAGACGGGACAACCACCCTCGGTTCCGCCGCTGACCGCGAAGCAGCAGGACGAGCGGCGTGGTGTCATCTACTCCGTCGCGGCCTCCTATAAAACAACGCAGACAATTTGGGCTGGAACCGACGATGGCCTGGTGTGGATCACGCGCGACGGAGGCGCGAACTGGAAGAACATCACGCCGCCGGGAGTAGCACCCTGGAGCAAGATTGCGCAGATCGACGCGTCGCGCTTCGATGACGATTCCGCCTACGTGGCCGTCAATCGCTTTCGAGTGAACGATTTGCATCCGTATGCTTTCCGCACGCACGATGGTGGAAAAACCTGGATCTCGATCAGCGCGGGCCTTCCCGATGACGCGCCGGTCAACGCAGTGCGAGCCGATCCGGTGCAGCCCGGACTGCTGTACGCGGCTACGGAAAAATCCGTGTGGGTCTCCTTCGACGATGGCGATCATTGGCGGTCGTTGAATTACAGCCTGCCGCACACTTCCATGCGCGACCTCCTGGTAAAGGATGACGATCTGATTGTCGCGACCCACGGTCGCTCGTTCTGGATTCTCGATGATGTGAGCCCGCTGCGTCAGATCGCAGCCGATACAGGCAAAAAAGCGTCGATGTTGTTTACTCCTGCTTCGGCATGGCGTGTGCGTCGTGACACCAACACCGACACACCTTTGCCGCCGGACGAACCTGCCGGCGAGAATCCGCCCGATGGTGCGATTCTTGACTACGATCTGCCGAAGACTGCGCACACGGTGACGCTCGAAATTCTGGACAACAGCGGAAATGTTCTGCGCAAATACAGCAGCAACGATCCTGTCGTTCCCACTCCGAACGAGTTGCGCACGGAACTGATTCCTGCGTATTGGCCAAAGATGCATGGGCCGCTGCCGACCACGGCAGGAATGCATCGCTGGGTCTGGGATCTACGCTCTACCGCTCCCGCAGCGACCAACTACTCCTATCCGATCTCAGCCGTACCGCATCGCACCCCGCTGGTACCGCAGGGGCCTCTGGTTGTGCCGGGAACGTATACCGTTCGTTTGACCGTGGATGGCAAAACCGAGACGCAGACGGTGTTGGTAAAGATGGATCCGCGTGTTCATATGTCGCAGGTGGAGTTAGAAGCTTTGCACACGGCACAGGTGACGATGGCGGCTTCATTGGATGCGCTTGCCAAGGCCGATCTTCAGGCGCATTCGGTCATGGAACAGGTCACCGCGATAAAGGATCCGGCGCTCGCCAAACAATTGGCGACATCAAGTGCGGCGCTGAAAACGATCATCGATGGTACGGGCCCAAACGCGACGAAACGTTTGCCAGGCGTTGATGAAGTCACGGCGGAGGCGACACTTCTCTATGGCGAGTTGGAACAGGCGGATGCAAATCCGACGGCAGCGTTATCGACTGCGTCGGCTCACGTGCAAAAGGAAGGAATGGAAATACTCCCCGGATGGGAAAATTTCAAACGGACGCAATTGCCGGAGATGAATCGGCAGATCAGGAATGCTCATCATCCTGCGATCAATCCTGACCGCAAGCCAACGGATATGCCCCAGCAAGGAGACGAGGATTAAGGGTTCGCCTACGCTTCGCTGCCGAAAGATGATTTCCGGCCAGCTTACCGCAACTTCAAGACGATTCGCGCGTCTCAAGAAATAAGGCCGCGGGTAGTCCCAGTTCGGGAAGGTATCGGATCCCTGTACGCCTGTCCAAGTAAAGCTTAGCGAGGTCAAGCATGGGGCCAATAGGTCTATCTTCCACCCGCTCTTGCGGTAAGTGCGTCCTTATCGCGTCTGTTTGTATAGCCATCGGAGTGGTGTGTGGGATAGCTTCCGCAGGCGCACAGTCATCCACGCCAATCGGGCCGCAGCCAGACGCCAGCAGCATGTCCAATGGGGACATGAGCCACATGGCCGGCCACATGCATTTCACAGCGCTGCGACCCATGCAGCCGGGCGATCAACAGAAAGCTGACGCGGTAGTGGCAGCCGCCAAGAAGGCAATGGAACCCTATCGCGACTATCACAAGGCCCTGGCAGACGGTTATCGGATTTTCCTGCCCAATGTTCCGCAGGCCATCTATCATTTTTCCCGGCGCGATTATGCGATTGCGGCACGATGGCAATTCAACCCCGCCTATCCCACGTCGTTGCTCTACAAGAAAACCCCCAGCGGCGGCTACAAGCTAGTCGGAGTGATGTATACGGATCGAGTCGATGCCACCGAGGATGAATTAAATAACAGAATTCCTTTGAGCATCGCGCGCTGGCACCAGCATGTCAATTTCTGCAGGGCGCCGCGTCCGGAGAAAGCCGCCTACCTCGGCCCCGACGCCAAGTTCGGACTGCGCGGCTCCATCACCACGGAAGCGGCATGCGACGCTGCCGGTGGAGTCTTCTATCCTCACGTTTTCGGTTGGATGGTGCACGTGTATCCCTATGAAAAAGATCCGAAGGAAATCTGGTCGATCAACGATGACCACGGTCACGATAATATGGACCATTCGGCGATGCCGGAGATGCAGATGCAGTGACGTTCGAGCGATCGAGTGAGCTGCACTTTGTGGCGGTTACTCGCTCACCTATAATCCCCACATGCCTCCAAGGAACACTGTCAGCATGCGCGGCCCCGTCAGCAAGTGCGCCCAAACCAGACAATGCGAGACCATTCCATCATGAGCCGCATGGAAAGATTCTGGCAGCGTGTCACAAATGGTATGGAGCTCTCGCAACTCTGGAATCAATTCCGAGTTGAGGCTCGGTCCAGCTACCGTTTGTATTCGCACGACGTGGACGCCAGCCGAACGCCAGGTATCGGAAAAGGGAAACATTTTCTGAATCTGGGAGTCCAGTTTTTCTGGGCCATCATTGAAAAACTCAGTCCTGCGCGCCGCGTGCTCCTTTTGATCGCGTTGGTGCTTCTTGTTTTTAACGGGGGTATTTCCTGGCAAAATCCTCATGGCCAGCTGAAGGTCTTCGAGTTAGATGGAGCCGAGTGGGCTGCGCTGGTGTTATTGCTGCTGGTGGTTCTTGAAGTGGCGGATCGCGTCGTAATGAAACGGGATCTGCAGATCGCCAAAGAAATTCAGGAGTGGCTGCTGCCTGCAAATCCTCCTATAGTTCCCGGGCTGGAGATTGCCTTTGCCACGCGTGCCGCCAATACAGTTGCCGGAGATTATTACGACGTATTTCCGCGGCCGTCGGGTTTGCCCGACGAAACCTACTTGATTGCCGTTGCCGATGTCGCAGGGAAGAGCATTCCCGCCGGCTTATTGATGGCGACCTTCCAGGCCAGCCTGAAAACCCTTGCTGGAACCTCTGCCTCTTTAACGGAGCTGGTCGGCCGCATGAACGCTTACGCCTGCAGCAACAGCCAGAATGGGCGCCGATTCACCACGACTTTTATTGCGGAGTATCATTCCGCTGATCGGACCCTAATCTACGTGAACGCCGGACACAATCCTCCGATTCTTCGTCGCAACACAGGAGCCCTGGAGAGACTGAACGATGGCGGGATTCCGATTGGAATTCTAGCGGACGCTCCCTACCAATCGGGCACCGTTGCGTTGCAAAGCGGCGACTGGCTGGTGATTTTTACCGATGGTGTTCCCGAGGCGGAGAACGCCGCTGGTGAAGAGTATGGCGAAGCGCGCTTGCTGAACATCCTTTATGCCAATTCGACGTTGACGCCGGCGCTGTTGTTAGATGTAATCATGCGCGATTTGGATCGATTTGTGGGCGACGCGCCTCAGCATGACGATGTCACGCTGGTTCTGCTGAAAGCCGGTTGAACTGGTAACTACAGAACTCTGAACGACTCGAATTTAGCCAGAACCTGCTTCGAACCGCTACAGCAGCTCGGGCTCGGT
>DATJUD010000013.1:0-28261 GCA_035502695.1 Acidobacteriaceae bacterium
AACGCATGACCGTTCGTTGATCCTGTCGATGGAATTGGGGCAACGGTGGGTTCAGAGTTTTTGGTCGCGCGAAGTCTGCGATTCGGGCATGGGCGGGCGGGTTCAGTGAGTGCGTGAGAGTCCGGGAAGCTGAAATTATGCTCGGCGTCCCCGGTGCTTCCCATATACCAGTGCAAGGTAGCTACGTTGGCAAGGTGATAGGTGAAGCCTGCGGTGTGGGCTGCAAAAGGTGTCGAGACAGGAAAATTGTTCGTGGGATTTGTGTTGGTTGGTTCCAGAAGGAAATAATTGGAGCCGATGCCTGCGCCAGCGCAACCGCGATCTTCTCCGGGACGCATCCATGCGGGGAAGAAATTTCCAGTGGCAGAGGGCGTGCGGAAATATGCCTGCGGGTCATGCAGTGGATCATTGATAAACTCCGCCAGCTGCTGAGTGAGCGGCTGAATGTCACGGTCTTCGACGATCGCAGGCGCGGCGTGGAGATATGAACCAAGCACGAAGGAGTTTCCTGTGGCAGCGTCGACGCCGTGCATTCCCCAGGAGCAACAAACAGTCGCATCGCTATCGGTGTAGTAAGTAGTGTTATGCGTTACGGCAATGACGAGCTTTCCATCCTGCCGCGGTATTTGCTGAAAGATCTGCTTCTCGAGGTACACAACATCAACGACGGCAAACGTGGCGCCAGTTTTCTTCGATCGCAGAATGTACCCGTAGCCCGCCGGAATCGTGATGGATATGGGCTTGATTTCCGGTTTGCCCAGGTAAGTATGTCCACTCGCGTCTGACGGAAATGTAGCATGGAGCAGTCCATCAGCATATTGCGTTTTGTCGCCGGGAACAAACGCGAATCGAGTGAAGATCGGAGACTTTAGAATGCGCGGCACATCCGCGGTCGCGTTCATTTGCTCGGGCTTCGAGCCTTTAAAGGTCAGCGTAATGGGGACGAGGACTGTGGGGATGGTAGTTGTTCCGCTATTAGCAGGGTTGCGGCCGGCCAGTGTATAGGAACTCCCTCCAATGGCTCGTGTGAAGGTCGGCACGGTGCCTTGCGCATGCGACGGGTGAATCAACAAGCAGAGGAGAAGAAGCAGGCAGACGATCTTGATTCGAATATCCAGCATGGTTGACCTTCACAGTGGGAATGGATACCGCATTTGTAACTGCATTCTTTCACAGCGGTCGAAACGTAATAATCAGAATACGCCCGGCTCGCATAGAGTAGAGGTCGATCTGGAGCAGATGGCGGTCAGGAAAGATGTGTCCTGGGCTGACACTGGAGGGCCTGTACCTCGATCGAGCGCAATTCTCTCGGGTGATTCTGTGAATGTCGTTCGGTCTGTATGGCGAACTCTGAACTCGCGTCGAGGATTCGAGCTCTCTCTTTTTTCAGCTACGACGATCGCGATCGCACTTTGCCGAAGTGAGTCGACAGCATGACAGCCATCAGCAGAACGCCCAGTCCTACCAAAATCCAGCCCAGGCAGGCGCCGTCTCCACGAGGCTGGAAGAACCAAAGAAGTGCCGCCCCGACCGCGAGATTGGCATATCCCCAAAGTGCGTTAATCAGGGGTGAGGATTCGCCCACTCCTGGCGGAGTTGCGAAGGGAGACTGAAATCGATTCCCGCTGACACCCTGCACGAAATGTGGAACTCCATTGGCGAGAAATAACCCGCTGACAAACTGGAGCAGGTAAAAGTACCATGGCATGGCAGACGTCCTTTCATCCGGGATCGGGATTGATTCCGGCCAGCGAGACTGCCTCTATAGTAGCTGGGTTGCATATAGACTTGACTACTGCCGACTATCTTTCACTGGGGACTTTCCTGATCCTGTTGCTGGCTGCTTGTCGAAGTCGAATCTGGATACGACGTCGGAACCCGCGGAGTTCGTTCACTAGTAAGAGCTCGAATCTTTCCTATTGAATCGTTTGAAAGATGGTGTATTTTATAGACACCGATTTCCGGCGTAGAGTATCGGAAGTTGTCGAATCACGAAAAGTGAGATCGTTGGATCGCTCTTCGGCGGGTTGATGTCCGCTGAGACCGCATTGAATTAGAGAGAATCGAATTCTGGATCGGCGCACGTAAAAGATATTCCTTGGTGATGCACGTGGAGTATGGCGATACCAAAAGAAGGTAAGAACAGCTTTTCGCGCACCACTCTGGCGGATGTTGCACGCGAAAGTGGATTTTCTCCCTCAACGATCTCGATCGTTCTGAATGAAGCCCCCATTTCAAAATATGTAGCGGCGAAGACGAAAGAACACATTCGCGCGGTCGCAAAGCGTTTAGACTATCGACCGGATGCGTTCGGGCGATCATTGCGTAAACGGCGCAGTCACACCATCGGGGTAATGATCTTCGATATCTCCGATCCCTTCTGCACCCTGATTCTGCAGGGCATCGAAAAACATCTTCATCCCACAGAGTTTCTACCGTTCATTGTTGACGCTCATAATCAGCGCGAGCAGTTCGAGCGCTACCTGGCCATGCTGTTGGAATATCGGGTGGAAGGCTTGATTGTTGTGGCGAATTGGCTGTTCATCGACATCGAGACTCTCTCGGAGCTGGAGAGGCATCGAGTGCCGACGGTTTTGGTTGGGTCGGAGATGCGCAGTGGTCCGCTCGGTTCTGTGCTGGTCAACAATGAGCAGGGTGGTTATCTTGCGCTGCAGCACCTGTATTCTCTGGGCCATAGAAAAATTGCTTTTATTCGCGGACCTCGTCCGTTGTGGGATAGTAGTCGCCGTTGGGACGGAGTGCTCCGGTTTGCGAGCGAGGTTGGACTGAAGATGCCGAAGAAGTGGGTTGTAGAGCTGACGGGGTCGTCGGAGTCCAACTCAAGTTTTGACGAGGGTAGAACGCTCACGCGTGCCATGTTGGAGCGAGATCCGGATTTTACTGCGCTGCTGGCATTTGACGATCTGACCGCATTTGGCGCAATTCGAGCTTTACGCACTTTCGGACGGCGCGTTCCGGACGACTGCTCCGTTTTGGGTTTTGACGATGTTCCTTATGCAGCGCTCTACAACCCAAGCCTTTCTACGGTGCGCCAGCCGATGGAGAAAATGGGATCGATTGCTGTCGAACGTATCCTTCATGAGATTCAGCAGGCCGGCGAAATCGCCCGAAGCAAAGGCAGAGTCGACCTGTTGCCGCCGGAAGTCGTGCAGCGCGAATCGACCGCCTCGGTTGGCCAGCCAGGCAAGAATTCGCCCAAAAACCATGGGAAAAAGCGACTCCCTTGACAGCTTGACGATAAATGCTTAAAAAGACTGATATTCAAACGATTCGATATTGATAGGCCGCGAATGCCATACCCAGCGATCAGCCGCCCCACACGTCATAAGATCTATCCGGAGGACTTGTTGCAATGAAATTTCGTCTGGAAACGCAATCCGTCTTTCTCATCGCGGTTCTGAGTCTTGCACCCGCATTGCCCGGTTTCGCACAAAGCGTACCCAAAGCCCGAGAGGCCAATACCATTCCGCTTCGCGAGGGCTGGGAGATTCAGTCGGGTTGCAAGATACAGGCGGACGGAGCCAAGCTGTCTTCTGCAAAGTATCAACCCCAAGGCTGGATTAAGGCCACGGTTCCAACCACGGTCCTCGCGGCCCAGGTGGCAGCCGGAATTTATCCCGACCCGTACTACGGAATGAACCTGCGCAAAATTCCCGGCAGCGACTACAAAATAGGCGCGACTTTCTCCCGTCTGCCGATGCCGGAGGATAGCCCTTATCGCTGCGCCTGGTGGTATCGCACGCAAGTTCGTATCCCGGCTGCTTCTCGCGGCAAAACAACCTGGCTGCATTTTGGCGGCATTAACTACCGCGCCAATGTTTGGGTGAATGGGCAGTTGGTGGCCAACGATCAACAGATTGCCGGAGCCTATCGCGTCTACAACCTCGACATCACCAAGGCGGTCACTCCCGGCAAACCTGCGACGATTGCCGTGGAAACATTTGCTCCGGGCCCGCAAGACCTTGGCATCAACTGGGTCGATTGGAATCCCTCTCCGCCCGATAAGGATATGGGCTTGTGGGGACCTGTGAATCTGGCAACAACCGGCCCGGTTGCGGTTCGATATCCATTCATTGCCACTCATTTTGAAGATGCAAGCCTGAAAATCGCCGATATTACGGTGACCGCCGAATTGCAAAATGCGACGGACCATCCGGTAAAGGGAACGTTGGTCGGCACCTTTGTCGGCAAGCGCTTTCAGCAGCCAGTTGAGCTGGCGGCGGGCGAATCGAAAAGTGTCAGCTTTTCCCCAGAGCAGTTTCCGCAGTTGAAACTCAAGCATCCTGCTATCTGGTGGCCGGCGGAAATGGGTGCGCATCCGCTGAAAACTTTGAGCGTCCGGTTTGTAGTCGGCGGCCAGACATCTGATAGCGCTTCGGCTCGCGTCGGCATTCGCGAAATGACTTCGGAATTAACCGCGAAGGGAGCGCGACTATTCCGGGTAAATGGCAAGCCGATCCTGATTCGCGGCGGCGGTTGGTCGCAGGACATGCTGATGCGCGAGGACCATGAAAATCTTCCAGAGCAAATTCGCATGGTGAAGGACCTGCGCCTGAATACGATTCGTCAGGAAGCCAAACTGGAAGGCGACGAATTCTATCGGCTGACGGATGAGAACGGCATCCTGGTGATGGCCGGCTGGTGCTGTTGCGACCAATGGGAAAACTGGAAGAATTGGACGCCGGAAAATCACCAGGTAGCGAATGCATCTCTGCGATCGCAGATGCTGCGGCTGCGGCATCATGCGTCGTTGCTTGTTTGGTTGAACGGCAGCGATCATCACCCGACAGCCGATGTGGAGCAAGCGTATCTGAATATCGAAAAGGAAACGGGATGGCCGAATCCGACCCTTTCCTCGGCCTCCGGAACTCCGAGCACGGTCACCGGGCCCAGCGGCGTCAAAATGTCAGGTCCATACAACTATGTTTCTCCTTCATATTGGTATGTCGACACCAAGCATGGCGGGGCATTCGCCTTCAATACAGAAACTAGTCCCGGACCCGCTATTCCGCAGCCAGACAGCCTTGTGAAGTTTCTGCCTCCAGAGGATCGCTGGCCCATTGGAAAAGTTTGGGACTATCACGCGGGCGGCGGCGACTTTATGAACGTCGACGTGTTCAACACGGCCATGCGCGCCACCTATGGCTGGCCCGATTCAATGGACGCATATTCCAAGCTGGCGCAGACCATGACCTACGACGGTGAGCGCGCCATGTTTGAGGCGTACACGCGGAATAAGTACACATCCACTGGAGTAATCCAATGGATGCTGAACAACGCGTGGCCGTCTGTCATCTGGCACTTATACGATTACTATCTGCAAACCGGGGGAGGGTATTTCGGCACGAAGAAAGCCTGCGAGCCGCTGCACGTGCAGTATTCGTATGACGATCACAGTATTTACGCAGTCAGTAGTCTCCCGGTCGCAACGCCGTCGCTGCACGTTCAGGTAGACGTCTACGATCTCGACCTGAAGCAGGTGTTCCATCAGACAAAGACGGTGAACCTCGCCGCAGACGGCTCCCAACGTGTACTGGATATTCCAGCTAGTATTTTCCAGCCGGAGCAATCCACGCATTTTGTCCGCCTGGAAATGAAGGATGCAGCGGGCAAACTCGTCAGCCGAAATTTTTATTGGATCCCTTCGAAACTTACTGTGTTTGACTGGGCGAAGACGGAGTACACCTATACTCCCGCGTTCAGCTATCCCAACATGCAGGCTCTGCGCTCACTTCCCAAGAGTGAAATCCGCGCAACTCTAACTACCGCCAACCACACCCTTCATGTCCATATTGAAAATCCATCGCATGCGCTGGCATTTCAAGTGGAGGTGCGAGGTTTCACCGCGAATGGAAAGCCGATTCTCCCTCTGCTCTGGAGCGACGATTTTGTGGAATTGATGCCGGGCGAGCATCGCGACCTGACGGCCGAGCTTCCCAAAGATACGCCTGCCGGTCAAGCCTCGGTGATCGTCAGCGGTTGGAATACGAATACGCTCACGGTGGGCGCGAAGCTCATGCCTAATGCTGGCACGGGAGCAGAATAATCAGAACGCCGACATCAGTTACAGACTTGTGCCGTGGCTGAGGAGGAAATATCGTGACTACATTGAAATGCGCATCATTGCTGCTCGTTGGTTGCTGCCTGACTGCGCTGCCGTTGACTGCGCAGGTCGTGAAGGTGGATATAACGCCCTCCCACGCCACCAATCACTTTATTCCAAAGCAAACGCTGGGCGCCGGAATCGATCGCATTCAGACGGTAGCCATCGATAAGTTAATGAACAAGACCATTTTCGACCAAGTGTTCAAAGCAGGCTGGCAGCCCGTGACCTATCGCCAGAATACCGAGCTAGCCATCGAGGCCTGGCACTGGAATCCTGTCGGAACATGGAGCGATCCGAAAGATCAACAGGGTTATTTCACTGGATCATCTGAACCGACCGGATTCATCCGACATTCGTTCGGGTATGCGTTGCCGCATCGCGGAATTACTCGCGATGGCGGTTCAGTGACTGGCTACTCGCGATTGACGGACGGCGATATTTCGACCTACTGGAAAAGTAATCCGTATCTCACCAGTCGCTATACCGGTGAAGATGATGCACTCCATCCCCAGTGGGTGATGATGGATCTTAGCAGCGTGCAGTTGATCGACAGCATCAAAATTGCCTGGACGAATCCTTACGCAACCCAATACACGGTTCAGTATTGGACTGGGACCATTCCCTACGACAGCCCCCTCGACTTCCCGACCAACGGAGTCTGGCAAACATTTCCCCATGGAGTCGTCAACTCTGGAAAGGGCGGAGTTGAAACGGTGCATCTTTCGGACCAACTGATTCCCGCAAGATATCTACGGATTGTGATGACGCACTCCTCCAATACCTGCGATACGCACGGTTCATCTGACCCGCGTAACTGCGTTGGATATGCGATCGATGAGCTCTATGCGGGAACCTCCAGCCCGGATGGAACGTTTCATGACGTGGTGCGTCACACGGCGGATCAACAACAGACGGTCACCGAGGCCTCATCCGTCGATTCGTGGCATACGGCAAAGGATCTTTTGACGACCAATGAATCTCAGATGGGATTCGATTTGTTCTACACCAGCGGTGTCACTCAGGGTCTGCCCGCGATTATTCCCATCGCTCTGATCTATGACAACCCAGACAATGCGGCTGCTGAAATCAAGTATCTTGAGGCACGTCATTATCCCATCTCCTATGTAGAAATGGGAGAGGAAGCGGATGGACAGTACATCGCGCCGGAAGACGTTGCGGCTTTGTACATCCAGTTTGCGATTGCGATTCACCGCGTCGATCCCAACATAAAACTCGGAGGTCCTTCGTTTGAAGGTGTGAATCGCGACATCCTGTACTGGCCCAACGCGGATGGAAAGGCTTCGTGGCTCGGGCGATTTCTCGACTACTTACGGCAACATGGCCACTTACAGGATCTAGCGTTCTTTTCCTTCGAGCATTATCCCCTGGGTCCTTGCGAAATGGCGTGGAGCAACCTGTATGACGAGCCCCAGTTAGTCACCAATATTATGAAGACGTGGCGCAACGACGGCTTACCCGCGAACGTGCCCATGTTAATCACGGAGTCTAACCTTTCCTCCGCCGCGTCTGAAACCTACATGGACATCTTCGCCAGCGTTTGGCTTGCCGACTACGTCGGGTCTTTTTTGAATGCGGGAGGTAAGGGTCTCTATTATTTCCACTATCTGCCATTGCAAATGGAAAACGGCTGCAACAATTCCCCGGGAACATTTGGGATGTTTACTGTGAACGCGGACTATCAAATTCAGCAGCCTTTATCGCAGTACTTTGCCAGCCGCATGATCAACTTCGAGTGGCTGCAGCACGATGGCGGGGAACACACAATCTACCCAGCTACCGGAACTTACGAGGATGGAGCGCACCACACGATGGTCACAGCATACTCAGTGTTGCGGCCAGATCACGAATGGTCGGTCATGTTAGTGAATCGTGATCAGGAGCAGGCGCATAAGGTCCAGGTTGTTTTCGATAATTTGCAAAATAAAACTGCCAGTTATTTCTCTGGAGACGTCCACGTTTCTACGTTTGGCCGCGAACAATATAAGTGGCATCCGGCATTTCGACATGCAGATACATCGCACATCCCGGCAACCCTGGATAAGATTCCCTTGTTATACACCGATGGGTTCGCAGATCCAGATGGGCCGATTCTGGAATCGACCATACATGGCGATAAGTCAACGGAGTACGAGATCCCGCCGGCTTCCATTGTTGTATTGCGAGGCAATCTGGACCTAAGCAGTCCAACCAGCGTGAAATAAACGACCGCTCGAAACAGCCGAAGATTGGCAACGGCATTCGCGCCATTCGCGTCCAAACATGCGGGACAGCCACGAAAGGCTGTCCTGTATGTTGGCGGGGAAGGTTGTGGTGCGAGTGTCTCTGTCGTCCTTGAAAAGATGCGCAGTCGTCACTTGTCTCGGAATGGCATTCTTTGGCTGCGGGACACGGGAGCAGCAAATTCCTCCTCACAACCCAGCCGCAGACCCGTCGAAACCTATCAAGCGTGTACCGCCGACTCCGATCGATAAGAAGGCAGCGGAGCTGGGCGAAACCACGTGGAATCCAGCCTGGAATCATATTGTGGCGCAAGCCTTGCCGCCTGTGCTGCTGTCGAACCGGGTCCCACGCGATGTGCGCTTATTCTGCCCGCGATTCTACGTCATGACCAAAGCGCAAAAGCGCACATTCTGGGCCTATTTTTTTCAGGCGCTCGCGGGCGCCGAGGCCGGTCTCAATCCGGATGCCACCGCTCGCCACACGGAGCCGAAACTCGCGCATGAGGAACACGTGCCCGTCACCAAGGTGCGCACAGAGGGGCTGCTGCAATTGACGTACGCAGACCGTCAGCGATACGGTTGCCCCTTCGATGAAGAAGCAGACAGAGGGCTGCCCCCGGATGATCCCGCGCGAACTATCCTTCAACCGAAGAACAATCTTATCTGCGGAGTCGCGATCCTGAAGAATCAACTGATCGACCTGCACCGGCCGCTGTTATGGAGTGATTCATATTGGGCCACGCTGCGTCCGGGAACCCTCGGCTATCGCAATTTTATGAGGCAAATGACCAATCCGCCTGCGGCGTGCGGGTTGCACATGGAACATGCCGAACACCATAGACCACCGGAGCAAGATGAGGCGATGGACGCCCCCTAAGCCTCTATCGAGCGACAATGAGTTCATGAGGCAGCTGCTACGCGTGGTTACGGCTCATCCAGTTGCCCAGGTTGGTCCATGCGATTGCAACGCCCAGCGATATCACAATTCCAAAAGAGACTTCAAGAAAGCGCTGCAGGGCGATGTGCCATAGTGCGCCTGGATAAGGAACCAGAACAATGATCGCGACAGTGACACCACCCAGGCGGCCGGCATTTTTGTAATTGAGCGCAGTGCATAACATCATCACAACTAGAACTGCCAAACCAAACACGGAAAGAGAATGGTGCCAAACTAACGATGTCAGCAGTCCCACCACCGCGCCCATGGCTGTTCCGGCGAGGCGGTCACGTGAAGCCGTGACTGTGGCTCCGACTTCTGACTGCATGACTACGATCGCGCTGATAGAGGCCCAGTAGCCGCCGGGCAGACGAAGCATGCTGGTGATCCAGTATGCCAGCACGGCAGCTAATGCTGTTCGTATTCCTTGCTGAAAGCTCAGGCGATCATGGTCGCCGGCCGTGGCCGTCGTAGCGGTATCCGTCATGCAAGGAATTCTACATACCAGAGCGCGCGCCGCCCAACTGGCCTGACCGGTGGCGTGGCGCGCGACTCATTTGCGTTCTGTGCCTAAAGCCTTTTGCACCTTGCTATGCTTCACGCTGTAGGTAAAGTAAATTATCAATCCTATAATCAGCCACGCCAGAACCACTTCTTTCGTCAGCGCGGGTAGTGTCCAGACCAGGTAGAGCGAGGTCAAAATACCGAGAATGGGTACCACCGGCACCCACGGGGTTTTGAACGGCCGCGGCAGATCCGGCATGCGGCGGCGCAGAATCCAAACTCCAGCGCAGACGATGGCGAAGGCGAGCAATGTGCCCATGTTCGTCAGTTCGCTGAGGCGATCGACCGGAAGCAGAGCAGGCAGGCATGCAGCGACGAACCCGACGACAATGTTGGAGCGCCAAGGAGTACGGAACTTAGGATGGACGGCGCTGGCCCACTTCCACAGCAGGCCGTCGCGCGACATGGAAAAGAAGACGCGGGATTGCCCGAACAGCATGACAAGCATGGTGGTGCCGAGTCCGCACACGGCACCGAATTTGACCAGCAACGTGCCCCAGCGATGTCCTGTGACGTCAATCCCGGTGGCAATCGGGGAGCCGACGTTGAGCATCTTGTAGCTGACCAGGCCGGTCAGAATCAGGGCAACGATGATGTAGAGGATGGTGCAGATCACGAGCGAGCCGATGATGCCGATGGGCATATCTCGGCTGGGGTTTTTCGCCTCTTGCGCGGCCGTAGAAACTGCATCGAAACCGATGTAAGCGAAGAACACCGAAGCGGCGCCGGCCATGATTCCGTGGATGCCGTAGTGCCCGTTGGGTTGTGCCGGCGGGATAAACGGATGCCAATGGGCATGCGCAATCTGGGGATGGTTCATGAGAAAAATCGCGCCCACCACGATGAATATCGCGACGACGGCAAGTTTGATGAATACGATCGCCGAGTTTAAGTTGGCGGACTCTTGAATGCCAATGACGAGCACAGTGGTCACGACCGCAATTGCGGCAAACGCCACTAGATTCGCAATCGCAGTGACGTGAGGAAGCGATGAGGCGTGAATACTGACGCTGTCTGGCAGCGACATGAATGGCACCCAGTGGCCTGCGTAGTGATAGAGGACCGTGCCAGGCGTAGCTATGATCTCAGGCGGGATGTGAATATGAAGGTCGTCGAGCAGGCTGACAAAGTATCCGCTCCAACCGGAGGCGACGGTCGAAGCGCCGAAGGCATACTCCAGGACCAGGTCCCAGCCGATGATCCACGCGATGAACTCGCCTAAGGTGGCATAGCCGTAGGTGTACGCCGAACCGGCGATAGGTATCAGGGACGCGAACTCCGAGTAGCACAGAGCTGCGAATGCGCAGGTGACGCCAGCGACGACGAAACTGAGCGCGACCGCAGGGCCAGCGAATACGGCAGCGGCCGGTCCGATGAGCACAAAAATGCCGGTCCCGATAATCGCGCCGATTCCAAGAGTGATGAGGTTAAGAGGACCGAGCGCCCGCTTCAGCTCGTGTTCGCCTTCTTGATGCGCCTCCTGCAGAAGCGTGGACATGGGCTTGATCGCCCCGAGTTTTGCCATGTTGAGAGGTTTCTCCCGGTCTTCTCTATAAAGTCCGTAAGGACGTCGGTTTTGCCTGCAATGTTTGCGTAGCTCGATAGTATCGTAAGCAGCGACTTCCTAGAACTGATCTCATCAATCCCTGATCCTGGATGACGCAACGGATCGCGCCCGCCGCCGAAGCTGGGCTCAGGAATTCACCCGGAGCTGCGGAACTATATATGAGAGCACTTCCTGTCATTAAAGAAGCCCTGGTATCAGATGCCAACGCACCTTGGCACAATACTCCGTATAGCCGGGCAGATTTTTGGAGAGGAACTTTTCTTCGTCGAAGAGGCGCCAGACGAAACCGAGAATCGTTAAACCGGAGGGGATAAGCCCCCAATAGGAACCTAGCGCCAAAGACATTCCAATGAAGTAGACTGCCGCGCTTGCATACATCGGATTCCGCACGATGGCGTACGGACCCGTAGAAATCACTTTTTGATCTTTGGCGATCTTGACGGTTGCAGAGCCGAACGAATTCGCTTTGAACACGCGGAATACCATCCACATGCCGACCAGTATTAAAATGTCGCCCGCTATGGAAAGCCCAAAGGGCACATTTGACCAGCCGAATCTGCGGTCAAGCGCGGGAACAAGGAAGGCCGCGATGGCCGAGAACTGCACGCATAACACGATGATCTTTTGAATAGTTCGCTTCTCTGCCGTCGGCCCGTACTTCGTCCTATTTTCAAGAAGTATTGGGTCTCTTATTATGGCGAGCGTGAGACACAAGCTCGATGCGGCGTTGACCCCGAGATATATCCACGCTCGCAAATAGTCGAGAGTCCCAGCAGCGATGAACAGCAGGAATCCTATAAGGACAGAGGTCATGACGAGCCCGAGCCACATTTTTTTCCTAGAACTCTTCATGGCTTAACCATAGTACTTCGCGAAAAGATGATCGACAACAGCCCAGAATCGTAATCACTTCTCCAAAGTCCTTCGAGTGGAGCTAGTCGCATCCTCTGCATGAACCCCCGAGGGCGGCCGCGAACGTGATGGTAGAGGCGCGAGAATTGCAGTCGAACGCCACGATATAGCAAAATTGTTTGCGTCAGAACTCTCTACCCTCGCGTGCGCGAGGCGATGCTATCCGTTGCGCCATGGGAATGAATTGATGTAGGTGCCGAGCCGCGAGAAGCTGTTTGGGAGGAGTGGAATGAAATCTCCTATCGAAAATACGAAACGGTTCCGGTTCATTCCATCTGGTGTTTTTATCGTAGTTGTTGCAGCGGCTTTTGGATTCGCAGTCGCTGCTTCGCTGCGCGGTGTAGAGCCATTGAGCAATTCTGACTCCAGCCCATGCCCGGTTGAGGTGGCGGACAATTCTGACTCTAATGTTGTCGTCGCATTGGGCGATAGCTTTACGGCAGGCTATGGCGCTCCTGCCGGAAAGAGCTACCCAGATTACCTCGAAGAGTATCTCAACAATTCAGGGTATTACTATAACGTGCTGAACTTTGGTCGTAACGGCGCTAGCAGCGGAGACGGCTTGAAGCAAGTCACTGCGATTGAAAAGAAGAAGCCAGCGTTGGTAGTCGTAATCTTGGGGGCCAACGACATGCTGGACGGATTACCGATTGCGCAGACAACGGCCAATCTCAGCGCGATTGTGTCTTCATTGCAGCGAACCGGCAGCAAAGTCATCCTCGGGGAGCTGACGCTCTCCAAAGATTATGGCGCGGGCTATATCCAGGAGTTTCATGCGATGTTCCTGTCGCTGGCGAAACAATATAACGTTCCGCTTGATAACGATTTGTATCACGATCTGACTGGCATACCCGGAATGCTGCAGGATGATCAGGTGCATGCCACTGCTGAAGGCAATGCCCAGGTTGCACAGAATGTATTGCCGGTTGTTCGGCCCATGTTGGTGAAACATCGTTCGCGCCACAAGAAAAAATGTCCGTAGCTTCCAAGGATGTCACGGCTAGTGCGAAGACAAGCGATATGTCGTAACCTCACGACACTAGTAGGAGAAATTCTTCTGCAATCCGACGCGCCGACCCGTAGAGATCTCCCTTCATGTCACCAGCGGGCAACAAGTCTGAAATCACAGCCAGGGAATCCGCCCCTGCGTCGAGCACGCTGCGGCAATTCTTCCTTGTAATTCCACCGATCGCGACCAGCGGCTTGGCTGTCAGGGCACGCGCAGCGCTCAGTCCTGCGAGTCCTACTGTCGGATCAGGATTGGCTTTCGATGCAGTTGGAAAGATCGGACCATAGGCAATGTAATCGCAGCTTCTCCTGTCGGCTTCGATGACTTGTTCCGCGGAGTTCGTGGACACGCCAACCCATCGTGTCGCGCCGACGATCCTGCGCGCATCTTCGGCCGATATATCTCCCTGGCCAACGTGGACGCCATCGAAACCTGCGAGCAAAGCCAAGTCAACGCGATCATTGAAAATCAGGCGTGCCTTGTTATTTGCGGGAAATATCTCACGGAGACGGGCAGCATCGCGCAGCATGTCACGGGCACTGCCCTGCTTATTGCGATACTGCACCAGCGTGACTCCGGTGGCATGCCAAGCCGTTGCAATGGATGCCAAATCCAGCGAGCGCGCAGTTAACAGGCCAATATCCAGGATGGGGTAGAGGGGCGCCAGCATGTCCGTTACTGCGACGATTCCGTGCGTAATTTCTCGCGCTCAAAGAAGCGTTCCATAAACTTGGTATCGAATTCTCCGGCCCGGAAATCTGCATCCGCAAAAATGCGCTGATGCAGGGGAATCGTGGTATAGATGCCTTCTACGACAAACATGCTCAGCGCGCGCTCCATGCGAGCTACCGCTTCCGCGCGGTCCGTTCCGTGCACAATCAGTTTCGCGATCAGCGAATCGTAATACGGCGGCACGACACCTTCCGCATATTGTGCGGTGTCGACGCGCACGCCGTTGCCGCCAGGCAGATTAAATACGGTGATCTTTCCCGCCGATGGAGTGAATTTTTCGGGATGTTCCGCGTTGATGCGGCATTCGATGGCGTGTCCGCGCATCTCGATCGGTCTTGTAATAATCTCGCTAATCTTTTCTCCAGATGCGATACGAAATTGTGCCTTCACCAGGTCCACGCCTGTCACCAATTCAGTGACTGGATGTTCAACCTGAATTCGCGTGTTCATTTCGATGAAGTACAGCTTGCCATCTTCATCCATCAGAAATTCAACCGTGCCGGCGTTCATGTAGCCGATGGTTTCCAGGCATCGCTTCAGCGTCGCACCGATCTCTTCGCGCATTTTCGGAGTGACTTGCAGCGAAGGCGACTCTTCAATCAGCTTTTGATGGCGCCTTTGAATGGAGCATTCTCTTTCACCCAGTGACATCACATTTCCGTGCTCGTCGGCGAGCACCTGAAATTCGATGTGGCGCGGCCTCTCGATGAATTTCTCCATGTAAAGATCGCCGTTGCCAAACGCATTTTGCGCTTCGGTGCGAGCTGCGCGAAAGAAGTTTGGTAGTTCTTCGGAACTGCGTACGACGCGCATGCCGCGGCCGCCGCCGCCCGCGGAAGCTTTCAAAATGACCGGATAGCCAATCTGTTTGGCCCATTCCAATGCATCTTCTTCGCTCTGGATCACTCCTTCGGAGCCGGGAAGAATTGGAACCTTGGCCCGCTTCATCGACATCCGTGCTTTTTCTTTTTCGCCCATCAGGCGCGTGACTTCCGGCGGGGGGCCGATGAATTTGATATTAGAGGCGCGACAAACTTCCGCGAAATTCGCGTTCTCGCTCAACAAGCCATAGCCAGGATGGATGGCATCCACGTCGGCAATCTCTGCGGCGCTGATCACGGCAGGAACGTTCAGATAACTATCCGCGGATCGCGGCGGCCCAATGCAGATGGCTTCGTCCGCAAAGCGTACATGAAGAGAATTTCGATCCGCCTCGCTATAAATCGCGACTGTACGAATGCCCATTTCCTTGCAGGCACTGATGATGCGCAGCGCGATTTCGCCGCGATTGGCGATAAGAACTTTTCGGAACATAGACCTCAACTCAGTGAAGGTGTTGAACTCGGGGGAGTTTGCGAAATCAATAGACCCGCGCGCCGATCACAGCTTAGCGCGGACGAATAGCGAAAAGAGGCTGGCCGTATTCCACGGGCTGCCCACTTGCGACCATGCGTTTCACCACTTCTCCAGCGATATCCGACTCAATTTCATTCATTAGCTTCATCGCTTCCACGATGCATACGACTTGTCCGGATTCCACCTGATCGCCCACCTTAATATAAGGTTCGGCACCCGGTGCGGAGGCTTCGTAAAACGTCCCGACAATCGGGGACTTGATGATATGCAGGCCATCTTCGTCGCTCACGGCGGGTGCGTGGTGGGCCGCGGGCGCTCCGGCGGCTACGTTGGGAAGATGGACGGGCGCAGCCGCCGCGTGTGTCTGGGCTGAGGGCGCGTGCTGCAGCAGATGGGTCAGTTGGCTTAAATCCACATTGCCTGCAGAGCGGCCGTGGCCGGCAAAGCTAAGATGAACTTTCAGACCGTCCTGTTCCAGGTCGAATTCCCCCACTTCCTGCTGTTTGAGAAATTCGATAAGGTCTTTTAACGATTGCAACTGTCCGGCATTCATACGTTTCACGTGCTCCTTAACAGGCACTCCTACAATTCTGTAGCGTCCTTGCAAGTATAGTGGTTTCGGCGAGCGATGGTCGCGTCCAGGACTCCGAAATAGCAACCGCCCAGGGTAAAATTATGGTCACCGCAAACTCTACAGCTCAATCCACGCTTTTGTCGCCGGGGTAATGATTTCCGCACCGCTTCGAGTCACCAGCACCATATCCTCAATCCGGATACCAAAACGGCCAGGCAAATAGACACCGGGTTCAATTGTAATCACCATTCCAGTTTTCAGCGTTTGCCGCTGTTTGGCGGCGATGCGCGGATTTTCGTGAATCTCCATCCCCACACCGTGACCAGTCGAATGGGTAAAGAAATCGGCCAGTTTTGCGCGCCGAAGAACGCTTCGCGCCGCTTCGTCCACGTCTCCGCATGAAACTCCCGGCCTGACGACGGCAATTGCGGCGAGCTGCGCCTCCAAAACAGCTTCATACGCATGGCGCTCGGCAGCGGTCGCCGGACCCAGATGTATAGTGCGCGTCATGTCGGAACAATATCCATGCAGCAACACACCAAAATCGAGTACGACAAATCCCCGCCGAGGCATTCGCTGCGGCGTTGCATGGCCGTGCGGCAGGGCAGAGCGTGGTCCGCTAGCAACAATGGTTTCGAACGACATGCCTTCCGCGCCCGCCATACGTGCCCCAAATTCAAGATGGGCTGCGATCGCGACCTCTCGCTTGCCGGGTTCAATTTGCGTCAGCGAGTTTTCGAAGAGCCGGCAGCCCAACTGCGCCGCTGCCCGAATTCGTCCAATTTCCTCGGTGTTCTTGATCTCGCGCAAACCTGCAGTGATAGGGGGCACGGGTTGGAAGAAGCTTCGCCGCAGTTTGGAGGGAATCCACTGGCGCATCGCGTCCAATGTGGAAACGGTGGTGTGTTCCGCATCAATCGCACAGCGGCGTACGCCGCCGGAAACCATGTGAGCGCACGCCTCCCGCAGGATTGGGCCCTGCGCGATTACCACGCCCGCATGTTCGGTTTCCTGTTTGGCTTGTTGAATGTAACGGCCATCGGTAAACAGTACCGGTTTGTTTAGCCGTGAATGTCGCCGCGTCTTGCCGGGATGCTGCAAAGGCAAAACAATGGCCGCATTCGACCCTGTAAATCCTGTCAAATATCGCACATCCACTGGGTGAGTCACCAGCATCGCATCCATGTCAGTACTGGCGGAATGTAGCGCGGCAGAGAGTCTTTTCAAGCGAACCATACGTTTTGGTTATAGCATCCGGCAGCGTCGATTCGCAGAAGGTTAGTGGGACTTTCCGCCGTTTCGCTGGTTAGCTGCCCGATCAGGCCCACTTCACGTCGCGATTCCCCTGCAGCGGGGTGTGAATCTGATCACCAACTGTTGTGATCCCTGTCACCGCAAACAGCTCTTAAAGAGAGGATCAATGGATCGTTTGGAACTCCGCGAGGCCACGTGCGGCGAAATCATACCGTAGTGTGCCCGTTTGGTTCCAGCGACGGGACAGGAGAGGCCGCATGAACTATCCGGTTTGGAACGTCGCTTTTGGTGCAGGACTGTTGATGGCAGTGCTGGCGATCCTTCACGTATTCGTATCTCACTTCGCCGTGGGAGGCGGCCTCTTTCTGGTTCTGACTGAACGCAAGGCTAGGCGCGATCAGGACTCGGCGCTGCTTGCGTGGCTCAAAAAACATACCAGGTTTTTCGTGCTGGTCACGGTCGTGTTCGGCGTGGTTAGCGGCGTAGGCATCTGGTTCACCATCGGCCTGATCAGCCCGATGGCCACCAGCAACCTGATTCACGCCTATGTCTGGGGATGGGCGATCGAGTGGATATTTTTCTTCGTAGAGATCACTGCCGCGTTGCTATACCTCTATGGTTGGGACAAGCTGGAGCCCGCTCTTCACGAATGGTATGGATGGGTCTATTTCATCGCTGCGTTTGCCAGCATGGTCATTATCAACGGCATCATCACGTTTATGCTGACCTCCGGGGCTTGGGTTCAAAATCACCAGTTCTGGAGTGGTCTCTTCAATCCGACGTATTTCCCATCGCTGTTCTTCCGCTTCGCCATCGCGCTGGCGCTTGCGGGAGTGTACGCGTTGATCACCGCCAGCGTGCAGAAAGACGCTGTGCTGAAGGCTCGCATCGTTCGATGGAGTGCTCTCTGGATCGTACCCTCTCTCGCTGTTCTACCTGTATTTGGATGGTGGTATATCCACCAGATTCCCCCCGAAACCTGGGCGAGTGCTCGCGGCCCCATGCCGACCGGCACATTCTTCGCGTCATTCGCCGTCGTGCTGTTCACCGTAATGCTCTTGCTGACGCTTCTCACCCTGGTCCGACCAGCCTATATGCACTTGACTTTCAGCCTGGTGGTCGCCCTGGTTGCGCTGGGCGCGATGGGCTCATTCGAGTTTGTACGCGAGTCGATTCGCAAACCGTTCGTCATCAGCAACTATCTCTACGCGAATTCTCTGTACGCGACGCAGATACCCGGAGACGGCGGATTCAGCGTCGATGAGGTGAATGCGGCTGGCGTTCTGAAGTCCGCGAAATGGATTGACAATCGCGAACTCATGGCCGGCAATCAGATCCCGATCGGAGCCGAGATTTTTCGTGTGGAATGCCAAAGTTGCCATACAGTCAACGCCTATCGGGGGCTCAAGCACTACATTGCGCTGCGACAGTGGGATCGCGACAAAATTCAAGTCATGATTGGCGATCTTCAGTTGATGCATAACGGCGTGATGCCACCGTTTGCTGGCACCGACGCCGAGCGGGCTGCGCTTGCGGCGTTCCTGAGCTCGATTCAGCCGATCTCTCCCGATCGCCCGGCGGTGACGGATGGCAAGATCGTGTTCCAGCAGAATTGTGGCATGTGTCACGAAGGCGCCATGCGTGATGTGCTGATCAACGGTTTGCCGCACGATCCCAAGGCAGAGCGCGAAGCCCTGAAGGACTTGCCCGGACTGTTTCCCCTGATGCCGGATCTGAAACTGACCGACCAGGAGCGCAGCGCGCTGGTGCAATGGGCGAACTCGCAGCGCAGCGCAGAGACCGCTGGCACGGCCAAGCAAGGAGGCAATTGATCATGCTGCAGCCCAACCTGATTCCAGTGTTAGACCCCAATCCGCTGCCTGCACCCTATTGGGTCTTCAAGCTCCTCCTTATCGTGACCTTCTTCCTTCATATATTGGCCATGAATTTCCTTTTGGGCGGCGCGGTTTTGGCGCTGGTGTCCAAGTGGCACTCGAGAAAGCAAGTCAACGGAAACCGCGTCTTCTTTGACATCGCCAAAAAACTGCCGGTGTTTCTGCCTGCCACAATCACTCTTGGGATCGCTCCTCTTTTATTTGTGCAGGTCCTATATGGACAATTCTTCTATACCTCGTCCATCATCATGGCGTGGCCGTGGTTCTTGGTCCTGGTGCTCCTAACCGTTGCCTACTATGGCTTTTATTACGTTTCATTCCACAGCCGAAAGCGACCTGGCGGAGCCGGTTTCGTGATGCTGTTCAGCGTGATTCTCGTTTGCGTCATCGGTTTCGTGTATAGCAACAATCTCACTCTTAGCCTGGTGCCGTCACGGTGGGGCGCCAAGTACTTTGCCAATCCTTCCGGCTGGCACCTCAATCTGTCCGAGCCGACATTGGTCCCTCGCTTCCTGCATTTCTTTATCGCCGCCGTGGCCGTGGGCGGACTTCTTCTCGTCTTCGTAGCTCTGGCAAATTGGAAACGAGATCGCGAATATGCCCGTCAGGTGTTGCAGCTTGGTGGCAAGGCTTTTATGTATGCCACCATGGCACAATTTCTCGTGGGAGTCTGGTTCCTGGTCAGTCTTCCACGAGAAATGATCATGCTGTTTACGGGCGAGAATCTTGTGGCGACTGCGCTGCTGCTGGTGGGCGTATTCAGCGCAAGTGCGGCCATATTGATGATGTCCTACGCCGTGCGGAAAGAGAATATCCGCATCGCCGCCTATTATGCGCCAGCTCTCATCGCCGTCGTAATCCTTACGATGTGCGTCATGCGAGACATCCTTCGAGATGCTTACCTGAAGCCCTACTATCATCCGGAGAAGTTCATCGTTCACACCCAGTGGTCTGTGTTCCCGCTGTTTCTCGCTCTCTTTATCGGCGGTGTCGTCCTGTGGTTCGTGATGCTGAAACGATATGGTTTGTTTCGCAGCGCAAAGCCAGATGAAATATCAGTGATCGCTGGCTCTCAAGTAGCGAAATAATTCAAGCGCCCAGGGAACCAAAATTTCGCCCGGGAAGTGATGTTCGCAATCATGTAAAGAGCATTTTGGGTGCCTCTGCTATGGTGCGACTGCTATAAACTGGAAGGTATTATGAATACACCTATCCAGGAAATCCCTGTGCGCCGCATTACCGGCGAAGCCACCACCCTCCGCGACTATGCCGGCAAAGTCCTTCTCGTCGTCAATGTCGCATCCAAGTGCGGACTGACGCCGCAGTACGAAGGTCTCGAGAAGCTATATCGAACCTATCGCGATCGCGGCTTGGTAGTCGCCGGGTTTCCTGCCAACGACTTCAAGAGTCAGGAACCCGGCTCCAACGCCGACATTCAGAGCTTTTGCACGACCAACTACGGCGTCGATTTTCCCATGTTTGAAAAGATCACGGTGGTCGGTGAAGCAAAGCATCCGCTGTACAAACAGCTGATCGCGGTTCAGCCCAAGGCGATCAGCACCTCCGAAGTACCGTTCGGGGAAAACTTGAAGAAATATGGAATCGATCCGAATCCCGAGCCGGAAATCCTTTGGAATTTCGAAAAATTTGTCGTCGACCGTCACGGCAATGTAGTCGCTCGGTTTGCTCCGAATACTGCGCCGGATGATCCTGCGTTGGTCAAAGCTATCGAAACAGAACTATCGAAAGCATAGGGGATCTCGAAACAGGAAACGAGCATAGTGAAAGTGAGCGCGAGGCATCAAAGCTCGCGTTGATTCTGCCACAGGGGAAATCCTCTAGCGCATCTCGTAGCATCCCAAGTCGATCTTTCCGTTGACGCATCTTGCGGTGCCGTCCAGATCCTCGCTTCCCACGATCTCCTTGCCTAGATTGACACCCGCGCCGATGGCCGGGGAATCCTTTTTCAAATGGAAGTTGTGCGCGGCGGGATCGACAAATTTCGGTTCCGCAAATTTGGAATCGCGGTCTTCGCCCGTGGCCTTCACATACGCTTGAAAACTCGAATAGTCTTTGCCATCCAGAGACCACTTCACCGCGTTCGCGCCGACAGGGGAGTAATACAGATTGTGGTCAAACGTTACGGTGGGCGTGTTCGGATCCATGCGGCCCGTTCGGCTTCTCAGTGCCTGGTTCGAGTCACCGATATAGACGATGTTGTTTTTGAAAATGTTATTGCGCAGATAGAACTGCATCTGAATTTCACCGGTGCCGGTATGCCATGTGTCGTTTTTATATAGCGTGTTGTTCACGATAACGGTGTCGTGCGTGCTGCCCCGTTTCTGGTCGTAACCGCCAATCGAGATGCCGGCCGTGTGACAGGAATAAATCAGATTGTTGCGCGCGATGATGTAGCTGGTATCGCGATGGAAGTGTTCGCTGGCCAGTTCAATTCCGAAATCGACGTTATTCACAATGTTCCGTTCAATCAGCACGTGCGTTCCGCCGTCGACATAAATGCCGTCGGAGTTCGCATCATTCCCATACGCGGGATTGCCCCGCGAGGTGATGTCGTACACATGATTTTCGGCGACGATTCCATCGCGTGCCCGATCCACGCTCGGATCTGGAGCCGTGCGCTCAAATCCGATAATGTCGATTCCAATATTGTTATTGTTGTGTACTCGATTCCGGGTGACTCGAAAATTCGTTACGTTTCCGTTCAACACCAGGGATTCGCTTGACCCTGTTTGCAGGTTATGGACGTCGTTTCCGTCGACGATCAGATCGGTGATGGGACTAGTCGCGTCCGTGCCATACACGGCAATGCCGAACCCATTGGCGCCGCGGCCGGGACTTTCGCGTCCTGGATAGGTCTGCTCAATATTGTGGACATTGTTGTCCAGTATCTCGATGTGAGAGCCATGGCCATACACACGAATGCCTGCGGGAACGCGTGTGTGATCGGCGGTCGATTTTCACGTAGCTCACGTTGCGCAGCGCCACCATGGGACTGTCGCCCACCTCGGGCGTCAGGCAACTTCCATCCAACACGGCTGTCTCTCCCGGTTCACTGCGAAATGTAATGTATCCCTGGGCCGCATTGCCGGAGGATGTAACGGCCAATCGCTCGCAATATTTTCCGGCGCGAAGGTTAATCGTGTCTCCTGGCTTCGCAACATCTGCCGCGTGCTGCACCGTTAGAAATGGCTTTTCTTTTGTCCCCGGATTGGAATCGCTCCCATGGGTCGACACATACAGGGAAGAAGCGGGCGCAGGCGCGGCACACAAACTCACACTCACAGACAGGCAGAACACCAGCATCACCAGATTCCAGTATCGAGGGTTCAAAGGAGTCTCCTTTAGTGCGGGTTCAAGCGGCGAGTAAAATTTCGTTTCATTACGGACTCCACCCCTTTTAGCTTTCCATTTTGAGCTTGTCAAGCATAATGCAGACTCCCGTGGAATTTCATGTCCCGCGAGTGTAAGTCGCTACGAATGCAGGCTGGCGCGATCAATAGCGACGAATAGGCAGCGATGCGACCGGGCGAAGGGAGAGCCGGCGAGCAGAAAGTACGGCCAAAGGTGCTGCGACTTGTTTCCATTTGTTCCGATCGGTATAGTTGGGCGCAGTGTAGTAGCGAAAGCGAGGCATAACCGTGAATCGAAGAACATTTCTGAAATCGGCGGCGATTGCAGGCATCGCGGGAGGAGCAGCGGCCCAACCTGCCAGTGCATTTGTTCCCGCCCACAATTGGGGCAAGTACGACTTTGGTTCCGGACCCGCAATCACCGACCGGCTCAACCAGGGTCCGTTTCCTCAATACGCGCCGGAGGCGGTGATTCCAACCGACGACGTCGTGATGGCAACGACACGAACCAGCGAAATTGTTCCGAATTACGGTAAAGGCCTCATGACTTATATCGCAGGCGATCTCGGACGCGACGAAATCAAGTCCAACAATCTTGAGCAGGCCATTGAGGCGCTCGCCAGTCTTCCTCTAGGCCAGAAACTCTACATCCGCGTTCCATGGCGCGATGTGCAGCAACAGCCGGGCCGTTTAAATTTTGCGGAATATTGGAAGATCACCTTTGAAATGGCTGCAAAGTACAAGAAGCGTATCGGCTTTAGGGTGATGATGAGTGATCCCGACATTGCGGGACCCGTGCTGCCGGATTTTCTGGTGGAAAAGGTTCCCATGGTGAAGTTAGCGGGAGAGTGGCGCGGTGATGCCACGGAAGTTCGCTATCGCAAAGCTCATCTTCAGCCACGCTATGACGATCCAGTTTTTCAGGCTGCCTATCGTGAACTGAATGAGCTGCTGGCGGCCGAGTTGAATGGAAGTCCGCAGATCGAATTTATGGACACCTTTATGTATGGCTTCTGGGGCGAAGGGCATACGTGGCCCTACACGAACAATCCGTTTCCGGACTATGCCACGGCCGAACGCACCTGGATTCATATGCTCGACGTACAGCTTGCTTGCTGGACCAAGACACCGCTCGCGACCAACACACAACCGGACTTCAGTCGCGTTGGAAATTCCGAACTCGTTGATCGAACCGTGCGCAGCGCCAATTGGCTGCGGACCGACACAATCTTTATCGAGAACATGCAGATTGAAAGCATCAGCAATCGGCCGCCGTGGGTGGGTGCGGTCGTAGAAATTGCGCTGCCCGGTCATCTGTCCAAAATTGCGCCGACGAAGGAGCCGATCTCCTACAGCGACAGTGCCATCGAGCATGTTATCGATGTGGGCGCAAATTACTGGTCGCTGTGGAACTTTCATAACATCAGCGTAGAAAATATTCTGGACTACTATCATCGCTCGCCGACCGCCATCGACCACATCAATCGTTCTATCGGATATCGGGTGCGACCCTCATTCATCTGGCAATACACGGATGGCGATCATCAAGGCCTGATCATCGGGTTCGCCAACGATGGAATTGCCGGTGTTCCCGGAGCGCTTCGAGTAACAGTGGCCAGTGACGACGGAAAGGTCAAGGTCGGCGGCAGCTTGGATCCCGGGTATCCTTTGCCGGGAAAGATTCGCCAGGCACAGTTCGTTCTTCCCAATGGAGTGGATTGGAAAGGGCTAAAGCTGTCCGCCGAAATTGAAGTGAAAGGTGTTCGCTATCCTGTGCAGTGGGCCTGCCTGCAGAAGCTGAATGAAGATGGCTCGCTGACTCTTCGCCCAAACCTGCGCGGAGCATCCTAACTGTAAGAGCAATTTCACCGCTGCAGAAGACTGGGTATTTACAAAGGAGAAGAGATGAGCGACAAGACCAACTCCATTACTCGCAGGGAAGCCCTGGCAAGGCTGGGCGGCGCGGCATTGGGCTCGGCGATGGCGCCCAGCTTGTTATCCGCCCAGGTAAATGCGCATCTCCCGGTTTCTCCAGTGCGCGTCCCAAATGGTCCTCCTGCCCATGGCTCTTCAAGCCGGCCCAACGTCCTTTGGATTACTGGTGAAGGCATTCCGTTGAAGGTGCTGAGTTGCTACGGGAGCAAACTGATCGAGACTCCGCACATCGATCGGATTGCCAACGAAGGCATGCGATTTGAGAACAGCTTCGTGACCAATGCGCTGTGCGCTCCCAGTCGAGCCACGTTGCTGACAGGCAAATACGACAACCTGAATGGAATGATCTCCAACCCCGGCACGACCACGGCCGGAATGACCAATCCCACCTTCGATGCATCGCAGGAGACGATCGCAAAAATATTCAAGCGCAATGGCTATCAGACGGGCATGGTGGGGAAGTGGCATCTCCCCGCCAACCCCGGCGAGACAGGGTTTGACTATTTCGTGTTCAAGCGCGGCGCGGGCGGTCCTTATTATGACCCCAATGGATACTTACGAAATACCAGCTTAGGCAGCAACGTCATTCATGAGAAAAGTTATCCTGGCTACATCACCGATAACATGACGGATTTTGCAATTGAAGGGATGAAGCAGTTCCAGCAGCCCTTTTTCATGATGATGCAATTCTTCAACGATCATCGCCCGTTCGATCCTCCGCACAAATACGAACATTTGTACGATAACGTTCGTATTCCGGAACCCGGCACCTTCTATGATGACTATTCCATGCGCGCTGCCCCTGCGAGAGAAGCGAGAATGCGGATCGCGGATATGCCGGACTTCAATCCGCCGAAGAATCTGACGGAACGCCAACGCAAACAGTGGAACTATCAGAAATTTATGCAACATTTCCTGGGAACGATGCGTTCTCAGGACGACAACATGGGCCGCCTCCTCGACTACCTCGATAAATCCGGACTCGCGGAGAACACGATTGTCATCTACACGGCGGACCACGGATTCTTTCTCGGTGATCACGGATGGTTCGATAAGCGCTTTATGTATGAACAGGCGATTCGCGTTCCGTGGATGATTCGTTATCCAGGTATGGTGCAGCCCGGGAGTGTCAGCAAGGATTGGGTGGTGAATATCGATAATGCTCCCAGCGCCCTCGATCTGGCCGGCCTGCCTGTGCCCGCGGATATGCAGGGCCGCAGTGTTGCGCCGCTTCTGAAAGGTAGCGCGCCATCAGACTGGCAAACGTCGTTCTATTATCACTATTACGAATTTGCTCCCCCGCACTGGGTCTTGCCGCATTATGGAATTCGTACCAGCCGCTATAAGTTGATCAGCTATTACACGGTGAATGAATGGGAATTGTTCGACCTGGAAAAAGATTCAGATGAAATGGAAAATCTCTTTCAGTGGTCAGGTTACAAAGTGCATCCAGCGTACCAGTCGATTGCGGAGAATCTGGTTACGCAACTGAAAGCGTTGCGAGAAAAGTATAAAGACACCACGGGCAGCCCTGTGAAGCTGTGGCCCACCAGCAGTTACGATTGACCGTTGCTCACGAGGATGATACGTTGAAGCGAAATGTTGACCCGTGAAGTCCAGGCCTCGACCGCCGTAGCCGCGCCAGGAGCGCCTCGTATTCCTACGAATCGGCTGGTCTCGGTGGACGTCCTGCGAGGAATCACGATTGCATTCATGATCCTGGTCAACAACGGCTTTTCCAATTACGCGTTTCCTGCGTTGGAACATGCCGAATGGAATGGATGGACGCCGACCGACCTGGTCTTCCCAACCTTCTTATTCCTCGTCGGTGTGACCATTGTTTTTTCCTTTGAATCTCGCTTGAGCCGCGGCGCCTCCAGGTCTTCTCTCCTTCTCCATACATTCCGTCGTGCTGCGATCTTGTTTGCGCTTGGTCTTGTCGTCAACGGCTTTCCATATTTTCATTTGGAGACATTGCGAATCTATGGAGTACTGCAGCGGATTGCAATCTGTTTCCTGATCGCGAGCATTCTGTATCTTCTCGATCGACGACCTACCAGCAAAATCGTGGTCATTGTGGTGGCTCTGTTTGGATACTGGATTTTATTGCGCTGGGTTCCGGTGCCGGGTTTTGGCATGCCGGGTCGCGATATTCCCTTGTTCGATCCTACCCGCAATCTCGGCGCGTACATCGATCGACATATCTTTCCGGGCCGCTTGTATCGAGGTGTACGCGATCCCGAAGGATTGTTGAGCGATATTCCGGCGGTGGCGACAACGTTGCTCGGAATGCTGACAGCGATGTGGCTGCGGTGCAAACGCAGCCCTTCGATCAAAGCGTGGGGAATGTTGGCGGCCGGAATTCTCGGCATCATTCTCGGGCAGGTTTGGAACCTGTGGTTCCCAATCAATAAGAATCTCTGGACCAGTTCCTATGTGCTGTTTGCTGCCGGCATCGCGTTGGTCGCACTCTCCATTTGCTATTGGGCGGTGGATATCAAGAATTGGAAAACAGGTTGGACGTATATCTGGCTCGTTTTTGGAATGAACGCGATCACGGTATATGTTTTCTCGGAGCTCCTGGCCGCGACCTTATATGCAATTAAGGTCCATAGCGGAACAACAATCATCAGCCTGAGCGCGTATCTGTTTGACCACTGCTTTTCCGGGATACCGTCGCATCATCTGGCATCGCTGGCTTATTCAATCACTATCGTCGCCATATGTTTTATTCCGGTCGCGATTCTCTATCGCCAGAAGATATTCCTCAAAGTCTAAGCCGGAAGCCTGATGGTCGCTTCCCAGGAGCGTCTTTCGCCCTCATAACAGGGCCGGGAACCACTGATCATACTTGGTGACCGCAGTCACCGCCAGTCCTCCAGGAGCAATGGTCTAGTGGATTCCAGAGGACGAGTGATGATTTTCCATCGCAACACGCTAGATGAATCCGAGGATATTGAGCCAGAGTCAATCCTAAGAATGAAAAAATGGACAGCAGTCAGCTGCACCGTGATTGTTGTTGTTGCCAGAATTGTATGGGGGCTGGCTCGCTAAAGTCGCCCACCGCAATCTACCGACATTCCCACCGAAAAAGCTTCAGCAGCGGAAGTACCCCACGTCCCCAGACAAAAGACCTCGGCATCGCGAGGAGGCAAGCGTCGCCGAAACATGCCTGCGCAGGCCGATCGGTTGCCATGGGCATCCCGTCGCAGTGTCAACGGTTCGAGCACGGATGTCTGTCCTGAGCTGCGCTCGAGGCAAAGCCTTGCCCGTTGCGGGTTGTCTCCGCCCGATGGTACCCTTCTTACAGCGCGTTCAGGACGGTTTTGCGACGTTCGGTCGCAGTCTTCGCACTGGCTCCCTGGTATGGATCGGCCCACATGTTGACCGGCGTTGATGCGCCCGGTTTTGGGTGTTATCCCAGTACCAAATCCACACGTGCCGACGTAGCTCAGTTGGTAGAGCAGCTGATTCGTAATCAGCAGGTCATCGGTTCAAGTCCGATCGTCGGCTCCAAATATTTGGTGTAAGTCCATTCATCGTGGCTGTTCAAGTGATGCCGATGACTGAACGTGTGATAATCTGACGCCTCGGTTGCGATTCAACATATAAGCCGTTATGTGGCCAACACTGGACATTCGTTTTTTATTCGCCTAAACTGGCTCCCATGGTGAACGTGAAACCCAAGCCGCAGCCTGTCCTGAGATGCAAAGGGTGCAGGGAAGCCATCCCCATTGGCGTCATGCCGACGGCGCATATTGTCCGGACTTGTCCGCTGTGCGGTGAAC
>DATJUD010000014.1:0-91366 GCA_035502695.1 Acidobacteriaceae bacterium
AGTCACAGAGGGGCTCGATACCATGACAGCGTCTCCATCAATTGTCGCTTTGGCGGGGAAGTATTTCTCGTCGGCGCCGGCGATCTCAAATCCGCGCAGCGTCCCGTTTTTGCTGGTCAGTCCTCCGCCGGTGTGATTGAACCAGACGCGCAAGCTGTGGCCCTCGGTCGTCACCTGACGAAAGATCGGGCCGGAATATTCAATCGGCTCTCCATAGGCGATTCCGCGCGCCGCCAATGCCAGCCGTGCTCCGACATCCTGCTTATCTTTGGGATGAATATTGTCCGGATCTCCAACATCAATCGTCACCGCCATCCCTGTATCTTTCAGGGCAAGCGCTTCGGCCTGCTGTTCGCGAAGTTCAGGCCATGTTGAACCAGCTTTCAAGTTTGGCAACTGCACAAACAAAAACGGAAATGGCCCTTCTGCCCAATGATTGCGCCAATCTTGAATCATGGTCTTGAAAAGCTTGCCATAAGTTGGAATTGACTCAGGATCAGCGTTTGACTCTCCCTGATACCAGATCACTCCCTTGATGGGAAGCGGCGTCAGCGGCGCAATCATTCCGTTATACAATCCTGCCGGTTTCCAGGATGCGGGATCGGGATGCCATGGAAATTCCGGGATCGGCTTCCCAGCGGCCTTCGCAGCCTCGATCTCCTGTTCCTCCTTCTTCTGTTCAAGCATGGTGGTCGGCAATTCATCCATCAACTTGGCGCGCCAGGCAAACACTGGCATCAGCGAAGCATTTGCGGAGAGCGCATCCAGGCTGGTCCATGCCTCGGCGATGGTTCCATCCCAGGTGTCGTCGATAACCCCAATGGGGATATGCTGGTGCTCTTGCAAGTCTCTTGCGAAGAAATAACCGACCGCGGAAAACTGAGCGACGGTCGCTGGCGTGCATGCGCCCCATGCCTGGCTGATCACGGTATCTCCCAACGGATAGTCGGAAGATTTGTTCGCGATCGTCACCAAGCGAATTTCAGGATAATTGGCAGCCGCGATTTCAGCCTTCTCGTTGTTCACTCCGCGATTTATTCCCTCCGCCATGGGAAATTCCATGTTGGACTGACCGGATGCAATCCAGACATCCCCGACCAATACATCCTGCAGGGTGATCGTGTTGCTGCCGTGTACCTCCATCGAAAACGGACCGCCGGCTTTTCCCGGTCTTAGATAGACACTCCATCGTCCCAGCGGGCCGGTCGTGGTCGTTTGCGTCTCGCCGCGAAATGTAACTGAGACAGTTTCATTTGAGATCGCCGTTCCCCAAACATGTACTGGAAGATTCCGCTGCACCACCATGTGATCCGCAAAAATTGACGGCAAACGCACTTCCGCACGAGCGAAAGGCACGGCACACGCGATGACTGTGAGCACCGCAATGCGCAGCGCTCGTAAGCAGATAGACGACAACAAAGTTTGCACGATGAACCTTTCCTGTAGTTCGCTCGCCTCAATTCATCGGATGAGGGTGCGGCACTACTGTGATGGTGATCTCGGAAGGATACTCCGCCGAATGATGCACCTCATTATGCGCGACAACACGCTTCGTCTCATCGTAATTGTTGCCGCCAGTGTTCAAGTTTCGATCGAAGCGTGGAAAATTGCTGCTTGACACTTCAATCCGCAGCGAATGGCCGGCAGGGAAGAAGTCGCTGGTCTGCATGGGCTGAAACGTCACCTTGTAGACTTTACCTGGTTCCATCCACGCCAGCGGCTTGTCATATCCATTGCGATAGCGCATGCGCTGAATGTTTTCATCCAGGTTATAGGCGGGGCCGCCGGGAGCCACATCGATCAGCTTCACCGTGAAATCCGTGTCTTTCGCGTCGGAAGAGACATAAAGTGTCACGTTAATCGGGCCGCTGACCTCCGTGCCTTGCTTGAACGGCTCAGTAGTGTACACCAGGATATCGTTGCGCGTTTCCATTTGCCGCTGGTCGTACGCCCCTGGGTGCACCGCATTGCCTTCGCAGCAGACGTTGCCGCCATGCGTCGGTACTGGATTCATTGGATCGTAGGTGAACTTGTCGCCCACATCCCGCTTCGGTGGAGCAACGGATAACGAACCATCCCCGTACAGACTGTTCGCTTTGCCATCGCTCGACAGAAAGAAGCTTAGCGGCTGTGCGCCTTCGGGAGGCCAAGTGTTCGCAGTCTCCCAGCGGTTTTCTCCCATGACGTAGTAGCGAATCTTGGGCATGGTTTCCAGCACGTGATTGTCTTCGCCCTTCAGAAAGTGGTCGAACCAGCCGTACGTCAGCGCGTCGACATTGATGTGCGCATCGCCCATATCGCGCTCGCCGATCACAGTGTGATCTGTGGCGCGCCAGTAGCCGCAGTGCCCGGTGGGAGCAATCACAGCATATTGCTCATTGGCGATGTCCGGACGCGCGGTCTTACGCACAAAGTTGTACGCTGCCAGGTTGGGGCCGATCGATACGTCGTACCACGACATCCACCAGAAGCCTGGCACATTGATCTTCATGCTGTCGTTCCACAGTCCGCCTTTGTACCATGCAGGATCATTCGGAGTGCGCTCGATCATCGCGCCACCGGTGGCAATCCCCGGCATGTGATCTGCGAAAATTCCCTTTGGACCATTCACCGCTTTAATGATGTCCATCTCCGGCAAATGCCACAGTGCTTTTGACCAATCGACAGGCGGAAAGTGCGGAGCAAGATCGAAAGCCCTCGACTCTTCGATCAGGTCAGCCTGCGAGGTGTTCCCTGGGAACATCGGCCGCACCGAATTCTGCACGTCATACAGCCAGTCGATAAACAGCATCTGGACCGCCCCACCGCGATACCAGTTTCCCTGCTCATAATAGGGTCCAACGCGACCAACTCCGGCGCCAAATCCCATCGGGATAAACGCCGCGTCCGCCGGATTGCCCATGGCTGTGACTGCCAATTGCCACTCTGCGGTCGAAGAACATCCGATCGTTCCCACCTTGCCATTCGACCAGGGCTGTTTTGCGATCCACGAAAATTCGTCGTACCCGTCACTCAACGGCGGTCCCAGGATGTCGTAATTTCCCTGCGAAAAAAATTGGCCGCGCTCGTTGATCTCAACATAGGCATAGCCGCGCTTGACCGCATTCAATTCCGCGCTCATGTTGCGCGGCGCGCCCAGTTCAATATTCCAGTAGTTAAAGTTGTACGGAGTCCGCACAAATATCGTCCCATATTTTTTCGATTCGTCTTTCGGGCGATAGATATCGGCTGCCATCAACTTGCCATCACTCATCGGGATCATCACCTTGCGATCGATGATAGCGATAGACTCCAACTCTTTTTCCAGCGCGTTATTCTCCGCGATCTGTGCCTGTTGGGAACCGCTCCTGGCTTGAGCAGGTAGACGTGGCGTAATGAAAAGTGCGGTTGTCAGAAAGGTAGACGCAAACAACGAGAAAGCGATTGTATTTCGCATTTCGAAGGTCTCCTAACGGGCGTCAAAGTCTGAGCCCCAAAAACAATTCGTAGTCTATGCGTCTTCCGCAGGCAGTTCAAAATTAATCAGGTTCTTGCGGAACCCATGCGTCTTCCAGGCGCCGAAACTGATTCCGACTGCCATCCAGATGACGCCCGCAATGATCGCCGTATGGCTTAGGTTCAACCAGAGCAGAAGACAGATACAGAATCCAGCAACTGGCGGAATGAAGTGAGTGATCCTCTTCTCTTCCGCGCGAACAAAATAGTGCACGAAAGCAGCGGCATTGACGCCCATAAACGCGATCAGCGCGCCGAAGTTCAACATCTCCGCGCCCAACTCGTAGCTCATAATGAAAGCCCCGCCCAGAGCAATCAACCCGACAAAAATAACGTTATTTCGCGGGACATGTCGTTTTGGATCGACCTTGCCAAAGAAGGATTTCGGGATGGCCTCGCTTCTGCCCATGCCATACAACAACCGTGCTGCTCCCAGTTGTGCGCCCATTCCGGAACCAAAATTGGCCACCAGCAATGTAAACCCAACGATGATAAACATCGGGTGCCACGCTCGTGCGGCCACATGAACGAAAGCCGTGTCGACGTTCGGGAACGCTTCCGACGCTGGCCAGATGAGCTGTGCGGCATACACCTGGATGGCCGAAAGAATGCCAATCACCAGGCACGTCAGCACCGTTGCCAGCAGAATATTTCTTCGCGGATTCTCCACTTCTTCAGACAATGTTGAAATACCGTCGAATCCGATGTACGTGAGCACCGCAATCGAAGTCCCGCCGAGAACTGCTTTGGTGTTCCAGGTCGCAGGATCATAGAAGGGATGCCAGAAGTAGCCAGCCCCGCCATGATGGCCAAAAATATAACGTGCGGCGACCACAAAGAAAATTGCGATCACCACGCCCATCGCTACCGCTAAGCCGAAATTTACGTGGGCGGAACTCTTGACGCCCTGAATATTCAATCCGGTAAAGATCGCCGCAAAACAAATTGCCCACGCCCAATAGGCAACGTGAGGCGCAAACACATGCGCCTGTTGACTGCACCAGATGATGCAGATCATGGGATTCAGCAGGTAATCCATCACCATGCCCCAACCCGTGATGTAGCCCAACGCTGGATTGATTTCCTGGCCGACGTAGGTGAACGCGGAGCCGGCGCTGGGATAGACCCTGGCCATGCGGCCATAGCTGATGGCCGTAAACAGCATCGCAACCATGGCAATCAGAATGGTAGTGACCGCATACCCATGGCTTCGGTCAGTCAACACTCCGAAGACAGACATGGGAGCGACCGGCTGAACCACAATCACGCCATAAAGAACCAAATCCCACAAGGTGAGACTGCGGCGCAAACGAGCAGCGCTGCCGACGGGAGCGCTGTTATTGTTCTCCATGGACGATCCTTAGCGAGGTTTTGTGTTCCTTCCAATGTAAACGTTGATTGGATCGTTTTATTGCTGAATCTTTGTTTCCGATGCGGATGGGCTCTTCTCCACCTGGGAAGGCGTCGGCAGTTGCGAGGTATCCCACCCACCCCCCAGCGAACCCACCAACTGAACGGCGCCGGTCATCTGTTCGATGTGCAAATTCGCCAGAGTCTGCTGACCAGCCAACAACGTGGTCTGCAGCGTTACCACGTCAATGTAGGGATCGAGACCGGTTTGGTAGCGTGCCATTTCCAGGTCCAACGCCGACTGGTCAGAAGCTACGGCCTGCTGCTGCTGCTGAATCTGCTGCGACAAAATACTCACCTGTGCAAGATAGTCTTCCACCTGCTGAAACGCGCTCAGCACGGTTTGGCGATAATTGGCCAGGTCGGCATTGTAGATCGCTACATACTGGTGAAGCGTCGGATACAGGGCCGCGTCAAAGAGGGGTTGCGAGATTGAGGGTCCGACCGACCAAAAGCGGCTTGGCCAGTCGAGAAGGTGAGTAAAAGCGGAGCTTTCTGTGCCTCCGCTGGCCGAGAGAGTCAGGTTGGGATAGAAAGCGGCATGGGCCACGCCGATTTCCGCGTTTTCTGCGGCCATAGTTCGTTCGGCCGCCGCAATGTCCGGCCTGCGCTGTAGCAGTTGCGATGGCACGCCAATTGGAATCGGCGGCGGCACTGTCGTCAGCGGCCTGACCGGAATGGAAAAATTGGAAGCCTGCTTGCCGACCAGGACGGCGATGGCATGCTCATACTGTGCCCGTAGTATCTCAAGATTCGTGGCGTTTGACTGGGCAGTTTGTAGCGTGGCTTCCGCCTGCACCACGGAGATTTTGTCGCCAACGCCGGTTTCATATTGTGTCTGCGTTAGCTGCAACGCGTTCCTGTCCGCCGTGACAGTGTCTGCGTAGAGATGGATCAGAGCATCCTGTCCGCGAATCTCAAAGAAATAGTCGGCCAGCGAGATCTGCTCGCTTAACCGCTCATTCTCCAGGTCGGCTGCGCTGACCTGTGCGTTGTATTCGGCTGCGTGTACCTCATTCCGGATTTTCCCCCACAAATCCGGCTCCCACGAGACGGTTATGGGAAGAGCATAGAGAGTGGATAGCTTTCCTGGATTGGCTTGCGTGGAATTTGTCAGGTTGCCGGAAGAGCGCGAACGGCTGAAGGATGGGGCTGTCGAAGCGGTTGGAAAGTATTGCGCACGGGCTTCGCGGACGATCGCGCGCGCCTCCATGTAGTCTTCGAAATATACCTTGATATTTTCGTTATTGATGTTCAGTTGATCTTCCAGCGCATTCAATTCGGGTTCGTGGAAGATCTCCCACCAGTTGCCCCGCAGCATGGCGTCCTGTGGCTGTGCGACCCTCCAGACTCCTGTGTCCGTGTTTTGCGGTGTTTGCGCTGGCGGCGCCTCTTTATACGCGGCCGGAGCCTGCGTGACGGGCGGGTGATACTTCGGTCCAACGACACATCCAGTCATCGAGCAACAAATCAGTGCCGTGCCCCAGACTCCAAGGACACGCAATCTGTCCCACGCAATCGCGCCGCGTTGCGCATCTACTGCTCGCTTCATCATGGCGACGTTCTTCATAAGAATCCTGCCTTGCTTCATTCCTTCGACTTACACTCCAATTCGAGCCGATCTACTTTCTACATCGACGTTGCTTACGACGTGGCTTCGCCCATCGGTGCGGCGAGCGTGCCGTGATTTTTTCCCATCACGCGCAGCCGCAAGCGATCCATGTACAGATAAATCACCGGGGTCGTGTACAACGTCAAAGCCTGGCTCACGATCAAACCTCCGACGATAGTAATTCCCAGCGGCCGACGTAATTCCGAGCCCGTTCCGGTGCCGAAAGCCAACGGCAGCGCGCCAAATAAGGCCGCCATGGTGGTCATCAGAATTGGACGAAAACGCAGCATGCACGCTTCAAAGATCGCATCGGCGGTGCTCATGCCCTCGCGCTCCGCCACCAGAGCAAAATCGATCATCATGATTGCGTTCTTCTTCACAATCCCGATTAGAAGCACAATTCCGATGATCGAAATCACATTCAAATCAATCTTGAACAGCATTAGCGCCAGCATCGCGCCTACACTCGCCGACGGCAGCGTGGAGATGATCGTCAGCGGGTGAACCAGGCTTTCATACAGAATTCCAAGCACGATATAGACAGCCAATAATGCGGTCAGCACCAGGATGGGCTCTGTCTTCAGCGACTGCTGGTATGCCTGAACGGTTCCGGCAAAAAAGCCGCGCAAAGTAGAGGGTGTGTTAAGACGCGCTTGCATCTGGTTCACCAGCCGCGTAGCGTCGCTCAGTGACATCCCTGGAGCCATGTTGAATGACACCGTGACTGAAGGAAACAATCCAGTGTGATTTACCTGCAGTGGAGTGCTGCCTGCCTGGGCCGTTGCGACGCCGTTCAGAGGCACGGTGCCATTTGTATTTGCTGAAGGATAAATGTAATTCAATCCTTCCGGAGATTGCCAGAATTGCGGCGCGGCTTCCAGCACGACGTAGTACTGATTCAGCTCCGTATAAATGATGGAGACTTCGGACTGACCAAACGCGCTGTAGAGACTCGAGTCCAACGACTGTGAAGTGAGACCGAGCCGGGCCGCGATGGGGCGATTGTACGTCACGTATTCTTCGAGGCCGCCATTTTGCTGGTCCGTATTGACATCCTGAAATCCCGGGATCTTTTTCATGTTGGCCAGTAGAATCGGCCCCCACTTGCTCAAATCCTGCACATTGTCGGACTGCAATGTGTATTGGTAGAGCGCTGCGCTCGATCGTCCTCCAATGCGCAAATCCTGCGCAGCCTGAAGAAACGCGGAAGCCACCGGTAGCCGGTTCAGCTTCGGCCTCAGCCGATTGATAATCTGCGCCGCGCTCACTTTTCGCACATTCAGCGGCTTCAGCGCGATGTAAATAAATCCACCATTGCCGGATCCGCAATACGCGTTCACATTTGCAACCGCTGGGTCGGCCTTGATCACACGCACCAGCTGTTTGATGGAATTGTTCATCACCGCGAAGGATGCATCTTGTGGCCCCTGCACTCCGCCCACAAGCGCACCCGTGTCCTGTTGCGGGAAGAACCCCTTGGGAATTTTCACGATCACTACCACATTCAGAGCAATCACCAACAAAAGCACGATCAGTGTGAGAAATGGATTGTCAAGAACCCAGGTCAGCGAGTGGCGATACATCGCCAATAACCCTTCAAAGAACCTTTCACTGGTCCGATACAACACGCCATGACTTTCCTTCTTGTGCTCTTTCAAGATGTAGGCGCACATCATGGGAGTGGTGGTCAGCGAGATAACCATCGAGATGATGATGGCAGTCGACAGCGTCACGGCAAATTCACGAAACAGGCGACCCACAATTCCGCCCATTAGCAGAATGGGAATAAAAACCGCGATCAGTGACATGCTGATCGTGAAAATGGTCGATCCAATTTCGCGCGAACCCTTCAGCGCCGCGGCAAATGGCGTCATTCCTTCTTCCAGGTGACGCGAAATGTTTTCCATCACAACAATGGCATCATCCACCACAAATCCGGTAGAAATCGTGAGCGCCATCAATGAGAGATTGTCCAGGCTATAGCCAAAGACGTACATCACCGCGAAGGTACCGATCAACGACACCGGCACAGCAACGGTCGGGATCAGTGTCGAGTGCCAGTTCCGCAGAAACACAAACACGACCAGGATCACCAATAGCACCGAGATGATCAGCGTTTGTTCTACGTTATTCACTGAGGCCCGGATCGTCGTCGTTCGGTCGAGAACGACCGTTGTCTTAATGCCTTGCGGAAGGATGGACTGCAAAAACGGTAATTGACTTTTGATCAATTCGTTGGTCGCAATAATGTTGGCGCCCGGCTGGCGAAAGATGATGACGGTGACGGATGGAATCCCGTTCAGATATCCGGCGTTGCGGATGTCTTGCGCGGCGTCCGTGACAGTGGCAACATCGGACAGCCGAACGGCCTGGCCGTTGTGGTAGCCGATAATGAGCGGTTTGTATTGTGCGGCCTTTGAGATTTGATCGTTATCAAGTATGTCCGCCGTCACCGATCCATTGGAGAGTTGCCCCTTTGGCAGATCGGAGTTTTGCAGGCTTAGCACGGAACGAACATTGTCGAGCGTCAACCCATAGCTGTTCAGCTGTGTTGGGTTTACATCCACGCGAACCGCGGGCAGGGAGGCTCCGCCCACGATAACTTCTCCCACTCCCTGGATTTGGGAGAGTTTCTGCTCCATGACTGTCGAAGCTTCGTCATACATCTTTTCTTTGTCATATTTCTTGGACGTGAGTCCCAGAATCATAATCGGCGCGTCCGCCGGGTTTGACTTTCGCCAGGTAGGATTGCCGGGCAGGTTTGCAGGAAGATAGGTGCGCGCCGCGTTGATGGCGGCTTGGACATCGCGGGCAGCCCCGTCAATGTTGCGGTTCAAGTCAAACTGCAGTGTGATGGAAGTGCTTCCCAGCTGGCTGGAGGAGGTCATCTCAGTGATGCCCGCAATATGGCCGAGCTGACGCTCTAACGGAGTCGCAACTGAGGACGCCATGATTTGGGCGCTTGCGCCCGGTAGCGAGGAGCGAACCACAATGGTGGGGAAGTCGATCTGCGGCAACGGAGAAACCGGCAGCACCGTGAACGCAATCGCTCCTGCAATTGCGATCGCGATGGTCAGCAGCGTGGTCGCGACCGGGCGCCGGATGAAGGGTTCAGAGATGTTCATGCCGGACCAGCCTGCGGCTCGTTGCCTGCATTGCGCAGTTTCTTGGAGTGCGCCAAACGCTGCGCCAGGTTGTCGAAGAAGATGTAGATCACCGGCGTCGTATACAGTGTCAATGCCTGGCTTAACAGCAGCCCGCCCACCATGGCAATGCCCAACGGCCGCCGGATTTCCGATCCGTAACCATGACCGAAGGCCAGCGGAATGCCTGCCAACAAGGCGGCCATCGTTGTCATCATGATGGGTCGGAATCGCAGCAGGCATGCGTCATAGATGGCGTCTGTCGCATTCTTCCCATGCTGCCGCTCTCCCTCCAGCGCAAAATCCACCATCATAATGCCGTTCTTTTTCACAATACCGATCAAAAGAATGATGCCAATAATCGCGACAACGCTCAGGTTCTGCCGAAACAGAATCAACGCTAGCAACGCGCCAACGCCGGCGGACGGTAACGTCGAAAGAATCGTAATCGGATGAATAAAGCTTTCGTACAGCACTCCAAGAACGATGTACACGGCCACCAGAGCAGCTAAGATCAGCAACGCCTCATTCGACAGTGAACTTTCAAACGCCGCAGCCGTTCCCTGGAAGGCAGCCTGTATCGTGGGCGGCATATGCAGGTTTTTCTGCACTTTCTCAATGGCGGTAATGGCGCTGCCCAGGGCTGCATTTGGCGCCAGGTTGAATGAAACCGTGACGGCGGGGAATTGCCCCTGGTGGTTGATCGACAGCGCTTCCGTTGTCTTCACAAAATGGCTGAACGCGCTGAGAGGAACCGCATTGCTGAGCGTGGTGCTCGTCGCTGTGTTCGGCGAGCTAACGCCCGAGGAACTGGTGCTGGGTGCACTCAACACGGTTGTTGGCGGGTTCAGAATGCCCGAGGATGGAGTGTAGAGTACACCGGTCGTCGTCGCGTTTGAACCAGCCGAGGCTGACGCTGAAGACGCGTACGTCGAGGCGGCACCTGCTCCTGTCGCACCCGAGGATGCATTCGCCTGGATGTAGATTTTGTTCAGCTTCTCTGGATCTTGCTGGAATTGAGGCTGCGCTTCCAAAATCACGTGATACTGGTTGAGCTGCGTGTACATCGTGTTGAACTGGCGCTGGCCAAAGTTGTCATAGAGCGTGTTATCGATTGTCGCCGGTGTGATGCCCAGCCGGGAGGCCGTCACACGATCGATCGCCAAAGTCACTGCGAGTCCGCCGGTCTGCTGATCGGTAGCCACATCTTCCAGCTGCGGCAGCTGATCCAGCTTGGCGATGAAACGATTCGTCCATAAGTTCAACTCGTCAACGTCCGGATCTTCCAGCGTGTACTGATATTGCGTGCGGCTCACTCGATCATCGACCGTGATGTCCTGCACCGGCTGCATGTACAGCCGGATTCCTTCCACCTTTTGCAGCTTTTGGTTCAGACGGCGAATCACGTCGGAGGCGCTCAGGCTGCGCTCCGACAGAGGTTTCAGATTGATCGACATGCGCCCGCTGTTCAATGTCGTGTTGGTCCCGTCAGCGCCAATAAACGACGATAGGCTTTGCACCGCTGGGTCTTGCAGAACGACTTTTGCCACTTCCTGTTGCTTCTTGGCCATCGCCGTAAATGAAATGCTTTGCGGAGCCTGCGAGATGCCCTGGATGACGCCCGTATCCTGCACCGGAAAAAATCCCTTGGGAATGATGATGTAGAGAAAAATCGTCAGCACCAACGTTCCCACCGCCACCAACAGCGTGGCCGCCTGATACTCCAGAACCACCTTCAGCGTGCGTCCATAAAACGCAATCATTCGTTCAAACACGCGTTCCGAGGCCTGATAGAAACGGCCCTGCTGTGACTTCGGCGTGTGGCGCAAAATGCGGGAGCACATCATCGGTGTCAGCGTCAGAGAAACGGCTGCGGAGATGATGATCGTCACGGCCAGCGTGACCGCAAATTCCCTAAACAGCCGCCCGACAATTCCTCCCATAAATAGCAATGGAATCAAAACGGCAATCAGGGACACCGTCAAAGAAAGAATGGTGAATCCAATTTGTTCCGCGCCCTCCAGTGCCGCCTGCATGGGTGAGTGGCCTTCTTCCAGGAATCGCGAAATGTTTTCGATCATCACAATAGCGTCATCCACCACAAAGCCAGTGGAGATGGTGAGCGCCATGAGCGAAAGATTGTCGAGGCTATAACCCAGCGCATACATCGCCGCAAAGGTTCCAACGATGGAGAGAGGCACAGCCACGCTGGGAATAATCGTCGCTGACAAATTGCGAAGAAATAGAAAAATGACCAGGACCACCAGAACGATGGTCAACATCAATTCGAATTCCACATCCGAAACTGAAGCTTTGATGCCTGTCGTCAGATCGGTCAGCGTGGTGATATCGATCCCCACGGGTAGCGTCGCTTTCAACTGTGGCATCACCTTCGTGATGCTCTTGACGACGCTGATGGTGTTTGCACCCGGCTGGCGCTGAATATTCAGAATCACCGCTGGAGTTTCGTTCATCCATGCAGCTTCCTTGGTGTTTTCAACCCCGTTGATTACATTGGCAACATCTTTCAGCAGTACCGGCGCATTGTTCCTATATGCGACGACAATATTCTGGTAGTCACCGCTGGTCACCAACTGATCGTTGGCATCAATCTGATAGTCCTTCTTAGGTCCGTCGAAGTTGCCTTTAGCAGCATTGACGCTCGCCTGCGTCAACGCCGTGCGCACCGCTTCTATATCGATCCCGTAGGATTCCAATTGTGCTGGATTCACCTGGATCCGCACCGCCGGTTTTTGACCGCCGCTGATGCTGACCAGGCCGACTCCATTCAATTGGGAAATTTTCGGAACCAATCGCGTGTCAACCATGTCTTCCACTTGCGGAAGCGGCATGGTCTTGGAAGTGATTGCTAGAGTAAGAATCGGAGCATCCGCAGGATTCGTTTTGTTATAAATCGGCGGCGCCGGCAAATCCGATGGCAAATAGCTTTGCGCCGCATTGATGGCGGACTGCACCTCTTCCTCGGCGACGTCCATGTCGAGGCTCAGGTTGAACTGCAGCACGATGACCGAAGTTGCACCTGAACTGGTCGACGTCATTTGGCTCAGGCCCTGCATCTCGCCAAACTGACGCTCCAGCGGGGCGGTCACAGTAGTCGCCATTACATCCGGGCTGGCGCCTGGATAAAAGGTGACCACCTGAATCGTCGGGTAATCCACTTCGGGCAGCGCAGACACCGGCAGCTGGGTATAGCCGACGATACCGACCAGCATGATCGCCGCCATCAGCAATGAGGTTGCTACCGGCCGCAGAATAAAAGGGCGAGAAGGGTTCACGGAGCGTTCGTCCCGCTAGTGCTGCGCGGAATCGGCGTCTTGGACAGCACCACCTTCGAGTTGTCTTGCAGCTTTTGAAAACTGCTGTCAGCGATGACATCTCCGGGATTGACTCCCTGTACTATCACGGTCTCCTGAGAATCCGTAATGCCTGTCTTTACATCCTGCATATGCGCCGTGCCATTGCGGATCACAAACACATAGGAAACGTCCCCGTTCTGCTGGATCGTCGAGGTCGGCACCAAGGTTACGCCCTGAAGGGTATTTACAAGCAATTTCGTATTGACGAAGAGGTTCGGGAATAGCGTGTCATTCTTGTTTGGAAAAATCGCGCGCAACTTCACCGTCCCGGTGGTTGTATCGATCTGGTTATCGATGGTTTGCAGTTTTCCAGTGGCAATTTTCGCTTCGTTCCCGCGGTCATACGCCGTGACTTGAAGCGCTTTTCCATGTCGCATCTGCGTCAGCACCTGGCCAATGTCATCCTCCGCGATGGTAAAGACAACCGTAATTGGATCAATCTGGGTGATCACCACCAAGGGTGTCGTGCTGTTTGCCTGCACCACATTTCCTGGATCGACTGGCCGCAAACCGACGCGGCCTGAGATCGGCGCCGTCAGATGGCAAAATCCAACCTGAACCTCGTCATATTGCACCGTTCCCTGGTCAACTTTGACTGTCCCCTCATCCTGCAGCACCAGTTTTTGCTGGTCTTCCAGAACTTGCCGTGCAATTGCATTGCGAGACCATGCAGCTTGATATCGCGCCAAATCCATCCTGGCCTGCGCCAGCAGATTCGTATCGCGTTCCAACGCTCCCTGGGCTTGCACCAGTTGCGCTTGATAGGGTCGCGGATCGATATCAATCAGCGGATCGCCTCGGCGGACCATCTGGCCCTCGCGATAATGTACTGCCGACACCATTCCCGTCACCTGGCTGGTGATCGTGTCCGTGTACACCGGCGTCACCGTCCCAATCGCGTTCAGGTAGACCCCAATGTCCCCCTTTTTGGCGGTCGCGACCGTGACCGTCACCGGGCCACCCATCATCGCCGCTCTGCCAGAAGGCGCTTTCGCTCCTTGCTGATGGCGGAGGATGACCCAGAAAAGAACTCCAAATAGCAGCAGAATCAAGACCCAGATCAGAATACGAACCGTGTGCGAGCGGTGCGGTTCCGGTCTGGGAGGGGGCAATTGATGATCCAGCCCAACGTGCGAAGCAGGAGCTTCTTGTGCCAATTCGTCCTTTTCCATTTCAATAATGTTCGCTTTCCAGCGTATTTTTAACGTCGCGGCAAGGTTCCACGGGCAGCGCAGATTCAAGTGTACGAGATGGTTTTGCGGCAATGGAGGAATAGACGGATTGGATGCCAAATAAGATTCAGCCCTGCCCAATGCTCGCGCAAGACAAATCGAGCCCTATTGGGATGCGCAGAGGCGTGTTCGCGATGGATCGGGAATGAAAAATTTGATGAATTGTTGACTGAAATATGCGGTTTTGCAGAGGAGCGTGAGAAATCCAGGGCGACAAGGACGACTTCGCCGACCCTGGAAAACTCGGTTAATGAAGTTAAGCGGCGGCTTGAACATTGACCCGCTCAGAAATCTGAGTCAGGATCTTGTCCGCGTTAGCTTCTTCTTTTTCAATCGATAGCAACACTCGTGCGTCATCGGTGAGGCCGAGCAGATCGGCCCAGCGACGCAGCGTTCCATAGACTGCAATCTCGTGGTGCTCCACTTGCTGGCCGGCGCCGATCAGAGCTACATTGCGGATTGTTGGGTCGGTCACATCTTTGATGGTGTCCGAAGCTTCCGTGGTGAGTCCGTCAATCACCTTGCAGGTCTCCGTTTCGGCTTTGCCGGCATTCTTTTGAACCAGCTGCTGTACCTTGGCCACATGGCCCTTGGTTTCCTCCAGGTGCGTGCGAAATGCCGAGGACAATTCAGAGTCCGTGGATTTCTCGATCAGATCTGGAAGCGCCTTGGTGATCTTCTGCTCCATGTCTAGCGTCTTCTTCAAATTGCTAATGTAAAGGGTGCGGAGGTCTTCGATATTCGCTGACATCAATTTCATAGGTTTTCCTTTCGAAGTTTTGAAGTGTCGGATCGTACTTGCGGGGTTCATTTCAAAGCTCGTTGTGTGTTGATAGAAGACGCGGAACGCCCGCGTCCCAACATCTCTTCCAGCTTTCTGTCCTTAATTCGGTTGGATGCTCAGCGCTCTCTCATGTTTTCCTGACACGCGCATTCGATGTTGAGCAGACGCAATCATCTGTGGATTGAAACCGCAACGCTGTTTCGACACTAGGTACAGCCACAATATCGCCCAGTATCGAAACCCTTCCGCGGCTCGCTATACTAAAGACTCGGTAGCGAACGCCTATGGCCACGCATTTGGATGAAATTTTGGCGGTTACGCGGCGCGATCTGGAGCGGCGCAAGCAGTCGGCGAATCTGGCTGATTTGGAGCGTCGCGCAGCCGCGCATGTCCCCAGAAGATTTGCCGCCGCGCTGCGCTGTAGCGCCACCGAGCAACCTGCCATCATTGCGGAATTGAAAAAAGCATCGCCGTCCAAAGGGCTCATTCGAGCTGACTTTCATGTCGCTTCTCTCGCAATTCGTCTCGCGAATGCAGGAGCTGCCGCGCTTTCAGTGCTGACGGAAGAGCATTTTTTTCAGGGCACCCCTGCCAACCTGGAAGAGGCTTCGAACGCGGTCACCATTCCGTGTCTGCGCAAGGACTTTATCGTGGATGAATTCCAGATTCTCGAGTCGCGCGCCTTCGCTGCCGATGCAATTCTGCTGATTGCCGCCGGACTGGACGATTCTGCCCTGAAACGGCTGACGAACACCGCTCACGCGCAGCAGTTGGATGTATTGTGCGAGGTACACAATGCTGACGAATTGGCCCGCGTCCTCGATCTTGGCTGCGACGCGATCGGCGTGAACAATCGCAACCTGCATACGTTTGAAGTCCGACTGGAAACCTCGCTTGAACTCGCTTCCAGCTTGCCAACCAGCACGGTCCGTGTCGCAGAAAGCGGGATTCACACCGCCGCCGACATCGCACGCCTTCGAGCCGTCGGATTCAATGCATTTTTGGTGGGCGAATCATTAATGCGGCAACCTGATCCGGAGCAGGCGTTGACGCGTTTGCTGTCCGTTCCGGTCGCACCCGCTGAGGTCCCCGCGTAAGGCGGCCGCTATGTGGATAAAAATCTGCGGGATCACATCGCTCGAAGATGCAAAAGCCGCGGTCGACGCCGAGGCGGATGCCGTTGGCTTCGTCTTTGCTGCCAGCCCTCGTCGTGTCACACCGGAAATTGTTCGCGAAATTACCCGTGCGCTTCCATTCAATCTTGAGAAGATTGGTATTTTCGTAGACTCTTCGATGGATGAAATTGTCGCCACTTTCGAGACTGCTGGATTGACCGGAGTGCAGCTCCATGGCGAATATTCACCCGAGCACCTGTCGGAGTTGCGGCTACGAATGAAACAAAAATTCCTCCCCGTGCGCGTGGTCTACGTTGTGCCCTACGATAGGGATTCCACCGGCTTTGCGCGTCGATTGCAATCACTCGCTGCGATGCCGGATAGCGAGGATGGCCCCAGCGCTGTACTTGTCGATACCCGCGTTGGCGATAAGGTCGGAGGAACGGGGATTCCGTTTGATTGGGGCGCGGCGCGAACCGCCTTCCGTCAGCACGCTGCAAATCTTCGCTTGATTGCCGCAGGAGGGTTGCAACCGGAAAACGTGCGCCAGGCCATCCACACCATGCAACCGTGGGGGGTGGATGTTTCCAGTGGTGTTGAAAGTGTTCCCGGCAGAAAAGATCATCTGCGAGTAAAGCAGTTTATCCGTGCGTCGCGCGCAGCAGCTGTCGAATTTGCAGAAGTGACACAACGATAGAAGGATCGAATGGCAGAACAGAATCGAACTGCAGTTGCAACCCCCCGGGCGGAAGACGTTCCCGGTCGCTTCGACGGCTATGGCGGCCGGTATGTGCCGGAAACTCTGATGGCGGCCTTGCAGGAGCTTGAGGCCGCATACGCCGATGCGCAGCACGACCCAGCGTTCGCCAGTGAACTCTCCTACCTGCTGCATCATTATGCAGGCCGGCCAACCCCTCTCTACTACGCCTCGCGACTGACCGACTCTCTGGGTGGCGTCAAAATTTATCTCAAGCGCGAAGACCTGCTGCACACCGGCGCGCACAAGATCAACAATTGCCTGGGTCAGGGTTTGCTCGCGCGTCGCATGGGTAAACGCCGCATCATTGCGGAAACCGGCGCAGGCCAGCACGGCGTGGCTACAGCGACCGTCTGCGCGCTATTCGGCATGGAGTGCATCGTCTATATGGGTCAGGAGGACATGCGTCGCCAGGAGTTGAACGTCTATCGCATGCGCCTGCTCGGCGCCGAAGTGCGCAGCGTGAATGCCGGCTCCGCCACACTGAAAGATGCGATCAACGAAGCCATGCGTGATTGGGTCGTGAATGTGCGCACCACGCATTATCTTCTCGGCAGCGTGCTCGGCGCCCATCCCTATCCAACGATGGTGCGCGATTTTCAACGCGTCATCAGCGTCGAAGCGCGCCGTCAGATACTCGAGGCCGAGGGCCGCCTGCCCAATGCTGTGTTGGCCTGCGTCGGCGGCGGGTCAAACGCCATCGGCGCATTCTACGAGTTCATTCCGGACAAGAACGTGCGATTGATCGGCGTGGAGGCGGGTGGTCGCGGCCCCGAGCTAGGCGAACATGCGGCACGGTTCCAGGGCGGTGTACCCGGCGTCTTGCAAGGAACATACTCCTACGTGTTGCAGGATGAAGCCGGCCAAATTTCAAACACGCATTCCGTCTCCGCCGGACTCGATTATGCATCGGTGGGCCCGGAACACGCCGCGCTGCACGATTCAAAACGCGCCGATTATGTTTCCGCGTCGGATGAAGCTGCGCTGCAGGCCACGGTGAAGCTTGCCCGCACGGAAGGAATTTTGCCAGCGCTGGAAAGCGCTCACGCGGTCGCGGAAGCGATACGGATCGCGCCCTCCATGAACCGCAACGATATTCTGTTAATCAACGTTTCAGGTCGCGGCGACAAGGATATGGGAATCTTGGCGCGCGAACTGATGTTGCAGGGAGCCTAAGCGATGGCCATTCAATTTCACAATCACCCAGGCCTCGTCGTCTATCTCACCATCGGCGATCCTGACCTGGAAACCAGCAAAAAAATTGCGTTGGCAGCCATCGATGCCGGAGCTGATGTTCTGGAACTCGGCGTCCCCTTCAGCGATCCTCTGGCAGATGGTCCCGTCATTCAGCGCGCGAGTGAGCGGGCGGTTCGCAATGGAACCCGCATGCAGGACGTCCTGGCCCTGGCCGGCTCGCTTCGCAAGCAGCGGCCTTCCGTTGGCCTGGTCATTTTCTCCTACCTGAATCCCATTTTGCGCATCGGTCTGGAATCATTCGCTGCAGCGGCGCAAAAAGCCGGCGTGGACGCCGTCCTGGTGATCGACTTGATCGCCGAAGAGTCGGAAGAATATCGCGCCGCCCTCAAGAAACATCATCTGCAGCCGATTTTCCTGGCCGCGCCAACCAGTCCGGACTCGCGTCTCGCTCGCATTGCAGAAGTCTCTGAAGGTTTTATCTACGCAATTTCTCGCGTCGGCATCACCGGCACGCAGCAGCAGGTCGCCGGCGATGCTCGCGAACTGGTCACACGTTTGCGCCGTCACACAAAACTGCCGATCGCTTTGGGCTTCGGCATTTCGAACGCATCTCACGTCGCTGTAGTTGCCGAATACGCAGACGCCGCCGTTGTGGGCAGCGCCATTGTTGCGCTTATTGAGCAGTCTGGCGCCGACAAGGCGCCTGCAGCGGTAGGCAAATTTATTGCGGAGCTGCGCGTGCCGGTCGTCAGCGAGAGTCCAGTGTCCTGAAAATTTGCCCGCAGTCAATTAGGATGGACATCATTATCTTTTTTCCGGCAGGGAAGCTCGTCGAGCCTCCGCTATCAACTTTGTGAACCTGTCTTGAGGGTGCTACATGGATATTGCAGATTGGCGCAAGAAGATCGACGAGCTCGACCGCCAGATCGTGACATTGATCAGCGAGCGTGCTTCGGCGGCGCAGGCCATCGGTCGTTTGAAACGCCAAACCGACTTGCCGATTTATGAACCAACGCGCGAAATGACAATTTTCGAGAATGTGCGCAAAAACAATCCGGGTCCGCTGCCGGATATGGAGCTGACTCATATTTACGAGCGCATTATTGACGTGATGCGGACCCTGCAAAAGGACGAATTGGCAGCAGCCTTGGCGGACGATCCGCTGAAAGACAGCAAAGTAGAAAATACGACGAAACGAGAACCAAAATGATTGTCGCTATGTTGCATAATGCCACCGAGGAAGAAATCCAGCATGTGGTGGCCCGGATGGTCGAGATTGGCTTCAATGTTCATCGCACCACCGGGACACAGCAAACCGTCCTGGCGGGTGTAGGCCAACCGGCCAGCTTTGATGTGCAGGATTTTCAGGTGATGGCCGGGGTCGCCGAAGCGCACCGCATCACCTCGCCCTATAAACTCGCCGGCCGGGGCTTCCGGCCTTCGGGCACTGTGATTCGATTTCCTAACGGGGTGACCGTAGGCGGCGAAGAGGTCATGGTGATGGCCGGTCCCTGCTCGGTTGAATCGCGGGATCAGTTGTTCACCATTGCTCGCCTGGTGGGCGATGCCGGCGCGAAATTTCTCCGTGGGGGAGCCTTCAAGCCGCGTAGTTCGCCGTACTCTTTTCAGGGCATGGGCCTCGATGGTCTGCGGCTCTTGCGTGAGGTGGGCGATTCCACCGGGCTGCTGATCGTCAGCGAAGTCATGGAGATTTCGCAGATTGAATTGATGCTGCCATATGTCGATGTGCTGCAGGTCGGCGCCCGCAATATGCAGAACTTCAACCTGCTCCGCGAGCTTGGCCTGATCCGCAAACCCGTGCTGTTGAAGCGTGGCATCGCGGCCACCATTGAAGAACTGCTGCTCTCCGCGGAATACATTTTGTCAGGCGGAAATTATGATGTGATGCTTTGCGAGCGCGGCATTCGCACCTTTGAAACCTACACCCGTAACACCATGGATATCTCCGCGCTTCCCGTATTGAAGCATCTGTCCCATTTGCCGGTACTGGGCGATCCCTCCCACGGTACCGGTCGCCGCGATATGGTTCCGGCTATGGCGCGCGCTTCGGTCGCCGCCGGTTGCGACGGCCTGCTGATGGAGGTGCATCCCAATCCGGACAAGGCTGTTTCTGACGGCGCGCAATCGCTCTTCCCGCAGCAGTTTGAAAAATTGATGGACGAGCTGCGCATTATCGCCACCGCGGTCGGGCGCAACATTGGCCCGCGCGCCCACGAAGCTGCGCTGCACGCCGAAGTGTAGACAAACTGTGGCCGAATCCATCCAGAGCATTACCATCCTTGGCACCGGCCTGATCGGATCGTCCGTCGGGCTGGCCCTGCGTGCCAATGGATTCGCCGGCAGCATCGTCGGATGGGATCGCTCACCGGAAGAGGCTGAAACGGCCCGCGACAAGGGCGCGATCGACTCTGTCACATCTGATCCGCTGGCCGCCGCGCGCGAAACCGATTGCGTTTTGCTGGCCACTCCGGTCTTCGGCATCCTGGAGTGGATCGAGAAGTTGGCGCCCGTTCTTCGTCACGATCAACTGCTCACGGATGTCGGCAGCACCAAGCGAAAAATCTGCGCGCTCGCGGCAGAAGCTTTTTCCGCTCCCGGCGCTGCCTGTTTCCTTCCCGGCCATCCCATGGCGGGCAAGGAAGTATTTGGAGCCGCCAACGCCGACGCGAATTTATTTCAGGGCGCGGTCTGGTTGTTCACGGCTTCCGAAAAAGAAAACCAAGCGCGCGAAAATCTCACCGCAGGCCAGCAGCGCGCCGAGAAGTGGCGGCACTGGGTGGCTCGCATGGGCTGCCGCATGTTGGATCTCGATCCCGTGCGCCACGATGAAATCTGCGCCTGGGCCAGTCATCTGCCGCAGATGCTGGGAACCGCGCTGGCTGCGTTGCTGGAAGATACATTTCCCGATGACTCCGAAGGAAAAGGGAAGCTCGACAGCTCTTCGGCTCAACTGCGGGCCATCGGCGGCCGCGCCATGCATGAGATGACGCGCCTCGGCGCCAGCCCGTACTCCATGTGGCGGGATATCGCCCAGACCAGCGACGAAGCCATCGCCACCGCCCTGCTGGCACTCGAGCAGCGCCTCGCTTCCATCCGCGAAAATCTCAAGCAACCCGAGCTGCGCGAAGAATTCAACCGCGCCAACCAATTCCGCTCAAGGTTTTAGAGCGTTGTCTCAGCTGCATAGAGGAACAGGTTCGTCATTCTGAGCGAAGCGAAGAATCCACGCATTGGCTTTCTCTAGTCAAAAGCACTGCTTTTAACTGTTTCAGGAGCCATTCCGAATTTACCGCAGCCTTATCTGTCGGTTGATTCGGAATGGCTCTCTAGCATTTGTAAAGCCATTTGGAGAATATTGATCGAACCGTAGTCAGGAGTTCCCCCTTTAAATGCTCGTAGTTTCTCAAGGGCGCCAGTTATCACAGCATCCAGTTTTTGTTGTTGTTCAATTCCGAATGCTCGCACGGCTTCCAGCAGCGCTATCGCGGCGTGATAGAAAATGAATGGCTGCTCGCTCGTAAAGCGCTCCCCGAGCCAATCTACGTATCGCCTATCTGGAGCCATTTGTAGGATAGTTATCGCGCAGAGTCGGGTACCTGCTGAGCTTTCATTACGGCTGAACTCCTTAAGCCAGGGTTTGGCGGCGATAGCAAGCGCTCGCATTTGTGCGGCGATCCCATTCATAGCTATAGTTCGTTCATCCCCCGATGTCATGCTTGCGCGAATGTCGTCATATTGGTCAGCCAAATAGTACATTTTATGCCGCACCGAATTTAGAATTTCATCTCGTACGGGTGAGTCTGGAAACGTCCCTACAAGAGTTTCCACTCTTGCAGCAGACAGCACATCTCGTTTTGGAATGTCCGGTTTTGTATGAAGCGCACTCTGCGAGGCCTTGCCAGCCTTATCGACCTCCTGATTGATGTCCCTTTCTATCTCAACCTGCCATAACTTGATTTTATTGGCGGATTCAGCAAGTAAAGCTAAAGAAGATAACAATCGGCTAAGAACTCCCCGTTGCGTTAGCACAAAAGCCAATAGAATTAATGGCCAGATTAAACCAGTCACGAGCTGAACGATTACGCCGAATGTATTTGTCGGCGGCCCAGGCTCTATCGATAAAAGGAGAAGACACATCATGTCTACTCGAATATAACAACGAATGTTGGGACACGAGCTTTAGAACGCGCGACCGGTAGTGTATCAAAACGATCCGATTGCGCAACTCACATCCCGTTGCATACCACCGGGCTCATGGATGCTTCATCCGCAGCGGAAATGCGCCAGCGCGAGGAATGCACCGTCGAGAACGTGGGCATTTACTGACAATCCCGGATAGAAGCGCAACCGCTCAGGCCCAGACGGATACAGGCGCGTCCGTCTGCCCAGCGTCGTCAGCCCCGGATTCCGCTGATGCGCTGGAATCGCTCTGGTACTGGCCTTGCTGTCCACGGGAACTCCCCTGTGGCCATCGGCCCAACATCCAACTCGCCTCGGGACTCACCTCGCTGTCCATTTCCAGACTGCTGTTCATCAACCGGCCACGCACATCGGCGGCTTGTCGCGCGGCGGCCGCTTTCTGCGTCGCGGCAGCTGACTGAAAATTCGCGGCTTGCAACTGCATATGGTTACCGTGGATGTGCATATGCCGCTCCTATGCAAACCCTAGCAACCGGCGCGCCAGCCGCTGGCCGGACGAATTAGAAAAAGCTCATATTGACAAACGGAAGGACCCGTCGCCCGAACCATCGACTCACGGCTCGATCAGACGAGCGCATCAATGACCACATTAAGATTGTTTTCTGCCGATTGAACGCTCGATCCGCTGGCACTGGCCCCTGGCAGGTTCGGAACCGACGCTACGTACACGCCATTCGATTCCGCCACGCTTCCCGAGTAGTTCTTGTCCCCCACCGTGTCGGAATAGACGGCTGATAGCGCAGCCTCCTGTGCACTGCTGCCCGCGTTCTGTGCCGAGCTTGACCCGTGGGACGAACTTTGCGCGGAGACCGCAGCGCTGGACGGCTGGGTCGCCGGGGTTGTGGCAGCACTGGTCGATGAAGTGGTCGTGGAGCTGGTTGGCTTTGGCGCGGCCGGTGCCGAAGCACTCGCCCCAATCGATGGCATCGATGAAATGCTGCTGATCTGCATCGGTTCCCCTTTCGCTGTACGATCCAGCCTTCCTTACTTCGTTTGTCGACGGAATTTCGAGGAACTTTAGCCGGATCTCGCCCCCGCCAACATTGCCAAGAAAGGTAATACCCGATTCGAAAATCGCCGCAGATGACTTTCTACCGTACGTTACCCCCACCGCCGATTGCATAATTCACGGGCCTTCGCGTACAACGGCAACATGGATGTTTTGACGGCAGCTGAAATGCGCCAGTGCGATGAACGCACCGTCGAGCGCGTAGGCATCTCCTGGCAGAGCCTGATGGAGGCTGCCGGTTTTCGAGTCGCGGTCTTTGTGGCGCGCGAATTTCCTGCGCAGAAACACATCCTGGTGCTGTGCGGAAAAGGCAATAATGGCGGTGATGGTCTGGTGGCGGCGCGTCATCTCGATGCCGCGGGCAGAAAGGTTCGCATCGTTCTGCTGGCTAAGCCGGAAGATTTGCAGGCGGAAGCGCGAGAGGCGTACGAGAAGCTACCGCGACAATTGATGGAGAGCCTGGTCACCGTCACCGCCGAAGAGGATTTGTCCCGCGCCATATTTGAAAGTTATTCCAACGATGCGGAGCTTTTGATTGACGCCATCCTTGGCACCGGTTTTCATCCGCCTTTGCGCGGAGTCGCAGCTGCGCTGAAAAATAAACTCGCCAACCATCCCGCTCCGGTGGTTTCCGTCGATCTTCCCACCGGCTGGGATGCTGACTCAACCGCAATGTCCGCGCCCGATGCTCTCCGCTCCGACGCGGTCGTCACCTTTACCGCACCCAAACTGGCGCACGTCTTCGGAGCATTGACTCGAGGCCCGGTGGCCGTCGCGCAAATCGGTTCACCGGCCGACCTTGCCATATCGAACGCTGGCCTCCATTGGACCGGCGCATCGAAAAAAATTATCGAGCAGCCGCGTGCCCTCGACTCCAACAAGGGCCGCTTCGGTCACGTGCTCGTCGTCGGTGGATCGCCAGGAAAAGGTGGCGCGGCTGCGATGGCATCGCTGGCAGCTATGCGTGCTGGCGCAGGTCTCACCACGGCCGCGGTTCCTCGTGACATCGCATCCATCGTTGCCGGCTTCGCTCCAGAACTGATGACGTTATTACTGGAAGAATCCTCCAGTGGCGGAATTTCGCTGAACAATATCGATCCATCGAAGATGGAGAAAATGCTCCACAGAATGACGACGCTGGCTATCGGTCCCGGTCTTGGCCGTGAGCCGGAGACAGCGGAATTTGTTCGCGAACTGGTGCTTTATTCCGAGCTGCCGATCGTGCTCGACGCCGACGGACTGAATGCATTTGAAGGCCGCACCCATTTGCTCGACGGATCGAAGCGCCCCTTGATCCTCACGCCGCACCCTGGGGAAATGGCGCGGCTGTTGGGGTGCACCATCGCCGATGTTGAACGGCATCGCCTCGCGACCGCGCGCAGCTTTGCGACCGAACACCACGTGACTCTGGTACTGAAAGGTTGGCGTACGCTGGTTGCGCATCCCGACGGCAGCATCGCGGTCAACACCAGCGGCAATCCTGCAATGGCCAAGGGCGGCAGCGGTGATATTCTCACCGGCGTGGTCGCCGCCCTGGTCGCGCAATTTCCAAAAAGCATCCAACAAGCCGTGGAGTGTGCCGTCTGGCTGCATGGCGCAGCGGCAGATCTGTTTGTGCGCGAGCGAGACGAGCACACCATGCTGGCGACAGAAATGTTGCAGCATCTCTCGCAGGCGATTCAGACTCCCCTCGATCGTGACAACTTTACCTGGCTTCAGGAGGGACAGCGGTGAGCGACGCACAACCTGGTAGCGAAAATGTTCACGTCTTCACGACTCACTCTGCCGAGGAAACCATTGAGGCGGGCAGAGAACTGGCGAAGCTCCTCGACCCACCCAAAGTGGTGCTGCTGCGCGGCGGTTTAGGCGCTGGGAAAACCACGCTGGTGAAGGGAATTGCCGCCGCGCTGGGTGCCGCGGAGCCGGAAGAAGTCACCAGCCCCACCTTTACGTTGATCCATGAATATGCGGGTCGCAGCGTGGAGCACGCGAAACTCGGCGAGTCCATTTTGCTCTATCACCTGGATCTATATCGAATCGAAAATCAGCGCCAGTTGGACACGCTCGGGATGGAAGAACTGATGACGCCGCAAAGCGTGCTACTGATTGAGTGGGGAGAAAAATTTCCCTCCGTGACTGCGCGGAGCGACGGAGAAATTGTGATTGAAACCCTGCATGGCGACGAACGCCGCATCACGCTGACGTTACATCCGCCGAAAACCGTCTCTTAAAACCCGATGATGCTGTAACCGCTGTCGACGTGGATCACTTCGCCGGTAATTCCGGAAGCCAGATCCGACGCCAGAAAAACGGCAGTATTGCCGACCTCCGACTGCTCCGTATTGCGATGCAATGGCGCGCGGTCCGCATGGTACTTCAGCATGTCGCCGAGATTGCCAATGCCGCGCGCAGCCAGGGTTTTGATAGGTCCGGCAGAGATGGCGTTCACGCGAATATTCTGCTTCCCCAGGTCGTTGGCAAGGTATCGAACCGTCGCCTCCAGCGCCGCTTTGGCCACGCCCATCACCTTATAGTGCGGCACCACTTTTTCCGCGCCATAGTAGGTCATGGTCATGATGCTGCCGCCCTCCGTCATCAACGGCGCAGCCGCACGAGATAAGGCAATCAGAGAATACACGCTGACATCGTGCGCAATGCGGAAACCCTCGCGCGTGGTCTGAAGAAAATCACCCTTCAGGTCTTCCGCCGGCGCAAACGCCACCGAGTGCACCAGTATGTGCAGCTTGCCATGCCGCTGCATCAGATCTTCAAAGACACTTGCAATTTCGGCATCGTTTGAAACGTCGCACTGCATCGCCTCAGCCCCAGGCAGGTCTGCCAACAGCCCTTCCGCCTCCTGCTTCAGGCGGTCGTTTTGATAGCCGATGATCAGCTTGCATCCAGCCTCGTGCAGTTTTTGCGCGATGGCCCACGCAATCGAGCGTTTGTTCGCCAGACCGAAAACCACCGCGATGCGACCGTTCAGTTGCAACATGCTTCCTCCGTACTTGCTTGTTAGGTTGCCGAGGCGACTGCATTACGCAGAATACCAGTCCACTCGATTTATCCGCCGAGATCGATCAGTTCGACCTTTTCAATCGGCCGGCCAAGAAATCGGCTGCCCAGGGTACGAAACTTCTCAACTGAATCAGTTGCAAAAAAATGGCACACAGGGTTGCTTGCCTTTTCTGCATCCGTAACGCTCTCCGGTAAGGAATTCAAGCTTGCTATTTGCGCGTGCACGCGCTGCGCAGTACTCTCCGCGGAATCGAGAATCGTTACGTTTATCGGTAAGGATTCGCGCAGTAAGCCGCGCAGCAGCGGATAATGCGTGCAGCCTAGGAGCACAGTATCAAGCGCCATCCCAGCTGTTTTCGCTTCCATCTGCGCCTGCTCCAGATAAATCCGAAGCACCTCGCGCGTGACATCAGAATCGATCCATCCCTCTTCGATCAGCGGAACCAGCAAGGGACAGGCCTTTTCGACACTCCACAGGCCATGCGCAGCACAGGCGCGCGCATAGGCATGGCTGTCGACGGTAGCCTGCGTGGCGAGCACCAACACGTTGCGAGTTATACTCGCAGCTGCGGCGCTATCCGCGCCTGTCTCGATGACACCAATCACTGGCACATGTGCGGCCGACTTGATTGAATCGAGCGCCAACGCGCTGGCGGTGTTGCACGCAATCACCAAATAATCCGCCCCATAGGATTCCAGTAGCTGCGCGCTCTCGACCGCATAGCGCGCCACCGTTGCCTGCGATTTTGATCCGTACGGCAGTCGCGCTGTATCGCCAAGATAGAAAAATTCCGCAGTCGGAATCTGTGGCAACAATGCGCGCAGCACGGTCAAGCCGCCAAATCCCGAATCGAACACGCCAATGCGAATCTTGTCAGGTACCGTCATGGTTGGCTCTCCGCGGGTTGTTTCGCGGGCGAGTTTGCATTTTGCGAAGTCGGTGCATTTGACCCCCCCGTCTCAGGTACATCGTTCGCAGTCAAATACGTTCGGCTCAGGTCCGCATGGCCGGCGAGCGTTTCCCGTGGATGTCCATCGACCAGAAATCTGACCTGCGCAATCTGCGGAAAATTCGCGTGCAGCGTTCCTAAGATAGACAGTAAGGTTAGGTTCTCTACCAGAATTCCCGATGGATGATGGCCGACGAAACTTCCGTCCAGGTTGATGACGGCCAACTGTTGCGGATGCGCCGCGTTCGAGTCCGGAACCGGCAATAGAAACACGTCATCCACAGCAATGACCGGCGCCAGCGGATGCGGCGAGCTCGGCTCGGCGTATTCTGCGAAAAGATCATTCAGCAGTGTTCGAGCGCGAGTGGTGGTTTCAGCCGGCAACGCAAGCTGCTGTTCGACCGGCGCCAGTGATCCGTCCTCGTCATTTGCGATCAGCAGCGTCACCTGCACCGGCGCAGTCTCGACCGGTATCGGCATCGGCGCGGAATCTGGAATCGCGGCCAGCCGGTCCTGGGCACGCGCACGCATCCGAATCAAATACGCCGCCATCAGCACGGAGCTGACCAGCAGCACCCACAGGATCACTTTCTGGTAGCGCGGGATCAAGGCTGCTGCCTCCAATCGCCGCGCCATGCGACCAACGCGGCATCCAGCGCGTCCACAACTTTTTGTCGATATCCAGCGTCACTCAACGGCGTGTTTGCATCGAGCGGAGCCACCTCAACGTCAACCGCCGGACACGCCATGCTGTCCAGCGGCTGGATCGAAGTCCGCGCGATCAGCACCGGAATGTGCTGTTGTGTCATGGCTGCATCGACGTCCGACTCCAGCCGCAAACTTGAGGTTTCGTAGGCCGCCTGCGCTGTCTGCCAGGGCAAGAACGCGCGTCGAGGATCAGCTTCCGTCATCGCAGGCAGCGACGACGTAAACAGGTGCACGCCGTTTCCCGTCGAGGTCGCATGCAGCGAGATGCAGGCGGATGCGTGGGAACGGTTTGCGGTCGTTGCACGCGCGTCGTTGTTGAGCGTCACGTCCGCAGTACGCGTCAGAATGGTGCGGACTCCGCGCGCATTCAGAGCGGCTCGCAATTGCTCCGCAAGCGCCAGCGTATAGGTTTTTTCCGGAGTCGCCGGATCGAGCATCGCGCCAGTATCGGTCCCACCGTGGGCGGGATCCAGCAGCACAAGATATCGCAACTCAGTGGGTCGCGGCTGTGTAGCGGCCGGAATGTTCGCCTGGGCCGCTGTCGCCTGCGAAGCGGTCGGCAACTGTAATGATGACGAAGGTGAAGTTGCAGCGGGCTGTGTGCCTGTCTGTGTTTGCGACTGCTGTGCCTGCGTCGCCCAAACGCAGCAGCCACACAATATTCCAATCGCTGCCGAACGAGATAGCCCTGCCCAACCGCCGCGTCGCGATTCTTGCGGTCCTTGTGTCAGCCGTTTTGTCTCCGTCGTCTGTCCCTGGCTAATCCAACGCATAGATGGTCAGACCGCTCAACAGTTTTGGATAAAAGTCGGTCGACTTCTGCGGCATTACGTCGCCTGCGAATGCCACTTCCCGCAACTGGTCCAGAGTCACCGGATTCATCAGAAATGCAATCTCCGCATCCCCCGCGCGTACCTGTTGCATGGCATCGCTGGCCTCGCGCACATAGCGCAGATTCGTTTGATCCAGTACCGCCTGCGCTGAAATCCCAAGCACGTCCTCCAGCACGATGGAGTGCAGCTGCACCACGTCCAGACGTCGTTGACGCTCTGGCTGATCGGCCAGACGAGCTTCGACAGCCGCCTTCTTTGCCGTCAGCAAATGATTGCCGGTTCGCGTTACCGCGACAAAGCTGGTACCGGATTTACCCGCCTCTGCCAGCCGGCACAGAATTTGGGGAACATCCAGAGCGTGCGATAGCGGTCGCACATCGAAATACTCCGCCGCCCGCTTCAGAAACTTCGCCGTTTCAAAATCCTTCAGCCCATGAACCACCCGATGTGTCGGCAAAATCGTCAGACCCTTGGCATCCATGTTCACAAACGTCATCATCGCGGCGGCTGCGGGATACGGCGGCTGCGGCAAGTTTCCTGCTGGACGCTCCGTCCGCGCATCGGCTGCCTGCGACGCGTGTTCGCGACTGTAGTTCAGCGCAGTTTCATAGCGATGATGGCCATCCGCGATGATCAGTTTCTTGTTCTGCATGGCGCTCAGCAGCAGGTTGATCTTGCCCGGCTCAGACACTTTCCAGACGCGATGCAGCACCCCATATTCATCCGTCACTTCAATATCGGGGGTGGGCGGATTGGCAAACAGAAGTTGTTCCGCCGTCAATCCTGGGTCAGAGTAGAGCATGAAAATCTGGCCAAAATGCGCCCGCGTCGCCCGCAACAGGTTCAAACGGTCCGACTTCGGCTTGGCCAGTGTTCGCTCATGCCGAAACACAATTCCCTGGCTGTAGTCGACCAGCTCGCCCAGTGCGATAAAACCTCGCCGCTCCTCTATCGTTCCCGGCGCGCCAGGAACCTCATAGCGCTGGCTGTAGGCGTAAATCGCCGCCTCATTATCCTGGCTCAGCACACCCTCTTTCCGCCACTCGGTCAGGTTTTCAGCCGCCCGCGTATACACATTGTTTTCTTCGGAATCGAACAATTCCGGCAGTCCAAGAATCACGCGCACCAGGTTGTAGGGGCTGCGCTGGTAATACGACTGCTGCATGGCTGGCGAAATTTTGTCGTACGGCTGGGTCACCACGTCTTCAGCGCGGACCAGTCCGGGATTGTAGCGGAAAGCGCGAAAAGGATAAATGCGAGCCATGGTAAGGTCGAACTCCTGTCAATTCAGGCGCAACTCGCTTCGGCGAGCGGATGATGTGCGACTCTGTTATTCCCGATTCTATCGCAGGGGTGGCGGCCTGCTTGTGAAACAGGCTGGTGAGTGCGTGAAAAGAAAGGCCAACTCCTGCTCTCGGCGCTTGCCGACGGAACTCAGACATAAGACTATGGTGGAAGAAGGCTTGCGAGCGGAATCAAAGCAAACGCCGCGAGACTTTCTTACAGTGCATTCTTGAGATGCTGCAGGCCATCCCTGGCAGCTTCTTTGCATAGGGGATCGTATGCCGGTTCGCAACGCAAAGCCGTTCTACTTTGTTCTGCTACTGGCCATCGGCGCCTACCGGCTACTTACCGGCTCGCCCGCATTTTGTCAGCAGGCCGCGACCGGTTCTGCGCAAAACGCGCCTGCGGCAACCGCGACTCCACAGCCAGCGGTAAGCGCTGCACAGAATCAACCCTTCACCTTCAAGACTTCAGTCACCGAAGTTGTTCTCTACGCTACCGTCGTCGACAGCCATCAGCGCCTGGTGACCAGCCTGCAAAAGCAGGACTTCACCATCTACGAAAACAACGTGCCTCAGACGATTTCCTCCTGCAGTCAGGAAGATGTCCCGGTGTCGATGGCCATTCTGATCGACAACTCGGGCTCCATGGCGCAAAAAAGGGCTGCGGTCAATCGCGCCGCCATCGACCTGATTCAGGCTTCCAATCCGCAGGACGAGGCTTTTATCGTGAATTTCTCCGATGAGGCATTTCTCGATCAGGATTTCACGTCTAACATCAATCTCCTGCGGAAAGGCCTGTCCCACATTGACTCCGAGGGTGGCACAGCGCTATACGATGCGGTTATCGCTGCCGCCGATCATCTGGCGAAACAGGCAAAGCACCCTAAGCAGGTCATTCTCATCATTACCGATGGCGAGGACAACAGCTCCAGTGCCACACTCGCAGATACCGTGCGGCGCATTCAGGACCTGAATGGCCCCATCGTGTACTCAATCGGCTTGCTCTATGATGAGTCGGACCGTAGCCAGAGTCATCGCGCCCGCAAAGCCCTGCAGACGCTCAGTGACGAAACCGGCGGTATCGCCTTCTTTCCCAAGTCGCTCGATCAGGTTGACACCATCGCGGCGGAAGTGGCGCAGGATATTCGCCATCAATATGTGCTGGGATATCATCCGACCGATCCCATCAGCCGGGGAGGGTATCGCACCGTCCGCGTCGAGGCCAAAGCCAAAGGGCTCGGCAAGCTTTCCGTCCGCACTCGCGCCGGTTATTTCGCCAACCCCCACCCATCGCTTGGCGCCACTTCCTCCACCCCCGCTCATCCGTGACGCTGCCCCCACAAGCGTCGTCATCCTGCGCTGTCGATCGTCGTCGACCAAGCTGTTCTCTTAATTTGGATCGTAAGTAAACCGGACAACCCGGTTCCTGGCATGGCATTCTTCGACGTCTTGCGTGCAAGCCGGATACATCATGCCCCACGGCACCGCCAGCACGATCCGATCTGCGGCAATGCCCTTGCTGATCAGTTCGTGCTTGATCCACTCTGCTCGTTGTGAGGAGAGGTTCAAATTGTAGACTTCGCTTCCAGTGGCGGAGGCGTAGCCTTCGACATAGAACCGAACATTTTCATGGTCTTTCAACCATTGCACATTTGCGTTGAGGGTGGTCTCGTCCAAAGCGTGGTCAAAGCGATCATGGGCGAACGCGACTTCGTGCACGTTTTCGTTAAAGGCTTGCTCCTGGGGACCAAAGAGATCCACTTTTGGTTTAGCCCAGTAATCGACCCAAAAAGAATAGTCAACGGATGCCTCTGAAGAACCATTCTTGGCAAAGAGCGGAATACTGGCCAATAGGAACATGGTGGCCGCAACAAAGACAATTCGGCGTTTCATGGATTAAACCTCCGTTCGGTTGTGATTGTCGCATCGAGCTTGGCCTAGATTTGTTAAATTTCGATTGCTCATTCAATTCAAAGACAGCCTGAACCACGCCAAATGCAGAGTTTTTGCCCGCTTGGCTGCGCAGTCCCACCGCAGCGGAGGAAATAGGCGGGTTGGCGGAAGGCTAGTTGAAGGATTATGCAGGCTAATTGAAGGATTATGCAGGCTAGTTGAAGGATTATGCAAGGGCAGAAAGTGACATAACGCATTGATTCTAATTGGCTTTGTAGGAATTTTCACCGCTGAGGAAGAAAAAAATTCCGTTTCTGGCTAAAAAACCGCACAGATTGCGGGGACGAGAGGCTGGATGCGCACAGGGGAGCATCACCATTCTACCGCTTTCCACCTGAATTGCCTGCCAGATCATTCCGGGTGTCCGGCGGCAAGCGGGCCGTTAAATTTACTTGACGGCATACACTGTATGCAATACAGTAGTTGATGTACAGTGTATGAGGAGCAGTATGACTCTCCCCGAAAACCTATTTGAGAATCTTCGACTTGAGCTTCGTCGCGGTTGCCTGACGCTTGCGGTTTTGGCGCAGTTGCGGCAGGAGCATTACGGGTACACCCTCCGCAAAGCACTTGCGCAACATGGCCTCGAAATCGACGAAAGCACGCTTTATCCGCTGTTGCGGCGACTGGAAAGCCAAGGGCTGCTGGTCAGCCAGTGGCGGGAAGAAGAGAAACGCAACAAGCGCTTTTACCGCCTCTCGAACGACGGCGAATTCCTGTTTGTCGAGTTGCTGCATGAGTGGCGTGAGCTGAACAAATCCATCCACAACATTCTGGAAAGACATTAGGAAAACGCCATGAACCTTCTCGATCGGTACCTGTTATCTGTCAAGAAATTCCTGCCGTGGAAGCGGCAGGACGATATTCTCGCCGAACTCAAAGCGAACCTGGAATCTCAGTTGGAGGAGAAGGAATCCGATCTCGGCCGGCCCCTCACCGCAGAGGAAATGCAGGAATGGCTGAAGCACCTGGGACCGCCCATGGTGATGGCTGCGCGCTACCAGCCGCAACAGTACCTGATTGGGCCGACGATTTTCCCCATGTACTGGTGGGTGATGCGACTCGCGTTGCTGTGGTGCCTTGTCATCTACTCGGTCGTCAACGCAGTGACGATCGTTGCCAGTTCTCCCAGTGGTGCGGCCGTATTCGACGCCGTGCTCCACGCCCCTGGGATTCTCATCATCACCGCCGCGTGGGTCACCGCCGTGTTTGCAGCGATTGAGTACACAATGGCCCGCTCGCCAGAGAAATTTCCGGCGAAAGCCGTATCCCAGTTGGACTGGTCGCCCGGCACGCTGCCCACGGCCGAGGAGGTAGGCTGCGAAGGCAAACGCCCGCGCAGCCACGCACACGCCGTAGCCGAAGTGGTGTTCGGATTTCTCTGGCTGATTTGGCTGCTGCTGATTCCAAACCATCCTTATCTATTGATGGGTCCTGGCGCCGTCTACCTGCGGGTTTCACCATATCAACTGGCACCGGTGTGGGCACAGGTCTTCTGGTGCATTGTGGCGTTGAACGTGGTGCAGCTGGGCTGGCGCTTAATCGATCTTGTCCGCGGGAACTGGCAAAAGTCGCGCGCCGTGCAACATATGACAGTCAAGACCATCGGCTTGATTGCCACCTTGATCTTGTTCACCGCCCCGCATCGCGTCTGGGTGCTGTTGAAACATCCGTTGACCGATACGGCGCGCTATGGCGCAAACGTCAACTCCATCAACCACGCGGTTTACGCCGCACTGCTGTGGGTCGTGGCCATTTCCGCCATGATCTGGCTATGGCAAATCGGCCAGTTTGGATTGGACTTCTGTCGCAAGCGCGTGGCCGCTAAAAAATAATGCTTACGGACAGACGAGCATCAGCTGTGGATTGCTCCCTAGCTGCTTTGGCGATTTTTGAGCACATCGAAAATCGTGGCTGTCGATAGGAGCATTTATCGTTATCTATCTCTGCAGATTCGGGAAAATTGCAATCGGAGGAGTTCATGGTCCTAGCGCACTGAAAAGCTCACGTTAGTTTCCAATTGAAGTGTTGCTCTAGGTAACTGACAAGTCCGTGCGCCCCGGCCCTTGCGAGTATGGGCACGGCTGACTGGCCGAGCTTGGAGACTGCGTCGAGAAAACCTGCTTTGTTCTTTTGAGTTGCTTCTTCCTGGGCTTTCGCGAGCGCGGAAACGACCAAGAAGTCCTCACTAGATGACGCTACTTTTGCCTTGTCTGCGACGGCTTCCTTGAAGGCCTGAGCAACAACATGCCAATCTGGGTCGGGTGCAGCAGTTACCCACTGCTGGTTCACGGTCACATTGCCCGTAGATTGATGACCAACCGCGCCTACGGGGCCGTGAAAGTGGAGATTGCTGATGCTTCCGGCCTCGTTGATCTTGTTCGCGGGCCTTAAGAATTCCCGGCCCAACTTCGTGCTCAGGATGTTTGCCATCGCGGCCAACTTGCTCTTGCCGGAGGACGACTCTCGGAGGGCGTGCCCCTCGATATAACCGTCTATAGCGAGGGCATCGAGTGCTACCAGCAGTTCTCCGTCGGTAGGTTCAGGCTTTGTCGCTTCCTTGATTTCCATCATCTGGACTCGATTCGGGTGTCTGCTTGCCACGAATGCGAGAACCTCTCGTGCGAACGTCTCATCGTAATCCGCCATCGTCTCTTTTCCTTGCTCATAGACTGCGACGAGGTGGTTCATCGCAGCTTGAATGAGATTGTGTTGACTATTGCCGTCGGAATTCGCAAAGGACGCGATATGTTTGGACACTCTGACCACGGTGAAGCCATGCCCCATCAGCAACGCGCACTTCCGCTTAGCCTCGGCGATCAAATTTCCAGTTTGGAAACGAAAGTTCACTTCTTGGGAGGAAGATACGCAGCGCAGGTGATAAACACTGGGTTGCTCTGGAACCCCTGCGAACCAAGGAGCCTCACCTTCCTTTTCTACCCAGACAGCGATCAGAACCGCATCTTGCTCACTTGGCATATACCAATTATGGCCCCGCGCCTGTCCTCAGTCATCCCACCCGAGTGACCTCTCTCTCTCAGCCGTCAGCGAACCCCGAACCTGAGGTCGAGAGCTGGAGTATGGAAGGAGTCTGGGGTGACACCAGTACGATTGCTAAGTCCGGTGCTGATTGCCCGATGATAGGTAACGGGAAGTCGGCATGCATTTACTTACCCTCAGCGATCCAAAATTTCACGCGTTGATACCCGGGCAGGTCGATCGTCGTGCCGGATCTGATCGCGCTTCGGTCGAAGAAACTCCGATAGTGCGCCAGTCCAACAGCCTTCGCAGTTGTCTACGCTGGAACAAATTTGCAGAAACTTTCTTTGCGGTGACGCGCTGGAGTTGCGGCAGCGGTTACTATAGCCTGAGAAAAGCGCTCTACAAATTACGATCAGGAACCACGGCAGCGCGGAGGTCATTTGCTCTACTGGCTTCTTTACCAGAAGTTATTCGTGTACATCCACGCGTTCCGCGTCTTTCGCTACCTGACGATCCGCACTGCCTTTGCCACCCTCACCGCGCTCCTAATCGGCCTGCTGATCGGCCCCTACCTGATTGAAAAGCTGCGCGAATTTCAGATTGGCCAATACATCCGCGAGGACGGCCCCAAAGATCACCAGAAGAAAGCCGGCACTCCGACAATGGGCGGGTTGCTGATCTGCGTGGCGATTCTGGTGCCTACATTATTGTGGAGCGATTTATCGAATCCGCTGGTGTGGCTGGCGATTCTGGCGCTGGTCGGTTTCGGCGGCATCGGATTTACCGACGACTACCTGAAGGTTGTCCACAAGCGCAACCTGGGGCTGACCGCACGGGTTAAGTTTACGGCGCAGATCGGCGTCGCTTCCCTGATTGCTGTGTTTCTTCTATTGCTGCGCAGCAAGGGCGAATACTCGACGCGCCTGATGGTTCCGTTCATCAAGCGTTTCCGTCCCGATCTGGTCTTGCATTCCATTCACCACATTCCCCACCTTGGTCCGCTGGCGTTTCTGCTGTTCGTGCTGTTCACCGTGCTGGTGCTGGTTGGCTCCAGCAATGCCGTTAACCTGACAGACGGACTGGACGGTCTGGCCATCGGCTGTGCCATCATCGCGGCGGGCGCGCTGGCGGCGCTGACCTACATCAGCGGTAACGTCGTGTTTGCTGACTACCTGGGCTTGCAGCGCATGCCGCTGGTTTCTGAGCTGACTGTTTTCTGCGGGTCAATGGTCGGCGCCAGCATCGGTTTCCTCTGGTACAACGCTCACCCGGCGGAAGTCTTTATGGGCGACGTCGGTTCACTGGCGCTGGGCGGCGCTATTGGCACGGTTGCCGTCATCATCAAGCAGGAGCTGCTGCTGCCGTTTATCGGCGGCGTGTTCGTTCTGGAAGCGCTGAGCGTGATGTTGCAGGTAGGAAGTTATAAACTGCGAAAAAAGCGCATCTTCAAAATGGCTCCCATCCATCATCACTTTGAGCTGATGGGATGGTCGGAGTCGAAAGTGATTGTTCGTTTCTGGATTGCGGCCCTAGTGTTCGCGCTGTTTGCGTTGACTACGCTGAAACTGCGTTAACTCCGCGAAGACGCCCTCGCGACTGTGTGAAACTGTGGGAAACAGGAGCGGAAAAAACATGGGACAATCGAATCGCGGCGGAGATTGATTTCGATGATGGAGTTAAAGGACAAGCGAATCCTGGTGGTGGGGCTGGGAAAGTCCGGCCTGGCGTCCGCTATTTTTCTGCGGAAAAAAGGCGCGCAAGTCACCGTCTCCGATGTGCGAAGCGTGGAAGCGCTGGCCAACGAATTGCCCGCACTGCTTGATGTTGGCGTGATGGTGGAGGCGGGCGGTCATGGCCTGCTTACGTTTCGCCGCCAGGATTGGATTGTCGTCAGCCCTGGAGTTCCGCTCGATACCCCGGAACTGGCGCAGGCGCGCGGATTTGGAACGCCCGTCATTGGGGAGTTGGAACTGGCGTCGCGTTTTCTGCAAGGCAACATTCTCGCCATCACCGGATCGAACGGCAAGACAACCACCACGGCGCTTTGCGGAGATATTTTTCGCGCCAGCGGTCAGCCGACCCAGGTAGGCGGCAACATCGGAGTGCCTGTCATTGCGCTGGTTCCGGCAAGCACTGCCGAGACCTGGAATGTGCTGGAGGTTTCGAGTTTTCAGTTGGAAACCATCGTCGAATTTCATCCCAACATTGCCGTTATCCTCAACATCACGCCCGACCATCTCGATCGCCACGGCTCCATGGAAAATTATGTGGCAGCGAAAGAACGCATCTTCGAGAATCAAACGGTGAAAGATTTTCTGGTGCTAAATGCCGAGGATTCTGAGTCGCAGCCGATGGCGGGCAAAACGAAAGCCGGCGTTTTCTGGTTCAGCACGCGGCGACCCGTGCGGCAGGGAGGTTTTGTGTATCAGGAAGCGGTTGTTTGGCGCGCCAGCGAGCAGACAGCCGCGGAACCGGTTCTACCGCTGAGCGAAATTCCTCTCAAAGGCGAGCACAACGTCGAAAATGTTCTGGCTGCGGTGTGTTCCGCGAAACTGGCGGGAATTTCCAACGACGTCATCCGCAAAGCCGTGGGTGCTTTCCGTGCTGTCGAACATCGGCTCGAATTTGTCGCTCGTATCGGCGGGGTGGAGTTCTACAACGACTCCAAAGCCACCAACGTCGATGCCACCATGAAAGCCATCGGCGCATTTCCCGGCGGGATTCATTTGATCTTGGGCGGCAAAGATAAGAATTCCGATTACACCTTGCTAAACCCATTGCTGAAGGAGCGCGTGCGCGCTGTTTATACTATTGGCGCCGCCGCGGAAAAAATCGAGAGCCAGATTGCCGGCACGGTCGATGTGATTCGCTGTCAGACTCTGGAGCGCGCCGTCGACCAGGCAGCGTCGGAGGCAAAATCCGGCGAAATTGTTTTGCTGGCGCCCGCCTGTTCCAGCTTCGATCAATTTGAAAATTACGAGCATCGCGGACAGTGTTTTAAACAATACGTGCTGGCGCGGCAAGGTGTGGATGCATGGCAAAACGTGTCGGCGTAGACAAATGGCTGTTCATCATCACACTGCTGCTGGTGCTGTTTGGATTGGTCATGGTCTTTTCCGCGTCCGCGGTCATGGCTAAGGCAACCTATGGGTCTCCGTACGAATTTGTTATAAGACAGTCCGCATGGGCGCTGGTCGGGCTGCTGGCCATGCTGGTTCTGATGCGGGTGAATTATCGCCATTACAACAGCCCATCCGTCATCTTTCCCTGTGTTGCCATCACCACACTGCTGTTGCTGGCGACATTCCTGATGCGCGATTCGCACCATACTCACCGATGGATTCGATTCGGCATCTTCAGCTTTCAACCGTCTGAGATTGCCAAGCCGGCGCTGGTGTTGTTTCTCGCGTGGTTCCTACAGAACCGCGTCGACCAGTTGCAGGATTGGCGGCGCGCCCTATTGCCCGCAGCGCTGCCGAGCCTTGTATTCATCGCCTTAATCCTGAAGGAGCCGGACCTCGGCACCGCATTGGTCTGTGCCGTTGTGACCGCGTTGATGTTGTATCTTGCAGGTGCGCAGATCAGGTACCTGGCGCTGGCTCTGCTGGCAGCCTCTCCGATTCTGTATTACATGCTGTTCCATGTTGCGTGGCGTCGCGCGCGCATGGTCGCGTTTCTCAATCCGGAAAAAGATCCGCTCGGCACCGGCTTCCACATTCTTCAATCGTTGATAGCGGTCGGCGCCGGCGGCATTCGTGGTGTAGGGCTGATGGAAGGGCGGCAAAAACTCTTCTATCTGCCGGAGCCGCAGACCGACTTTATTTTTGCGAATATCGCCGAAGAACTTGGACTGATCGGGACGCTGTTTGTTGTCGCGCTGTTTTTATTGCTCGCCTATCGCGGACTGCGCGCCGCGTTGCTGTCGACCGACCCATTCGCACGCTTCCTCGCATTTGGCATTACTGCAACCATTGTCATTCAGGCTTTCTTCAACATCAGCGTGGTGCTGGCGCTGGTTCCCACCAAGGGCATTGCCCTCCCGTTCATTTCCGCGGGCGGCACGTCGCTGTTCTTTACGTTAGTCAGTATGGGTGTGCTTTTAAATATCACCAGGGAGATTGACTGACGCACATGGAAAACGGAAAGTTGCGTGTACTGATCGCCGGCGGCGGCAGCGGTGGCCACGTCATCCCGGCGCTCGCAGTGGCGCGAGAGTTGGTGCACACCTACGGCGCCCAGGTCCGCTTTGTCGGCACCGCTCGCGGCCTGGAAACCCGTCTGGTCCCTGCCGCAGGTTTTCACTTGGATTTGATCCAAGTTGGACAGCTAAACCAGGTAAATCTGCTGACGAAGTTGGCGACACTCTCCAAACTTCCCCTGGGTGTGTTGGCATGCCGGCGTCTGCTGCGTAAATTTCAACCGCATATCGTCTTCGGCGTCGGCGGCTATGCCTCCGGACCAGCGATGATAGCAGCCATTTTGAGCGGCACGCCGCGCGTTGCCTTCGAACCCAATGCAGTTCCCGGCATGGTGAATCGCTGGGTGGGTCGATGGGTGCAGGCGGCAGCCGTCAACTTTCCCGATACCTTACGATATTTCCGCAATGGTCATGTCACGGGAATTCCCGTGCGTCCGGAATTCTTCGAGCTTCCGCCACGCCCCGTCGACGCGCCTCCGCAACTTCTCGTCTTCGGAGGCAGCCAGGGAGCGCGCATGCTTAATCGCATCACTCCGCAGATCGTTGCCGATCTGCTGGACGCGGTGCCCGGCCTGACCATCCTTCATCAAAGTGGAGCCCGACATTTGGAGGGAACCGAGCAGGCTTACCTTCAATCGCCGGAGTTGCGCGGCAAGTGGGCCGACTCCTGGAAGGTGGAGCCATTCCTCGATGACATGGCGGCACGCTTTGGAACTGCCAGCCTGGTACTGTGCCGCAGCGGCGCCAGCACCATGGCGGAACTGGCCGCAGCCCGTAGACCCTCTCTGCTCATCCCGTTTCCACGTGCCGCCGACGATCACCAGCGATGCAATGCCGAAGTATTTGTGCAGGCGGGCGCCGCCGTCATGATCGAGGAGGCGGAACTGACACCGCAGCGACTGCTGGACGAACTGATTCGGCTCCTGAAGGATCCCGAAGATCTGGCTGCGATGGCTCAGAAAGCTCGCGGCCTGGCGCATGCGGACGCGGCTGCTGCGATCGCGGCGTTGATCGGGCAGTTCAGCAGCAAAGCTCCCCTGCCGATGCAATAACAACCGCCGATCTCGCTGAGAATAGATTGCTGCAGAGAAGGAATAGTTCTTATGAAGGAATGTAGACAGACTCTTACAGCTGCAATGGTGGCCGTATTTGTGATCGTTGGCGCTCTAGCCGTTGGTTTGCAGAACGCCAGAGCAGAGGATAATGGCCTCGAACGTAAGCCGGTGCTGGGATGGAGCAGTTGGAGCTTCATTCGTGAGCAACCGACGGCAGCCAAGCTCGAAGCCCAGGCGCACGCCATGCAAAACTCCGGCTTGCAGAAGCTTGGGTACGAATACATCAACCTTGACGATTTCTGGGAGCAGTGTCCGGGCCCTCAAGGTCCCAACGTCGACTCCTATGGCCGCTGGGTCATCGACGCGTCGAGATTTCCGTCCGATGGAGGGACCAATGGAATCCAGGTCGTCGCTGACCACATCCACAGCCTCGGGATGAAGTTCGGAATCTATGTCACGCCAGGAATCTCCAAACAGGCCGTCGTGAAAAACACGCCGATTCAAGGCACGAACTATACCGCTGCCCAGATTGCAGAACCGTCGATCGCGGAGAACAACTACAAGGGCATGGTCCGCATTGACTACAGCAAGCCCGGAGCGCAGGCGTTCATCAACTCCTGGGTCAATATGCTCGCGTCGTGGGGTGTCGATTACATCAAGATTGACGGCATGACCAATGAAAACGTGCCCGACATCAAGGCATGGTCAGAAGCCATCCGGCAGAGCGGGCGGCCGATGGTTCTCGATGTCACCCAGGGAAATTACACACGCGCCATCGCTCCGACGCTCATGAAGTACGCAAACCAGTGGGAATTCGCACCCGACGTGGAATGCTATGACTGCGAGAAGAAGGGCAGCAGCTATCCGCTGACCAGCTGGAACGATGTCGCGAAGCGCTTTAACTATGTTGCCGAGTGGCAGCCGTACGCGGGTCCAGGAGGCTTCAACGACTATGACTCCATCGAGGTAGGGAATGGAAGCAACGACGGACTTACGCCCGTCGAACGGCAGACCCAGTTGAGCCTGTGGGCCCTCGGGGCGTCACCTCTTCTGCTGGGCGTCGATCTCACTCACCTCGATTCAGTCGACCTTCAGTACCTGAAGAACACCACTGTCCTCGCGGTCGACCAGGATTCGATCGCAGCCAAAAGGATTGTCAATAGCGGCACGCAACAGGTATTCCTTAAGAAGGAACCCAACGGAGACGTCATTGTCGGCTTGTTCAACACAGGGCATCAAGCGGAAATAGTCTCGGTGGGTCTGTCCGCGGTGGGCCTTCCAGAAAAGGAAGGCGGTTATTCGCTGGAAAATCTGTGGACCGGCAAGATGGAGAAAACAGCCGGCACCATAAAGGCCAAAGTTCCATCGCATGGAGTCGTTTTATACCGCGTTCGGTAAGGAAGGCGAGGTAGGTAGAGTTTTTTGAATTCGATGATCGTTGGAGCGAAGCGGTGCGGATGTTTTCGATGTCTCCCGTTCCATCCATGGCACAGACCCCTCCAAAACAACAGCAGCCTGCATCGAGCAGGCTGCTGTTGAAGTTGTGTGTTGCGGAAGATTTTCGATTAGTGGTGTCCACCGCCGCCGCCACCGTGGAAACCACCGCCACCGCCGCTGAATCCACCACCGCCACCGTGGAAACCGCCCCCGCTAAATCCACCGCCGCTATACCCGCGAGAACCTCCGCCATAGCTTCCGGCAGTGCTGCCGCTAAATCCTCGCGAACCGCCGCTATACCCGCTGTAGCTGCCACGAGAGCCATAGCTCTGGCCGCCGTACGAGCTGCCACCGCGCGGCAGGTTGTAGGCCCGTGTCGGTGAGGTGCTTGCAAAGCTACTGCTGCTGCGTCCCATGGAATTGCTGTAGCTGCGGGCCGTGGCACCGTTGAATCCCCGGCCGTAGCTGTTGTCTGCGCCGCCGCGAACGGAACCATAGCTGCTGCTGCGCGCCATGCTTTCATTCGTTATTCCGCTGCGGCCATACGTGGCTCCATGTCCGCCTGCTGTTCCATAGTTCGCGGAGGAATGGAACTGCCGCGCGTTCGATCCACCCGGACCCCGTTCTCCGGCATAGGTGTGGTAGCTCGCGTTATGAATATTGTTCACATTGCGATTGTTGTAGTAGTGGCCATGGTTCCAGTAGCCGCCATAATATCCATGGCCCCAATAGCCACAGCCGTAATAAATGCCGCCGTAGAAGCCTACCGTGAGTCCCCAGTAGCCGGGGTACCAGCCATAATAGCCGCCAGTCCATCCCCAGTATCCAGGTGTCCACAACGCTCCAACATACGGCGGGTAGGTCCATACTCCTGAAACCCAATACCAACCGCCATCCCAGGCCCAGTATCCAGGAGTCCAGATGTAACCGTCCCCCGGCATCGGCGGCTGATCATAGGCGTCGATCGGGAAGGGAGGCGGTGCGGAATCAACTTCCTGCACAGCGGCCCGGCCAGCGTCCTGGCTGTCTGCCTGATCCTGGCTGTTCGCTTGATCAAGAGGAGGCGGAGGTGGAACGGCTCCGTTGTATTGTCCGTCGGACTGAGCCTGCGGCTGCGCTCCGCCGGGGCCGCCCTCGTAGGAAGGGCCATTGGGCGCATCATATCCCTGCGGTGCAGCCTGCCCGTTGTCATACGGCTGGCCGTTATAGTTTTGTTGGGCGTTATCCTGCTGCGGAGCCGCCTGGCTGTTGTCGTAGTATCCGTTGTCCTGCGCGAGGGCTGGAATCGCCGCGGTGGCGACCATAAAGCCGCCTGCAAGTACGGGAACCAAAACGGAACGAAGAGAACGCATATCGTTTCTCCCGACCTGCGCTCCCGGCTATCCACCAAATTCTGTGGCTTCAGAAGCGAAGAGTCTCGGAGAGCTTCAGAGGAGGCGACAGATCACGCCCATCCCTCACAACTCTCATCTCAATCTAACGGATTTCCAGCCAAAAAGTTGTGGTCTTTTCGACACATTTCACGCTGGTCGTCCGCTGCTTTCAGCACCTACTGATTGTGCTGTGTATTGGATGGCGTGCGCCATGGCCGGATTCGAATTTGGATGTCCCCGTTGACGAATTCGGCGGCTTGCGATCGGCTTTTCCACCACGGCCTCGCTGCTACAGTAGAGGCTGGGTTCCCATTCAGAGATGTTCATCCGCACGCAGCACGTACATTTCATAGGCATTGGCGGCATCGGCATGAGCGGAATCGCCGAGATTCTGCTGAACCTTGGCCACCGCGTCTCCGGATCTGACCTGAAACGTTCGCCAATTACTGACCGCTTGCTCAGCCTGGGCGCCACCATTTTTGAAGGCCATGCTGCCTCCAACATTGCCGGCGCGGATGTTGTCGTGACCACCTCCGCCCTCAGTTCGAAAAATCCTGAAGTCCTGGCGGCGCACGCCCAGTGCATTCCTGTAATCCAGCGCGCGGAAATGCTGGCGGAGCTGATGCGCTTGAAATACGGGGTCGCGATTGCAGGCATGCACGGCAAAACCACCACCACCTCCATGATTGCCGCAGTACTCGCTGCCGGAGGTTTAGATCCTACGGTCGTCGTCGGCGGGCGTGTGGAAACAATGGGATCGAGCGCGCGTCTGGGGCGTTCGCAGTATCTGGTTGCAGAGGCAGACGAGAGTGACCGCTCGTTTCTCAAACTCTCCCCGATTTTGGCCGTCGTCACCAACATCGACCGCGAACACATGGATTGCTACCGTGATATGGAGGATGTGGAGCGCGCATTCCTTGAATTCATGGATCGCGTTCCGTTTTATGGCGCGACTACAGCTTGTGTGGATGACCCGAAACTTGCGGCGCTGCTGCCGCGCGTGCGCCACACGGTTTTCACGTACGGTCTGGCTCCAGAAGCTGCCTTTCGTCTGGAGGTCATGCAAAATAAAGCAGGCGTCCAGCCGAGCCGCTTGTCGCAATTTCTGGTGCATCGCAAGGGCGAAGCGCTCGGTCCGTTCACGCTTTCCGTGCCCGGCCTGCATAACTTGAGAAATGCTACCGCAGCTGTCGCCATCGGGATTCAGCTGGGCGTCTCCGCGGAGCACATTGCCGCCGGGCTCGCGGATTTCGGCGGCGTCGAGCGCCGCTTTCAGCGCAAGGGAGAAGTGGGCGGCGTCACTGTGGTTGACGATTACGGGCACCACCCTACAGAAATTCGCGCCACGCTGGAAGCCGCCCGTCAATGCGGATTCAAGCGCATTCTGGTTTTGTTTCAGCCGCATCGTTACACCCGCACGCGCGACTTGCTGCATGAATTTCGCGATTGTTTTCAGGCTGCGGATGTTGTTCGTGTGGTCGATATTTACGCAGCCAGCGAAACGCCCATCCCCGGCGTCGACGCGCTTACGCTGGTCAAAGCGATGGACGGCGCGGACGTGCGCTATAGCCCTTCCTTTGAGGACGCTGTCGATCAAATTGTGCACATCGCCAAACCCGGCGATCTGGTACTGACCATGGGTGCGGGCAATATTCACCAGGCTGGGCCGATGGTGCTGGCCGCTCTTGCGCCGGCAAGCGCCAATGTTGCTTCCACGAAAAACCTATAAAATCCGGAAAAAACCGGAAGAAAACCGAAAAATAGTGTCGCACGAAATTGCAGGCGGGTTATAGTCGAATTGGCGACTCTCACGACCAGCTACGGCCGTGCCAAAAAACACAAGAAGCGACGGACGGACCGGGCTGCTCGAGGATGAGGAGGCTAGCCGCCTCTTTCGCTCAAAATTCAACGCGGAGATACCACACATTCCCAACCCTGTATTGGATGAGCCGATCACCCGGGAAGCAGAAACACAGTTTCTGCGCTCTCAGCGGCGCGTCCCGGTACGTCGCCGCGGCGGATCACGCTTCTTCTCTCGATTCGGGTTTGGCTCTCGCTGGATTCGCCTGCTCAGACTCTTCGTCGTCCTCGCCGTCTGCGGCCTGATTGCGATGGCTGGTCTCACCGTGAAGGCTTTCTTATTTCAGAACCGCCATTTCATTCTGCAATCGACGGAGGGCATCCAGGTTAGCGGCAATCGCGTCGTCACTCGATCTCAGGCAACAGCATTCTTCGAGCCCGATGTCAGCCACAGCATCTTTCGCATGCCGCTGGCCCATCGAAAAGCTCAGCTGGAAGGAATCAAGTGGGTGCGGTCGGCGACCGTGATGCGTCTCTGGCCCAATCAGATACGCGTCAACCTGGTGGAGCGCACGCCTGTCGCCTTTGCGCTCGACGGCTACACGGTGCGTCTGGTCGACGATCAGGGCATTCTGCTCGACTTGCCCGATGCCGCCTCGCAACACTATTCCTTTCCCGTGCTGACCGGCATCACCTCGGCCGACCCGTTGCCGATCCGCGCCGCCCGCATCGCCATGTACCTTCAATTTATTCACGCGCTCGACGCGCAAGGCGGACGCATTTCCTCCACTCTCAGCCAGGTGGATTTGTCCGATCCCGAAGACGTGCGCGCCATTTTTCTCGGTGCGGTTCGCCAGCCGCTCGTGCACTTTGGCGATTCAGATTATCTGGCGCGCTACCTGGCCTACCAAGCGCATTTGAGAGAGTGGCTGCAGCAATATCCCGCACTGCGATCGGTCGATATGCGCTACGGCAAGCAGGTGGTGCTCGATACCGGTTCCGTGCCAGACAGTTCGTCCGCGCCGCTGGATGACAGTACAGGCGCGACCGGGTTAGCGCCGGATTCCGGCACGACGGCGCGTTTCAGTGCAACGGTGTCGCCCGCAAGCAGCAACAATGCAACAAGCAGAAGCGTGACGCACACGGCAGCTTCAGCGCACAGCAGGTCCACGCATCACAACAGCACAACGCACAATGCGCACCATACACCCGAACGTGGGCACACGGTGAAACATCCGCTCATGCACGTGGTGTCTGGAATGTAGTTGCTGAAGATATTGGTTGCAATTCGGCGGCAGGTAAGGAGTAAGGAATGCCAGAACGAGAACAGAGACACATCGCGGTACTGGATGCAGGCAGCGCCAACGTGCGCTCTCTTTCCGCGGAAATCTCGGATGGCGCGGTTCGTTATCGCGGACACAGCACGGTTCAGGCGCGCGGCATGCGCCGCAGCATCATCGCCGATCTCGGTCCGGCCACTGAATCGTTCGATCACGCCTTCCAGGCAGTCGAAGAAGCAGCCGACACCCAGGTATCCACCGCCGCGGTCGGCATTGGCGGCTCCCGCGTTCGCGGCGTGACCAGTCGAGGGGGCATTCTGCTCGGCAGCCGCATGCGAGAGATTACCCGCGACGATGTGCGAGCCGCCGTCGAGCGCGCCCGTGAAGTGCATCTGCCGCCGGAGTATCGCGTGCTCCATCTTCTACCACAGGATTTTCTGGTCGACGAGCAGGAAGGAATTCTCGATCCGGTCGGCATGGTGGGCAGCACGCTGGAAGTGAATCTCCACATCGTGATGGCTCCGGCCAGCACCATGCAGAACGTTGTTACCTGCGCCAACAAGGCCGGCATCGAAGTTTCTGACACCATCTTTGAAGCCATCGCAGCGGCAGAAGCCGTGCTCACCTCTGATGAACGCGAGCTAGGCGTGTGCGTGCTCGACATCGGCGCCGCATCGACGGAAGTTGCGGTGCTGTTTGAAGGCGCTGTGGTGCACACCGATTCTTTGCCGATTGGCGGCGCGCATTTCACCAATGATCTGGCGGTCGTGTTGCGCGTGCCGCTGCCGGAAGCTGAACGCCTGAAGATTCAATACGGTCACACTGTTGTCACCGCAATTCCACAAACGAATGAGATCATGATCCAGGCGCCGGAAGCGGGCAGCGGGCAATATCGGCAGGTTCCGCAGCGCCATTTGAGCGAAATTCTCGAGCCCCGCGCGCGCGAGTTATTCCAGATGTTGCGGAATAGTCTGCGCCAGGGCGGCGTGTTGGAAGCCGCGGGATCCGGCTGTGTTCTGACCGGCGGCGGCGCGAAATTGCCAGGGATGGCCGAACACGTCGAAAATATGTTGCGTACCTCTGCCAGGATTGGATTGCCGGTTCCGCTGTCGCGCATGCCGGAAGATTTAATCGATCCCGAGTACTCAACCTTGATTGGACTTTTGTTGTATACCCATCGCGTTCGGGAGCAGCGATCCGCGGATGAAGTTGGAATGGGAGCCAAATTGCGGGCCATTTTTGCCGGCAGTATTTAACCATCGGATCGCAGCGTAGAAATGCGACGAGACAGAATTGCGGCAGCAGCGAACTGGAATCGATAACGGAACTGGGACCAAGCAAACCAAGAGGGATTTTCAGATATGAGCGATATCAGAGTGCAAGAGAATGGGCACATCGCCATCGACGATGGCCTGCGGATTCAATACCAGGATGAAGTGCCGCGCGGCGCGAAAATCAAAGTCATCGGCGTCGGCGGTGGCGGCGGCAATGCCGTCAACCGCATGATTGAAGCCCACGTTGAAGGCGTGGAGTTCATCGTTGCCAATACGGATGCGCAGGCACTGCGTTCCTCGAAGGCGCCGGTGAAATTGCAGCTGGGAATGAAGCTGACCAGCGGCCTGGGTGCGGGCGCCAATCCCGATGTGGGCCGGCGTGCCGCGATAGAAGATTCAGAAAAAATTATCGAAGCGCTGGAAGGCGCCGATATGGTCTTCGTGACCGCAGGTTTGGGCGGCGGCACGGGAACTGGTGCTGCTCCCGTGATTGCATCTCTCGCCAGCGAGATGGGTGCGCTCACGGTCGCCGTGGTCACGCGGCCGTTTGCATTTGAGGGCAAGCGCCGTTTACTGCAGGCGGATCATGGCGTAGCAGAGCTACTCGACAGCGTGGACACGATGATCGTGATTCCGAATGAACGCCTGCTCGCGGTTGCCAAGGATGCGGGCTTTTTTGAGTCGTTCCGCATCGCCGATGATGTGTTGCGCCAGGGTGTGCAGGGAATTTCTGACATCATCACGATTCCCGGCATCATCAATCGCGATTTTGCCGATGTAAAGACGACGATGTCCGGAATGGGGTACGCAGTGATGGGAACAGCGATGCGCGGCGGACCGAATCGCGCCAATGAAGCGGCCAACGCGGCCATGTCTTCGCCGTTGCTGGAAGAAGGCGCGATTGACGGTGCGCGCGGCATTCTCATCAACATCAGCGGCTCCAGTTCTCTGAAGCTGAGTGAAGTCAATGAGGCCTCGACCATCATTCAAAGTTCCGCACACGAGGACGCGAACATCATCTTCGGCGCAGTGCTTGATGAATCGCTTGGCGATGAAATCAAAATCACCGTGATTGCGACCGGCTTCCGCCCCGATCTGCCCTCGCGCGGAGCGCACCTGACCCAGGCGCAACATGCGACGGCTCGCACAGGCGCGCAGCTGCCCAACGGAGTTCCGGCAGGCGCGTACAGCAATCGTCCGGTGGCGTCGCCGAAATTTGCCAGCGAAATTGCAGAAGAGCAGGCACAACTGGCGGCCGCTTCCAGTCGTCCAACAACAGGGGCGACCACGACTGCCCATGCGGCGAAACCCGCGGAAGCACCGGTGCGAACTACACACCCGCATGAAGAGGCAAGCTCGGCATCTCCGGCGTCATCACAGCAAGTGCATGTGGCAGAGCGGCCGGCAGCACCCGTCCCGCCTGCGCGTTTGGCAGAGATGGAAGATCAGCAGTTGGATGTACCCGCCTATCTCCGTCGCAATGATCTGTAAGGTGTGACGGACAGCACGAGGAGGGTCGGCTCGATATGGCACGATAGAGGTCTGGAACGATTGTCATCGTCGGGACGGCCTCGCAATTTTCGCGTAGTTTCGCACGATCCAAACTGCGTAGGCATCAGGAATGAGGCACTTGGCCCGCATGTATCCAGCGGGGTACTCGGCAAAAGAAATTGGCCGCATTTTGACCATTTCTGCAATGATTGAAGTCTCAATACCATGACGAAGGTGCAGTCCAAATGAAGTTGCGTCTCTTTCTCCCCCGCCTTCTCTTTCTGTCCTTGTTGGCTGCGTTCGTGGCCATGGGCACACGCTCAGTTGCGCTCGCTGCAACGATTGACGCGCCTCGTGTGAACGTTCACAAGAAACCGCGTCACCTTCGTACGACACACGCCACGCATCACAGGACGGCGTATCGCCGCGCCGTACACTCTTCCGCGACAGTTCGTCGCGCATCGTATTCCTACCACCGGCGGCATCACTATCGCCATCGTTACTATGAGCGCTTCACGGCCAGCTCCTACGCCCAGGACCAGACTGCGGGCGACATCACGGCTGGTGAAGATCCCGTCGTGCGTCAGGCCGCCATCTCCGCCCTGGGAGATATGAACGGCACGGTCGTCGTAATTGATCCCAACAATGGCCGCATTCTTGCCATGGTGAATCACCGCCTGGCGCTTTCCAGCGGCGCGGAACCCTGCTCGACCATCAAGCTATCCGTCGCTCTGGCTGCGCTGGAAGAAGGCATCATCACCGCCGATACTCCCGTCGATCTGGGCGGGCACTATCACATGACGCTGACGGATGCGCTGGCGCACTCGAATAATCTCTACTTTGAAACTGTTGGTCGGCGTCTTGGATTTGCGCGTGTCAAGTATTACGCGAACATGTTTGGGTTGGGAGAACTGGCAGGCTACAACATTCCCGGCGAGCAGCTTGGCGTCTATCCCTCTCACGTTCTGCCTGAAAGCGAGGGTGGAGTGGGCCGCATGTGCTCCTTCGGCGAAAGCGTTTCGGTGACGCCGCTGCAATTGGGCGCGCTCATCTCCGCCATCGCCAATGGAGGCACGCTGTATTATTTGCAGCATCCGGAAACTCCGGCTGAAGTGGCGAACTTTCATCCCATGGTGAAGCGCGAACTCAACATCGGACCGCTGCTTCCGGCGATGAGCACCGGCATGACGGACGTGGTCAAGTTTGGGACCGGGCGGACGGTGCTCGCCAACTTTAAGGAATTTCCAGTGCTCGGAAAGACCGGCACCTGTTCTGACAATGGAACGCGATTCGGATGGTTCGGTTCATACGCCGATACACCCTACGGAAAATTGGTAGCGGTGTTTTTCCTTGAAGGTGGCCGCCCAACCTATGGTCCTAAGGCCGCGGAATTGGCGGGCATCTTCTACCACAATCTGGAAGAGCAGAATTATTACGCCACCATGGCTCCCACGCAGCCGAAGGCCGAAGAGTCGTCGCTCACCACGCAACGCTAAGCTTGAACAAGCTAGACCCCGGACTTCAATCCGGGGGATGGGAAGTTGGCGTAATCCGCTTTCGGGCGCTGAGGTTCGTCGCGAAGGTTGACGTTAGTGCGTCCGCTCCACCAGGTAGAGAGCGACCGCTTTCAGCGGGTCCGCAGCTGCGCCAAACTCCTCCAGCTCCTTGAATGCTGCATCGATCAGTCCGCGCGCATCTTTCAGCGATCGATCCACTCCATAAACAGCCGGCCAGGTAGCCTTCACGGTCGCCGTATCTTTGCCAGCGGTCTTACCCAGATGTTCAGAGCTTTCGGTCACGTCCAGCACATCATCGATGATCTGAAACGCCAATCCCGCATGTTGCCCGAAGACGCGCAGATGTTCGACCGCTTTGGCATCACCGCCGGCGTAGATACCTCCGGTCACGGCGCTGGTGGTAATCAGCGCGCCCGTCTTCGCCTTGTGAATGGCTGACACCAATTCCGCGGTCGGTGTCAGGTGTTCGCTCTCCAGGTCCATCACCTGGCCGCCGATCATGCCATCTACGGTGCCTGTGGCACGAGAAACTTCTCCCAGAATGGCAACCGTCGCCGCCGCCGGACAACGCAGTCCCGCCAGCGTTTGATAGGCCTGCGTCTGCAGCGCATCCCCGCATAAAATCGCAATCGCTTCGCCGAACACCACATGGCACGTCGGCTTTCCGCGGCGCAAATCATCATTGTCGAGCGCTGGCAGATCGTCGTGCACCAGCGAGTAGGTATGCAGCATTTCCAGCGCCGCCGCCAGATCTTCAATACCGGCCGGTAGTTTGCCGTGAGCGGAAAAAATCCGCGCCGATTCCATGCACAACACCGGACGCAGTCGTTTTCCGCCCGCGAACGTGCTATGACGCATCGCTCGGTGGATGGAAGAGGGAAGTGTATCAGCGGGGGGAAGCAGGCGTTCCAGGGCGTGGTCCGTCAACTCCGCACCGGAGTGCAAGATTGCTTGAACATCGGGAGACATGGCTTCCATCCTACCGAAGGTTGCGCGTCAAGAGTAGTGCCGGCAACGCGAGCGCGCCAGATTGCGTCGCTCTCCCGCTATGGAACCAGCGTCAGCGTGTGCGTCGCAGCCGCAGCCACAGCGGCTTGGCTGAATGGCAACACGAATGTTTTCCCGGCATACCAATACGGCCACTGGTCCATATAATTCGGGCTCAGCGGATTTCCGGATTGCCCAATCACAAGGTTCAACGTGGATTTGTCGAGATCGGACAGGTCGACCGTCAGCCGCTCCGAAGGTCCAAAGCTGCGCGACACCTGCTTCACCGTCGTTCCATCGCCAGACTGCGGCTGCACTCCCGTGCCGGTCCATGCCCGCATCCACGGAATCCCGCTATATAACGGATGTTCCACTTCCACCGGATGCGCCTTGCCATATTGCCAGTGCTTCAAATCCATCGGTGCATGCAGTGCGGTCATTCCGCTATCCACGGCCGCCGCCAGAAATTCATTCCAGTTGCTGTATTGTTTCGGAAGCCAGCGGCGCGATTGTCCGGTGACAATTTGCTCCTGCACAAACGACGATGATGCCCATTCATACAACTTCCAATCGTCGCCCAGCCGTGGCTTCAAAATCATCGGCCATAACGCATCGCGCGTCGCGTCCACAATTGTCGCCGCCACGGACGGAATCGTCACATTGCCGTCCCAGGTGCGCATCAAGTTTGCCGCCTCGCGCAACCTGTGGCTCGGATGCGCCGCATGATCGATGGCGTAAGTAAATCGCTGCGCCAGTTCCTGGTCGAGCGTGGAATAGACATCGTTCTGCAACGCCAGCATGTCAGCTGCAGATAACTTTGGTTTGCTGGCCAGCACTTTCCAAATGCGCTCATTGCGATAGGGCGGTCCCCAGTCGAGTGTCACCGGGGTCGGATATCCATCCGGCGTTACACGGGAGTTTGCTGTCGCCAGAATTCCGCCGGGCGGGTTGTAGACCGATGGCAACTGATCGAACGGAATATATCCCTGCCATTCATGATTCGCGTCCGTAATAGGAACGCCGGTCAACCCGTGCGGCCGCATCGGAATTTTTCCCGCCGCCTGATAGCCGATGTTGCCTTGCGTGTCGGCATAGACCACGTTCTCCGGCGGTCCGCCCAGGTTCGACAAAGCGGCGCGAAACTGGTCCCAGCTCTGCGCGCTGTCCAACTGATAAAACGGCAACGTCACGGCGGCAGGATCGTACGCGGTCCACCGCAGCGTCAGCGTCCTCTTCTCATGCGGCAGCAGCGGAGTGATCACCGGCCCATGATCCGTTCGCAGCACATCCAGCGTCACATCGCGGCCGCCTCGCACATGGATCACTTCATGATCCTTTTGAAACGGCTGCCATCCCTGCGCGGTTTTGTACACCTTGCCGTCCGTCTGCTCGACATACACGTCCTGCAAATCCGCATACATCAGCGTGAAGCCCCAGGCGATGTTGGCATTGTGGCCTGCGATCACGAAAGGAACTCCCGGCAGTGTTAGCCCGGCAACGTTGAAGTCGCCGCTCGTCAGTTGCGCCTCATACCAGGTGTCGGGAATCGTGTGGTCCAGGTGCATATCGTTCGAAAGCAGCGGCTCGCCCGTCACGCTGTGCGCTCCCGAGACCACCCAGTTGTTGGAGCCCGGCGCGCAGTCGCGGCAGTCTGGAATTTGTATGGATGGCAGCAGCCGCTGCAACCGCAAAAGGTCTTCCACGCCGGGTCGCACGCTTGTCTGCGAGGAATCCAGCGGAATCTGCGGAATTACCTGCGGCGCGGTAATGTCCGGTGCGGTCGAGATGGGCGGATGATCCCTCCAGGACCCGACCGGATATAAATCATCGATCAGAACGGGGGAATGCAGCCGCGCTTCAATTTTTTCCCGCGCCAGCTTGGTCGGAAAGTCTATGCTCAGCGTCTGGATCAGGTTCATCGCCACCAGCATGGAATCGCGCGGCGTCCATGGAGCCGGACGATAATCGAGCAGACGAAACTCCGCGGGAAGATGATCCTGGGTCTGCGCGATGTACGCGTTCACCCCGCGCGCATAATCCTCAAGATAATGCTTGTCTGTCGGATCCATGACGGCAAGAGCGGCATCTGCGGCATGGCCGATCTCGAGGATCCTTTGTGCGCGATCATGCTTGACCGCTCGCGGCCCCAGAATCTCCGCAAGATTTCCTGAAGCGAAACGCCGCAGCATATCCAGCTGCCACAGCCGATCCTGCGCAGTCACATATCCCTGCGCCACAATCAGGTCATCCATGTTCGCCGCGGTGATGTGCGGCACCCCGTGCACATCCCGTCGAACCGTCACCGGCTGCGACAAGCCTGCCACGCGCAACGTGCCATCCAACTGGGGCAGGGAAGCTCGCATAGCGTGTCGCAGCCACACCGTACCGCCCCAGCAGACCATAACGAAGGCAGCCACGGCGATCAGCACGGCAGTCAACAACCATCGGGCGTTTAACGCGGGGGAATTGAGTTTTTGGATGGACCGCGGGCGGAAAAGTGACATTCGTGTTTCAGTCTAGAGCAATTGCGTTGCAGATGTATCTCGAGCGCTGCACTGGCTCAGTTTACGCCGTGGCGGCGGTGTCGAACTCGGCGTAGTTGTCCAAATGATTCTTGATAATCATGTAGCACTCACAACTGGCCTGCTCCAGGCCGGCAACATCGATGATGTGAATTTCGCCGCGCATGTATTCAATCAGGCCTTTATGCTTCAGCGCGCCCGACGCCATCGAAAGGGTAGGACGCGTCCCGCCCAGCATGTCGGCGAGGAACTCTTGCGACATTTTGAAGCGACGGCTGTGCGCCCGGTCGGCACAGATGAGTAGCCAGCGCGCCAGTCGTTGTTCCACATTGTGCTTTGCATGGCAGCCTGCGGACTGAATGGACTGAACCAGTTGGGTCTGCACGTAACGCAGGGTAAGGCGTTGAAAGTCCTCCCCGCGGTCGAACTCTCGCCTCGCGACTTCGATGCCGCATGCATACCCATGTCCGGCGATCTGCGTGTACACCCGATTCAGGCTTCGCTTCGTGCCCATCAAGGCCGACACCCCGATGACCGACTCATATCCAAACATCCCCACTTCGACCTGTGAACCGTCCCTAAAGGTCGTTGTCATCGAGGCCATTCCCTCTTCGACGAAGTAGAGATGGTCGATTGCCTTGCCCGGGTATTCGATTTCATGCTTCAGCTCAAATCGAACCGGCTGAAGGCAAAGTCGATTTCGGCTTTCTGGTCCCAGGCTTCGTAATACGGTGTTCCGGAACTGTTCCATACCGTCCTCATTTCCTGGGTAACTTCCTTCAGTATCCGCTCAGCAAACCAAGAAAAATGCAATAAAATGGGAAGTTTTGTCGCCTATCAAACGGAAACCTCCAGCATGACCAAGGTAACATTCAGAAACGGTGTCTAGGTTTGTTCACCCGTTGGGGCGCCCAATACGGTCGGAACCTTCGAAAATGTGTCAACGGAAACTACTTGCGTGGGTTGGGAATTATGGTGCAGAATCGCGAGAAGTCCCTTATCTTTGTCGTCGATGACGAAGAAATTATTGCCTCTACCATTGCTGCCATTCTGCGCCTGAAGGGTTATGACGCAAATGCCTTCACCTGCTCTTCCGAGGCGCTGGAAACATCGCGCTCCGTATCGCCCGACTTGTTGATTTCCGACGTCATGATGCCATTGCTTTCCGGAGCCGAGCTGGCACAACAGATCCAGGCCAGTCATCCCCAATGCAGGGTCCTGCTATTCACCGGCCAATGGGATCGAGCGGATGCGGAGATTGCCGCCTGCGAGTACGGGCTTGTGTATCAGCTAATGCCGAAGCCGGTTCACCCGAAAGAACTGCTGAGAAAAGTCCGCGAAATGTTGACCACCGCGCAACGGGCGCCCACAAGCGGGGAAGAACGCGCTCATCTCCGCACCATCGAAAACATGAAGGAAACCATCGCCGCAGTGCAAGCCGACATCGCAATCACGACTGCGCGCAAGCGTTCGGTCCGCAGTCGCGCTGAACATCACAGCCAGGAATAAGTTCCCGGCTGTCAATGTGCGATGGTGATTGAAAGCATGCCTTTTCCCCCTCGACTACTTCGACGCCAGGACTTCCAGTTTCTGGACTTCGGGGGTCTTCGAGAATAATTCCGGAGCTTTGGCGAACAGCGCCTCCGCAACCTTACCGGAAAGGTGAGCCTGCCTTCCTGATTCATCCTGAAAGGTATCGAAAATGCCGAACGTTCGCGTGCCGGGCTGCCGGATGGCAAACCATGAGACCGTTCCCGCTTCCGCGTTGACCAGCGGCAGCGCGCCCCGCAGAAATTTGTCTACTTCCTCTTCCTTGCCGGGCTTCGCCTCAAGGCTTGCATACAGTCCAAGTTTCTCCATGTGTCACCTCTGCCGGATTGGATGCTGCAACAGTCGCGTAGTGTCCAAAATCTGCGTTGATTGTATTTTGGGCTGGACACGGCGCCGGGATGTGTAGACTGTTCGCAGGAGACCGACATGGAATCAGTAGCGATTTCTGTAGGCATTTTCCTCGCGCTTATGTTGTCATTCCTTCCGCTCATTCTGTCGGGAAAGCAGTGGAGAGTAGCGCAGGAAAGGGCGCACGCGCGCCGTATGGCCGACGCCAGGATGAATGCGAGACTCCTGAGACTCAACATCTGATGCTTTCCTGAAGGCTTAAGATTTCGCAGAAGCCTCGCGGAAGTCCAGGCGCTGTCGTCTTGACTTGGGCAATTGAGGGTTGTAAACCGATCGACGCAGATTTAAGGCACTACCAACAGTCCCGTTCAATTGACGCGCTTGCGGCGATTCTGCGAGACTCACCTGCATGCGATACAGCGGAAAGGTGGAATATGCCCACGCACGCAAAATGCGCGAGCGGAACACGCGCGTCTACCGGTTGGCTCATTGGCCGATCTGGATTTGGGTCTTTTTTCTGGCGCCGGGACCGCTGACCTTTGCTTTGTTTGCGCATGGTTTTGGACTCGGCAATCTGGCATGGTTACTGGCAGTCTTGGTGGGGACAGGAATCGCTGCGGTGCGCGGAAAACTTCCCGGTTCGGAGCCGCGCCCCTACATTCTGCGCTTCGATGAAGACAAGCCCAATCCGCTCTACCGCCGGGTCTGCTATACCTTCGCGTGGAATGCGGTGTTGAGCTTCGCCCTGCTGAACCTGACTGGCTTGATCGTCGCAGCGGTGGCGGGCAAGTGGTATATGCAGCAGATCTACCATCATGCTTATTTGCCTCTGTGCGCCTTCATCCTGCTGCTGGGTGTGATCGGCAAGCTGCCCCGTGTGGGTCCCTCCACCAGGGGGGAAGGGTCGGAGCGGCGATACTTTTACGGCTCCGTCTGGGCCGTTACCGTGGCGCAGACGTTGCTGCTGGTGCTGTGGAAAATTCTTCCCCAGACGCAAGGTACCAGCGTGCTGAAGTTGGTCGTTTTTGTTGGCGCACTTTTTCTGATGGGGACGGGCGCCTATCGCGGCGTGCTTCCCAGAACCCGTCCAATTCTTCCCGGCGAATCCATGGTCGCGGACTGATTCAACCTCGAAAAAAATAGTTGCTAAGGTAACCACTTCGCCCAATATGGTTGCTAAGGCAACTATGCCGTTGTGTCCTGAATACGGCCCTGATTCGCTCTCGGGAGGCACCAGAATTTCATTTTTTTAAAAGCTGAATTCCGCGATTCGGCTGCGTCGTCCACACCAGAATCGCGACCAGCAAAATGACGAACCCACACCAAACACTGCCTTCCGGACCGGTTGCGCCTCCGCTCAGAAGTTTCGCGCCATGGGCCTGCGCTTCCATCAGGCGGCCCACGGAAACGCCGCCGCTATCGGGCGTGCCGTAAAAATAAGACTCCGCCCAGTCCCACGACACATGAAATCCAATGGCCCACCACAGATGGCCGAGCCGCCACAGGCTCAGCGAAAATACCAATCCGATCAACGCCGCGGCAACCAGCCCAAACGGGCTTTCGCCGGGGTTGCCTTTATGCAGCGCGCCGAACAGAATGGCCAGCACAATTGCCGCCGGCCAAAATCGGATGCCTCGCGCCAGCGTGTAGAGCAGATATCCACGCAGCATGAATTCTTCCGTCATGCCGACAAGGAAGAAAGCCAGACCCCAGGCAGCGGCATACCGCAGTGACCAGCCCAGCGTCATGTGCGACTGCGTGAGCGTCAGGTGATGGGTGGCCAGCAGAATGCCGACCAACAGTGAGAGGAATGCGAAACCGCAGACCAGGCCGATCAGAAACTGGCGGACGCGATCGAACCCGGCCAGGCCGTAGTCCGCCGCCCGCCGATTTTCCAGCCGCGCCATGCCTGCGGTGGCGAGCAGCACCGCAATCAGTGCGCTGGCCTCCGATAAAATGGCGATCGTGGGATGAAAACCAGAGCCCGGAACCGGGCGCAAGCTTGCCGGAAGATGAGGTGTGATCCAGCGTAACTCCAATCCAACAAGAAACAGCAGTGAGATTAGAACTGCAACGTAGATCACGATGCTCCATCCGGCGCGCAGGCCGTTCGGTCCGTACAGGACTGTAGAGCGAGGGCGAGGAGCGGGAGAAAGCAGTGGTGGTGCGGGTTCAGGGATGTTGGCGGACGGATCTGGAGGAAGAGCTTCCATGAATGGCCTCGTGCAATGGGAAAGTGCTGCAGCAAGTTCGTGCTTCCATACTACCGGCGAATTCGCGCGGACCGCACGCCGCTTCTGTTTTTCATATCCACGCAATGCAGTATGTTGAAAGTATGCGCTCTCGACGCCTCACAGAGGCGACTTCATACATTTTCGGCATCCGCTTAACTCGATCATTTTCGCTTCTCACCCTGTTCTTCATTACTTTTGTTTCCGCGCCGTTGGTTTTCGCCGCTACGCGCGCCATTCCGGTTGAGAGCTATCGAATCATCCACACCTATCCGCATGATGCGAACGCGTTCACGCAAGGCCTGGTATTCGTGAATGGCATGTTGTACGAGTCGACAGGGCTGCGGGGTCGTTCCAGCTTGCGGATGGTCGATTTGGCAACTGGCCGCGTGCTACAGAAGCATGACCTGCCAGCCAAGTATTTCGGCGAGGGCCTCACGGACTGGAAGAGCCAGTTAATTCAACTCACCTGGCAAGCGCACCTGGGATTTGTGTATGACACGTTCAGCTTTCGAACCCTCCGAACATTCACCTACCCGTGGGAGGGTTGGGGTCTGACGCATGACAGTCGACACTTGATTCTGAGCGATGGGACTTCCGTTCTTCATCTGCTTGACCCGGCGACATTCAAGTCGGTGGGCGAAATTCGCGTGACGGCGGATGGCCAGCCGGTCCTGAATCTGAACGAGCTGGAATATATTCACGGCGAAATCTATGCCAACATCTGGGAAACGAATCGAATCGCGCGAATTTCTCCGGCAACCGGCAAAGTGATCGAGTGGATCGATCTGTCAGGCCTGCGCCCTCCCTCTACGCAACAAAACGAAAATGCGGTGCTCAACGGAATCGCCTATGACAACCAGCACGATCGCCTGTATGTGACAGGAAAGCTGTGGCCCGACCTGTATGAGATCAAGTTGATTCCGGCGGCCAGCCACGTCCAATAGGTACAATTTCAGCCGAAATTCAAACAAGTTCCAGGTGGTTCGAAACCGGCCTCGCGCTTGACATATCGCCAAATGCCAGCAATGCTAGTTGATTCAGCCTAATTTAGGATATCGTTGCCGTCAAACGGTTACGAATGGAGTGATCCCTCTCAAGTGAAAGTACGTGTGTTCTATCACGATAAATGTTTCGATGGAGCCTGTTCGGCCTCGCTGTTCGCGCGCTTTCATCGCGAATGCATTACTGCGGACGCGGACTACGAATTCTGCGGACTGGTGCACCGCGCCGGTGCCTTGTTTGACGAAAAAGAATTTACCGGCGATGAGAATGCTATTGTCGACTTCAAATATTCCGCTTCTCCGGCGATCACCTGGTGGTTCGATCATCATCTGAGCGCATTCCTGACTCCGGAAGATCATCAGCACTTTCTCGAGGGACAGAAAGACCCGAAGATTCGCGAGCGCAAATTTTACGATCCTGATTACGTTTCTTGTACGGGGTTTATCGCGCACATTGCCGCCACGCATTTTGGATTTGATGCCTCGCCTGTGGCAGAACTAGTTCGCTGGGCCGACATCGTGGATGGCGCGCAGTATGAGAGCGCAGAGAGCGCTGTGGAGATGGCCGCTCCGGCAATGAAGTTGACCATGGCAATTGAATCGGTGCAGGACCCCGGCTTCGTTCCCAAGCTGATTCCATTGCTGACGCAAATGAGCCTGGAGGAAGTATTGAATCAGCCGTTCGTGCGCGACCTGATACCGGGGCTTCTGGAACGCCATCACCAGGCTTTGGAGCTGATTCGGGAGCGCTCCACATGCGAGCAGGGAACAATTTATTTCGACATCACCGATCATCCGCTGGAAGGCTATAACAAATTTATTCCCTACTATCTGCATCCCGAAGCAACGTACAGCATCGGCCTCAGCCGCTCCAGTTTCCGCACCAAAATTGCTGTGGGTTCCAATCCTTGGACTCGCGTTCCGGCAGAGCAGATGGTGAACCTGGCGGTGATCTGCGAGCGGTACGGCGGAGGCGGCCATGCACGAGTGGGAGCGATCTCATTCCCGCGCGAAAAAGATGATTTAGCACGTCAGGCGGCAGCGGAGATTGTGGCCGAACTGCGCGCCCATGATCCGACGTCCTTGCGAGAACTTTCGGCGCGATAGCAAACGTAGAATTCAGGTGGATCCCCGATGTTTCGCTATCAAACTACGTTTCTGTTGTCGGCCACCAGCGCCGCACAATTTCCTGCAAGCTCGGCTCCGGAGATTGCCTTTCTGGGCCGATCGAATGTAGGCAAATCCAGCTTGATCAACGCCTTGTTAGGAGAACCGGCCGCGCGCGTATCCTCGACGCCAGGCAGAACGCGAGCCATCAATTTCTTCGCGCTGCAGGCAGGGTCGCAGCCACGGCCGGAGCTGATTTTGGCTGATTTACCCGGCTACGGATATGCAAAAATCTCACGGTCGATCAGTGCGGAATGGCCGGCATTCATCAATCCCTACCTTGCCGAGCGGGAAACCCTGGCTGCCTGCGTTTGCCTGGTTGATATGAATGTGCCGCCGCAGCCTGGCGACGTGATGCTGGCGGAGTATCTGGACAGCATTCATCGCTCGCGCATTATTGTTGGGACCAAGGCGGATAAGCTGTCGGGAAATCAGCGCGTGGTTGCGATCAAGCGCTTGCGAGAAGCGCTGGAGACGGACGATATTCTCGTTTGCTCCGCCAAGGATGGTCGCGGCGTTTCGGCGCTGTGGCAAGCGATCCATGGAATTGCAGAGGCGGCGAAGAAGGCGAACGCTGAATCCTCCTGATGTTGCCACTGGCTTTTGAGGGTCGCTATAGTGCGATCGATTGCTCGGAGCCTTCGGCGGTTTGCCAGTGGAGTGTCGCAGGCGACTGAATCTCTCCAGCAGAAATTGCGTTCTTGAGCTCCTCTGCCAATCGCGTGATTTCTTCGGCGCGCATCCCGAGGACGCGCCGCAAGGGTCGCTGGCGATGGAAGTATGCCGGAGCATGCTGTAGCCATCGGCGACGGATGAAATCGTCGGCAGGGATTTGCTGCAGTGCAAGCTCGTCCATACGCCGCAGGTCTGCCAGGCTGGATGCTGTCCAAGTCAGGTCAAGAAATCCGTGCGCGTGCGAATTGTTTGCCGCTGGCGGTTTCATCTCGATGGCGCCGCGCTCGATGAACTCCTGGAACGACGCTTGGTAGGGTGGGGCTGCTTCGCGATTCGATGCACTGCTGTCGGCGACCAGATCCGGTTGCACACCGCGCTCGATCATCGCGGGCAAGATTGTCTTTGCCTCGCCAAACAGGCCAACGGACAGGGCCTTCTTCTTGCGCAATTCGTTTTTCAGCACACGCAGCGACTCGTCGAGAGTGTTCACCATAAAGTCGCAAGCGCCGTTGCGGACCGCTGTCTTCAGATTCTCAATGGAAGGGTCGATGCCAAGAAATGTGCCGCCAGCGATGGTGGTGGCGAGCGCCAACTCCGCGCCTTCCACTCCGAATCCCACGCATGTCAGCAGGCGTCCTGCCAAGCCATCCGCCGACGTGTCGGAAAATCGTTCGCGGCAAATCGACTGTAACTGCAGGTAACGGCGATAGACAGCGGCCTGGTTGGGTTGTGAAGCGGAAGAGATGTCTGCGTCGGTCACGGTGTCAGTCTTTCAGATTCCGTCACCATTGCGAATAGGGCTCACCGTTGCTGCCGACCAGGTCTGAACCGCTGTGGACATCGTCGATGCCGGTCTGCGTCTGATCGACACTGCTATAGGTATCCGACTGGTCCGCGACCCAGGTGGTGTTGCTATGGGTCATTGGATCGATGGGAAGCGACTTCAGATAACCTGCCTGCACCAGGTCGTCGAGGGATTGCGGAGCGGCCTCTTTATCTTCGGTATATTGCTCGATGGCATCGCGCATGGTGTGCAGGTCTTCGCGCAGCGCAGCTTCTTTGGCGCTGCGGATCGCGGCGACGAAACTGGGAACGGCAATCGCCATCAGCACCGCAATGATCGCCATTACGACCATCAGCTCCACCAGCGTGAAGCCGCGCTGACCGGCAGAAGGCTTTTGCGTCGACGCAAACGGATTCAAGCGCCTGCGTTTGAAAAGCATGGTGCGGAATGGATCCGACATTGATGGTCTCGCGGCTACCATGTGTTGTACTTTGTCCCGTTCAGGGCCGTCCCGTCGGAGGCGGAGTGTACGTCGAAGACATCCTGACCGCCCCAGGAATCGCTATCCGGATCATCCTGCATGGAGCGCAGCACCCAATCTTTTTTCCCGGTCATTGGATCCACAGGAATTTGGCGCAAAAACCTTACCTTCTTCCCCTGAACGTCCACTCCGTTGACTAAGGTTTCCAGGTCGGGCGGATATCCGTTGCTGTCGATCGAAGTCTGAAACGCGTGCCGGTCTGCGGCGTCTTTGTATTTATCGATGGCACGCCGCATGGTCCAGAGATCGTCTCGAAGAACCTGTTCCTTTTGCCGCTGAATCTGAAAGCGTGCGATCGGATAGGCGACGGACGCCAGAATCCCGAGAATTGCCACCGTCACAATCAGTTCGACCAGGGTCAATCCGTGCTCGCCCTGGTGGATTTTTCCCGGTGCTGGCGCCTGGCGCCGTCGTGAATCGAAAATCGCTGCCGCGCGAAGAAACCGGTGCGCGGATTGGTCCTCACGGTTTCCGCGATTCGCACCCATCGTATTCAACTCCATTGCGAAGCGCTCCCTACTTCTCCAGCTTACTGCACATGGACGATAGCTGGGGAGCCCGCAAGCACGGGCAGGATCGCTTGCGCGCTGTTGCGTGCGGCTGCTTTGGTCACCTGCACGGTAGCATCGCCGGGGGCCTTGGCCAGGAAGGTCAGGGTGACCAGATTGCCGTTGCCGGTGATGCCCTTTACGCCCGGTGGACGCGAAGTGCTGATCGTCACATCGCCATTGCCTTCATCTCGATGCACGGTGGCCGTGGTCTGGCCGTCTTTTGCCAGCAGGTTGCCGGTGTCGACATTGATCAGCTCAAGAACTTTGGGATCGTAGTGCAATTGCATGGGCACCGAGAAGACATCATGACCGCCGGTCAGGTCCATCTGCATCTGGAATGTGGTGCCGACCTTATGAACACTCTGCTGCGGCGCGAAAGACAGCGTCATTGGAGAGCCTGCGGCGGCAGGCACTGGATTTTCTCCCGCATTCTGCGCATTCTGAGCCATTTGACTGGCGAACTGATTGGCGGCTTCGGCAGCGCCCGCGGGTGGAGTGCTCGGCTCAAACGTCAGTGCGCTGTGGTTTGTGCGACTGATTACCGCTGACGAAACATCTGGCGTCTGCGGCACCTCGCGCAAACTTACATTTGTGCCGGTTCCGGTGTCGATGGTGCGCAGATTGAGCGGACTCAAATCAATACCGCGGACCAGGTGAGGAATCAGCACAAAGACGACTTCGTCATTTACCGTTTCCGTTTGCTGCGAGCTGAACAGATACTTCAACAGCGGAATCTCTCCCAGTCCCGGCGTGCCACCGACGGTCAGACTTTCGGAATGCTGCAGAATGCCGCCCAACAGGTTGGCCTGGCCTTCCTTCATGCGGATGACCTGCTGCAAGTCCTGCTGGCCGATGACCGGTTGCTCAATTCCACCCAGGTTGCTGTAGCTGGTGATGTTGGATACAACAATGTGCAGCTTCATTGAAACGTCGCCGTCGTAGTGAATGGTCGGCTGCATTTCAATGGTCACGCCGACGTCGACATAGGAAAACTGCGTGCTGACCAGTGGGCTGATACCGGCCGCTGCGATGCCGGCGCCCGGCGAGAACGAACCGGTGGCGATTGGAACTTTCGATCCGATCTTCAGGGTCGCCTTCTCGCCATCCACAGCGCGAATTTGTGGGTTTTGCAGCACGCGCGTGTCGGAGTCCGTCAGCAGCATATTCAGCGTGGCCGCGCCAATGGTGATGCCAAAATTGGTGGCGTTGATGTTGCCCAGATCGTTCAGAGTGAGGCCGCTGCTGGTGGAGGTTGTGCTGGTGGTTGTGGTGCTGGTTGTACTGGTGGTGCTGGTCGTGCCGGTGGTGGAGGCAGTCGAACTTTGCAGTTGCACGCCGATTGAACCGGGCAACTGCAGCCCAATATTGCGCAGCAGGTCCTTATTCACCTCCAATACCGCAACATCGACGACCACTTCCGGTTTGGCTTTATCCAAATCGTCGATGATCTTTTGCGCTAACAGCAGCTGGTCGGGAGTGCCGCGCATCACGATGGCATTCTGGCTGGGCACCGCCTGCATTTTTACAGTGGTATCCATCAAATTGCGGACAGCATTTAGCACTTCATTCAAATCGTTGGCCTGGGTTATGTTGCCCAGGTAAAAGGTCTGCACCGCCTGCGCTTCCAGTTCAGTACGCTTGGTGCGGGTATCCGCGGCCACAAAGATAGTGTCAGATGTGATAGGGCGCCAGAATGTCTGCGATACGAAAGCGACGCTCCGAAGAGCGTCGGCTAGCGTCATCCGATCCAGATCGATCGGGATGCGCTTGGAAGTGTAGTCGGGGTCGAACAGAACATTAATGCCCGCCAGCTTTCCGATGGTCCGGTAAATCACCTTGGTGTCGGCAACCATGTGGATAGTAATCGGCACATCGGAGAGCGGTTTCAACTGCAATGGACCGCCCAAGTCCTGCAGTTCTCGCTGGGCTCTGGCGGAGGTGACGCCGGAGTCATCGGATTCAGCCTGGGGAGCGGCGGACCCGTTGATGCGAGCGCGCATGCGATCGGCCTGTTGCCGCGCCTCCTCGTAGGTGGGATCAATCTCAAGCGCTCGCAGATAGTCCGTCAATGCATCGTTCAACTGGCCTTGGTCGCGCAGCTTGTTCGCCATGTCGACGTACTGCGCCGCAGCCTGGAAGCGGAGCCGGGTATAGGACTCCTTGTATTCCATGTCCTTGGGTTTTGCCAGCCACGCCTGGCGATAGTCCTGATAGGCGGTGATGTAATCTTCGCGAAGCTCGGCCTGTTTGCCCTGTTTGAAAAGCTTCTTGGCGGCGTCTGCATGGAGTGGAGACAGCGTGCCTTGAATCGCGAATGCGACCACGAAGAAACTAATCCAGCCGAAGAGGCGCAGGCAACGGGAAGAGGGCACTCTGACGTGAGCGCAGGACGACGAAACGTCATTCTGACATGCGAGCGGGTGCGAACTTGCGGCGATATCAAGATTCCGATCGCGAGAAAGATAAAAGGACAAATGCATGAATTCGGCGTGTCCCGGCATTTTTGACAAGCCCGAACGACCTGCGACGGTTTCGCCCGAGCCAATGCAGCGGTTCGTTACCATCACTATACCATTGGGGAGTTGGACTGGCTGGGCTCCATTCCGTTATCGAAGCAGCGAAACAATTGGCGTGATTTGCGTGCTAGCATGAGAAATTGCGGCGACTTCTTCGGAGTCGAAGGGGCTGATACCCACTCGTGACGACCCTAGTTCGTGAGAGCCTGCAAAACAGCTAGCCTTCTTCGCAATCGCCACAATCGGAAAACGTTCAAACATGCCACGCCCGACAACCAATTTGGTTCCAAATCCGCCGAAGAAGCCAAAGCCGCGCGATCCTGTCGCTTCCGGTGAGAGAGACGCGGCCCAGAATCGTCAGGCTGGCCACAATTATTTTTTATTGGAAAAGTTTGAGGCGGGTGTGGTGCTGCGTGGGACTGAGGTGAAGTCGATCCGCGAAGGCAAGGCGAACCTGCGCGACGCTTACGGCCTGGTCAAGGATGGAGAAGCCTTTTTGCTGAATCTGCATATTGGTCCCTACTCCCACAGCGGCTATACCAGCCACGACGCCATGCGGACTCGCAAGCTGCTTTTGCACAGTGAGGAAGTTCGCAAGCTGCTGGGCAAGGTGCAGCAGAAAGGGCTTACGCTGATTCCGACACGGCTGTATTTTCGCAACGGTCGCGTGAAATGTGAGATCGCCGTCGCCAAAGGAAAACAAAACTGGGACAAGCGTGAGACCGAGCGCCGCCGCGAAGATGATCGCGATGCGAGGTCCGCCATTGCCGCCAGCAAGCGTCGCAATGCATAGTGCGACTAAACGAAGATCTGAAAGGAACATAAATTTCAAATGAAAACGGATGTGAAGTTTGAAACGCTGAAGTCTCTTGAAGCGGAATTATTAGTTGTGCTGGCCGCAGACGCTTCTACCTCGAAAGACAAGAATGCGGCGGCGGAGCCAGCGCTTCTGACAAACGATGCCACGGTCGCAGGCGCCGATAAACCGGCGTTAAAAAGCGGTGAATTTTCTGCGTCTACGGGCGAAACTCTGCTGTTGCACGCGCCGGCGGAGCTGAAAGCGAGGCGGCTTTTGATTGTGGGGGTCGGGAAAGCTGCGAAGCTTTCGCTGCCGGAAATTCGCAAAGCTGCCGGTGTCGCGGTTCGTTTTGCTAAGCCCCGCAAAATTCGCCAGGTGACGTTTGTGCTTCCGGAACACGATGGGCTGGATCTGGCCGCAGCTGCGCGGGCCGCTGTGGAAGGCGCGTTTGTGGGCGACTTTGATCCCGATACGTACAAGTCTGACCGCAAGGATCGCTCGATCGAGCAGTTCACCGTGGTGGTGCCTGTAAGCGCAGATAAGAAATCGGTCGAGGCGGCATTTCGCGAGGGAGTCATCCTGGGCGAGTCGCAGAACTTTACGCGCGCCCTGGTTAATGAGCCTGGCAATCGGCTGACGCCGACGATTCTGGGCGAACGCGCCGCGGCGATGTGCAAAGAGCAGGGATTGCCCTGCGAGGTCTACAGCACAGACAAAATCAAAGAGCTGAAGATGGGCGCATTCTGGGCGGTCGCGCAGGGTTCCGATGAACCGCCGGCGCTGATCGTGATGCGGTACGAGCCCAAGGATGCGGATAAGGAAGGGCCTGTGCTGGCGCTGGTGGGCAAGGGAATTACGTTTGACACCGGCGGTATTTCCATCAAGCCCGCGGACGGCATGGAGAAGATGAAATACGACATGGCCGGCGGCGCGGCCATGATTGGGGCGATGCGTGCGATTGCGCAATTGAAGCCGAAGGTGCGAGTGATCGGGATTGTTTGCTCGGCGGAAAATATGCCCTCCGGTAAAGCGTACAAGCCGGGGGATGTTGCGATTGCGATGTCCGGCAAGGCGATCGAGGTGCTGAATACGGACGCGGAAGGCCGCATGGTGCTGGCCGATGGTCTGCATTACGCGAAGCAATTGGGCGCGACGCATTTGATTGATGCCGCGACCCTGACCGGCGCCTGCGTGGTGGCGCTGGGCATGGTGAATGCGGGTGTGTTCGCTAACGATGAAGACAGCTATGAACATTTCAGGAAGGCACTGGCGATTTCCGGCGAACGATTCTGGCGTCTGCCGGTTGAAGACGAGTATCGCGAGATGATCGTCTCCCACATTGGAGATATTACGAATACAGGCGGCAGCCGCTATGGTGGCGCGATTACGGCGGCGATGTTCCTGAAGGAATTCGTCGACGAAACGCCATGGCTGCACCTCGATATTGCCGGCGTCGCCTGGGTAGATGATCCAAAGCCGTGGATCTCAAAAGGGCCCTCTGGAGTGGCCGTCCGCAGCATTGTGGAATGGGCGAGGAGTTACGAGGGCTGAGGCATTTTCGTCAAACGGCAGTACCTTTATTCGCTCGGGAGGCCCTTAAAGCTGATGGCAACGTCTCGCCAGACACTCTTACGTTCAGCCACCCGTGAATAGCCGCAGTTCGCGCAGGTAATTTGCAGCTCTTCTGGGGATGTCCAAATCATCGTCAATCGAACATCTCCGGTGAGCTGAAGTAGCAAGGATCTTTCCAAATGCCATCTCGGTCGGATCTGTACGAAGGTGGTATCGGAATCCATCGCTGAGAGAGATGGAGACAGTCGCACGTAGACGATGTAAGTGCCGTGGGGACTCAGGATTTTCTGCTGCTCCTCCGCGAAGTATCTGAGATATGCCAATCCAATCGCTAGAGCCAGACCTGAAGCGATTGCGATGGCGAAAATCGTTCGCGAGAATTTTCTCATCTACATTACGTCGGGGGCTTCGATGCCCATCCAGTTGAGGGTGCGCAGGAGCTCTCGCTGGACGACGGCAGCGGTGGCCAGCAACAATGTTTTCCGTGTTGGATCGCTTTCCGTCAAGATGTGATGGCGATGGTAGAAGTTGCTGAATTGCTGCGCCAGTTGAAACGCATACTTCGCCAGGTAGGCCGGCTCGGCGGTTTGGATGGAGCGCTCGAGAATGTGCACGGACTTCGACGCCAGCAGCCACAGCTCCCACAGGCTGTCGCCATCTTCGCCGGTGAAATAGGTCGAGGCATCGATGGATTCAAATTGCTGCAGCGCTTCTTCCGGCGTGATGCCACCTTTGCGGAAAATGTTGGCGGCGCGGACCACGGCATATTGCGCGTAGGGTCCGGTTTCGCCTTCAAAGCTGAGCGCGTCCTGAAAGTCGAACGCGATAACCGTGTTGCGGGTGTAGCGCAACATGTAATAGCGCAGTGCGCCGACGGCAATCTTGCGGGCGATATTTTGACGCTCGTCTTCGCTTAGGTCCGGATGGCGCGCGTTCACTTCAGCCAGCGCGGACGCGATCAGCTTATCGATCAGGTCGTCGGCCTTCACGCCGAAACCCCTGCGCCCGGAAACTTCAATGTAGGCGCGGCTCTGATCTTCTTCGGAAATCATATAGCCAAGTTCCATGGCGCAGCGCGGAGTGAGCGCAACCATTTCATACGAGAAGTGGTGGTAGTTGTCGGCCTCTTTTGTGAAACCCATGCCGCGCAATGCTTCAATCACGTTGTTTTGCGGATCGGCCTGGCGCGCATCGATCACGTTGTAGATGGCGTCGGCGTGACCGAAATGCGGCAATCCGGACGCAGGCTCGTCATTGTGTTCGGATGAGATCCAGCAGCGATCGCCGTCGGGATAGATGTGGAACAGGTGATAGCCGAAGTCGAGTCCGAGCTTGTTGAACTTCCACAGGTGATAGGCGATGTCTTTGCCGACGTAGCCCACCGTGCCGTTGGAGCGCACGATGACTTTGGCTTCTTCGTCAGGGTTTTCGCCGTCCGCGCCTGCGGTTCCCGCGCGCCGCATCACCCAGCAGCCGGCGTTCTTGCCCTCTGTTTCCTGATAGAGGACGCCTTTTTCTTTCATCAAGGCGAAGGCCGCATTCCAAAAATGCAGGTGAAGAATTTCGCTTTCGCGCGGGAGAAACTGGTACTCGATGCCGAGCCGCATCATGGTTTCAAGGTGACGGCGCAGAATTGCTGTCGAGACAAGGTCAGCAATGGCCGCGGTCTCATTGCCACCGGCTTCCAGAGCATGCAGCGTATCCAGACGAATTTGTTTGCGCGCCTGCTTCTCGCTTTCCTCGGCGTCGTACCATTGCGAAACGTGGGCGTAGAGATCCCAGCAGGCAAAGTCGATGCGCTCGCCACGCGTCTTCAATTCGCCGATCCAGCGTTCAACCCCGGCCAGATCCATGCCGCGCAGATGCATCAGGGCGACCACTACATCGGCCACCTGGACGCCGGTGTTGTCGATGTAGTTCTGCACGCCGACCTGGTAGTTGGCAGCACGCAGCATGCGCACGAGGGTGTCGCCCAGGATGGAATTGCGCAGGTGGCCGACGTGCGCCGCCTTATTGGGATTGATGCTGGTGTGCTCCACCAAAATAAACTCAAGTGCCCGCGGCAGGCTTTCCATCTGCGCTGCGAGCGCGTGCGCCGCCATATTTCGATCGAGTCGGCAATTGATGTATCCGGCCCCGGCAACTTCGAATCCTGTAAATCCCGGCACGCTACCCAGCGCCGCAACTAGTTCTTCCGCGATTTTGCGTGGCGCCTTGCGAAGCGTACGTGCCAGCTCAAACGCGATCGGCAGGGCATAGTCGCCCATCTCCACCCTGGGAGGCTCCTCCACCGTGAGGCGAGGAAGCTCTACCTGGAACTTTTCCAGCAGGACGGCGCGAAAACGCTCAAATAAAATTTGTCGATAGGTGCGATACACAAGGGTCGTCCGTGGGCGCTGGGCCGCCGCGGCGACCTGATAGCGATTCGATGAGTTAGAGCGAATTTTAGCAGAGTCTGCGCCGGCTTCGCGTCAGGATAACGGTTGGAGGTCGTTAGCCATGAACTGAACGCGATGTCAGTGATCGAGCCCGCAGAGTCACAGCGGCAAAACGTTATAAGATGAAGGTGACTCGGTCTCCATCCGGACGCGCGAGCAGTTGAACGCCTACTTCATGCCAACCCAGGAAAAAAAGCAGGACATTAAACCGACGTTTTACCTCACCACGCCTATCTACTACGTGAATGCCCGCCCGCATCTTGGGCACACCTACACGACGGTGGCGGCGGATGCCGTGGCGCGCTGGAAGCGCATGCGCGGTTACGATGTGCTGTTTCTCACCGGCACGGACGAGCACGGGCAGAAGATTGAGCGGTCGGCGGCCAAGGCCGGCAAAACTCCGCAGGAATTTGCGGCGGAGGTGTCGGGCGAATTTCGCGGCCTGTGGGACCGCATGGGCCTGACCTACGACGACTACATCCGCACCACCGAGCCACGGCATAAGCGCGGCGTGCAGCATTTATTTTCTGAACTGCAGAAACGCGGATTCATTTATAAAGGCACCTACTCCGGCCAGTATTGCGTGTGGGATGAGTTGTACGTGGAGGGACCGCCGGGAACACCGTGTCCCGATTGCGGCCGGATCACCGAGACAGTGAGCGAGGAAAATTATTTTTTCAAGCTGTCGGCGTTCGAGCGCAAGCTGCTGGAATATTACGAGCAGCATCCAGACTTTATCCGGCCGGAAGCACGCCGCAATGAAGTGGTGGCATTTGTGCAGGGTGGACTGCGCGATCTGTCGATCAGCCGTACCAGTTTCAACTGGGGCATCCCTGTACCCGGCGACGAAAAGCATGTCATCTATGTATGGATGGACGCGCTGGCCAACTATATTACCGCGCTTGGATACGGCAGCGACGATTGCGCGAACTTCAACAAATATTGGCCTGCGGATGTACACCTGATCGGCAAGGAGATCAGCCGGTTCCATTGCGTGTATTGGCCGGCGTTCCTGATGGCTGCCGAACTGCCGTTGCCGAAGAGCGTGGTGGCGCACGGATGGCTGTTGTTTGAGCAGTCGAAGATGTCGAAGTCGCGGGGAAATATTGTGCGTGCGGAGACGGTGCTGGACGTGCTGGGTGCGGATGCGCTGCGGTATTTCCTGCTGCGCGAAGTGACGTTTGGCCAGGATGGCAGCTTCAGCTTCGATGCGCTGGTGCAGCGGTATAACGCGGACCTGGCGAATGGATATGGCAACCTGGTCAGCCGCACGCTGGCGATGATTGAGAAGTATTTTGATGGCGTGGTGCCCGACGGTGTAGCAGGGGACAGCGGCATTCGACCGATCCTGAATCAGCAGACGGAGCAATTCGACCAGCGGCTTGAGCAGTTCGATTTTTCTCGCGCGCTGGAAAACGCCTGGTCTGCAATTGCTGCCGTCGACAGTTACATTACGGCGCAGGCTCCGTGGAAAGTTGCGGCAAAGGATGACGCAGAGAGTCGCGCCAAACTGGCCGGCATCTTATATACCGCGGCGGAGGCGATTCGCATCATCACGGCACTGGTCTACCCGGTGATTCCTGAGGCGGCGACGAAGGTGTGGCAGCAACTCGGGCTGGGCGACATTACCAAAGCAGATTTGAAAGATTTGAAGTGGGGCGATCTGCCGCCGGGCACCAGGCTTGGCGAACTGGGTCCAGTATTTCCCCGCGCAGAAAAGGAAGCGATCGAGCGTATGCAAAAAATGGAAGAGGATCGTGTCGCCGCGGCGACAGAAGAGGCACAATCCGCAGCGGCGGACCAAGAGACTGTTGCCAACAGCAAAATATCGGGGCTAGCGGAGCAACCGCCGCCTCCGCATTTGCCTGAGCCGTTCTCCGCGACCGGGCTGTCTCCTGAGCAGGAAGCGGATGCCGTCGCGCAACAAGCCGCTGCCAACCGGCAGGTGAGTGCTGTGAGTGCCGTTTCTGATCCGCTCCCTCCGCCGCAACCGCTCGTCGAGCCCGTGACCCCCGCCGTGCCTCCGGAACCAAAGATCGGCGTTGAAGATTTCGCCAAGGTGGACCTGCGGGTTGCCATCATTCGCGTGGCAGAGCGCGTCCCGAAAGCGGATCGCCTGCTGCGTCTTGAGGTTGACCTGGGGTATGAGCAGAGGCAAATTGTCGCAGGAATTGCGGAGGCCTATGCGCCGGAAAGCCTGATTGGACGCAAGGTGGTGATCGTGGCAAACCTGGCGCCCAGAAAGCTGCGCGGCCTGGAATCGAATGGGATGATCGTCGCGGCTTCGATCGGCGACAAAGGTACTCCGGTGTTGGCCGGATTTTTGGAAGACGTAGAAATCGGAGCACGGCTGAAATAGACAAGGAATTGCGCATGCTGGTCGACTCGCACGCACATCTGGACAGTGAGCGCTACGCGGAGGATCGTGAGGCGATGCTGGTGCGCGCGTATGAGGCTGGGGTGGAAACCATTCTGGCAGTTGGGATCGGCGAGGGTCCGGATACCATGCATGTTGCGCTCGACCTGAGCCGGGAATATCGATCCAGGACGGACATGCCGCAGATTGTTGTCAGCGCCGGAATTCATCCGCATGAGGCGAATCTGGCCGATGAAAACGCGCTGAAAAAGCTGGATGCCTTAGCGGCTGAACCGGAAATGGTCGCGGTGGGCGAAATTGGCCTGGATTATTTCTACGACCATTCTCCGCGTGAGGTGCAGCAGCGCGTTTTTGTCGACCAGATGAAGATCGCAGCCACGCGCAAACTGCCGATCCTGATCCACTGCAGGGCGTCGGCAGACAGTACCAACGCCTGGGACGAGGCTCTGGCGCTGCTCGAGGAACACTGGCGCGCGACGGGGTTGGGCGGGGTGCTTCATTGTTTTGCGGGGGAATATAGCCACGCAAAGCAGGCGATGGACATGAACTTTCTCGTTTCCTTCGCCGGCAATATTACGTTTCCCAAGGCTCAATCGATCCGCGATGTGGCAGCGAAACTGCCCATGGATCGCATGTTGATTGAGACAGATGCACCTTTTCTGGCGCCGGTGCCGAATCGCGGCAAACGCAACGAACCGGCTTTGGTGCAACGGGTAGCAGGGCAGCTGGCAGAGGTTCGCGGCTCCGACTATGAGACCATGGCTTTGACGACGACGGAAAACTTCTATCGCTTTTTTCGTCTGTCGCGAACGAACAGGCAACCGGCCAGCGAGACCGGGACAGAGACTGGGCTTCAAGTAGAGAATTGAAATCAGCAAGGACAGGCAAGTATGGCTACAGAGAATTCGTTCGATATTGTCAGCAAAGTAGATGCGCAAGAAGTGTTGAATGCGGTCGACCAGGCCTCCAAGGAGATTCGGACCCGCTTCGATCTGAAGGACACGCATTCTGAAATCAAGCTGGAGGGGGAAGAGGCGATTCAGTTGGCGTCCAGTGATGAGTACAAGCTGAAAGCGGTGACAGAAATTTTGCAGCAAAAGCTGGCCAAGCGCGGAGTGTCGCTGAAGGCGTTGACCTACGGCAAGATCGAACCCGCCGCCAACTCCAGTGTTCGCCAGAAGATAACTCTGCAGCAGGGGATTGCGATCGAGAAGGCGAAAGAAATCGTCAAGCTGATTAAAGAATCAAAAAGTAAGGCGCAGGCGACCATCCAATCCGACACCGTGAGGGTGAGCAGTAAGGATCGGGACACCCTGCAGGATATGATTGCAATGTTGAAGAAACATGACTTTGGGATTGACCTGCAGTTTACGAACTATCGTTCCAATTAGTCCGTGAAGCCCATAGCTGCATCCTTATTGATTGTTGTGATATTTGGAGAGCCTGGGCGAGGCAGGGAAGCGAGGATGGAAAGCGTTTGAGCACAACGGCCATTACGACGGCGAAAGAAGTGTTCGACCTGCTGCGCGACGAACTGGTCGCGGTGGAGCAGGAATTCGAACGTCTGTCTGCGTCCGAGGTCGATTCCATCACGGAGATTGCCGGATATCTGCGAGAAGGCGGCGGCAAACGGATTCGTCCCGCCTTGCTGCTGCTGGCAGCCAAAGCACTGGGCTACAACGGCAATAGCAGCGTTCGCCTGGGTGCGGTGATCGAGATGATACACACTGCCACCCTGGTGCATGACGACATTATTGATGTGGCCGATATTCGCCGCGGGCGTCCTTCCGCAAATACACAGTGGGGCAACTCCAAATGTGTGCTGGCCGGCGACTGGCTGTATATGCAGGCCTTTCGCGTAGCGCTGGAGGAACGCAATTTTCGCATTCTCGATTTGCTCATCGGCCTGACGCAGCAAATGGTCGAGGGTGAACTGCTGCAGATGGAAAGTCTCGGCACTGCTTTGACCGAACATGATTATTTTGAACTGATTTATCGTAAGACGGCATGTCTGTTTCGCGTGTCGATGCAGCTGGGTTGCGTGCTCGCAGATGCCCCCCAGGCCATGGAAGAGGCGCTGGGAGATTACGGGCGTAACGTAGGTCTGGCCTTTCAGATTGTGGATGATGTTCTGGATTTGACCGCCAGCGAAGCAGTCCTGGGCAAGCCGACAGCGAGTGATCTTCGCGAAGGCAAGGCAACTCTGGCTGTGGTTCATGCGTTAGAGCATGGCACAGCGGAGGAGCGGGCCGATATTCTGGCGGTGATTGAGGACCAGGGATTTGAACGCGTTCGCCATGAACGCATTCTTGCCATCCTGCAGCGCAATGGCTCGCTTGATTACGCTATTCAAGTGGCGGACGCACATGCCGAGGCAGCGCGAGCCAATCTTTCCGGACTGCCGGACTCTGAATTCAAACGGGCGTTATTGTGGGTGCCCGATTTCGTAGTATCCCGTGAAAAATAGCGAGTGGCGAAAGCAATTCTCTGCATCATTGGTTTCTGCCCATAGTCGTCGCGCATCATAAGCGATATTGACTTCAATTTTTGGAGATTGTATGCGGGTTGTACCCAAACGATTGCGCGCGCTTGTTCTGTCCATTGGCGCGTTCACCCTGCTGGGGTGGATTGCGGCCGACGGCCAAACCGCCGCACAGACTGCAACTGTGGCGGCTCAGGCCGCTTCTCCCGCAGCTGCGCCGAATAGCGAAGCCCAGGTGTTGAATCACGTCAATCGAGTGTTGGATTGGTTTCGATTATGGGGCGGCGCAGACGCGTATGTAGTTGTGCCGGGAGATGAATTGTTTGTCGAGAACGGCCAGGATATCGCGCGCAAAGTTGTGGACCTGGAGTTCAAATCCGCACTGGCGCAGGCCGCGCTGCTTGCGGAGTCGTCGAATAAGCCGTCTTCGCCACAGGAGAACGCGCCGGGCGCGGTTGATGCGCAGAACCTTCAGAAGCTGCAGCAAAACGTCGATCAAAAGCTGCAAGCTTTGAAGACGCAATTGGACGCGATCAACAAAGAGATTCCGGCAGCCCGAGCCAAGGAGCGTCCCGCGCTGGAATCGCAGCGAGATACCTTGCAGGGGCAGATCGCCCTGGCGCAGGCGCTACAAGGCAATCTGCAGCAGTTAACGTCTTTTGTGAATTCTGCCGACGCGGCCAGCGGAGTTGCTACCGAACTGACCACCAAACTTCGCGCATTGCAGCGGACGGTTCCGACCGCTATCACTTCCGCGGAATCGACGACTCAAAAATCTCCGGCAAAGAGTTCCGGATCGCAAATCCAATTACCCACATTTGGCGGTGCGCGCAGCGAAGGGCTCGTCGGGCAGATCAGCCAGATGATTCATCTGGCAAGCAGTCTGCACTCCCTGGACCAATTGAAGGATGAGACGACGCGACTGCAAACTTCTACGGATCATTTGCGCGCCCCGTTGCTGGCGGCATTGCGCACCACCTTGCAGCAGGGCCAGGTCGAACTCGAAAGCAATTCTGCCTCCGTCACAACTTCCGCACCGAGAAATGGTGGCACCCAGGGCGCAACTTCCAGCTTGAACAGCGCCGCGTCTGGTTCGACAGCTTCACAGAGCGCAGCCCTTGCGGCCGCCAACGCAACTGCACCGCAGGAAACCCCCGAGCAACGGCAGCGCGCGACGGCCCAGATGGTGTTGCATTTTAAGCAGCTCTCTGACGCGACGATTCCTCTGAGCCAGGAACTGATTCTGATGGATCAGAGCCAGGCGAACCTGAAGCAGTTGCAGGACTCTGTCGATCACGAGTACGGCCAGATTCTGCGTTCGGTATTGCTCCGGGTTGCAACCTTGCTGATCGCGCTCGGACTGATCTGGCTGTTTTCAGAATTGTGGCGACGAGCCACATTCCGCTATATCCGCGATGCTCGTCGCAGGAGGCAGTTCCTCGTACTCCGCAGAGTCATTACAGGCTTCTGCATGTTCGTCGTAATCCTGCTGGGGTTTGTCAGCGACTTCAGCTCACTTGCCACCTATGCGGGCTTGATCACTGCCGGTGTTGCGGTGGCGTTGCAGACCGTTATTTTATCGGTGGCCGCATATTTCTTTTTGGTGGGGCGGTATGGGGTTCGCGTGGGCGATCGTGTGACGGTGGTGTATAACGGCGCCAACAGCGTGACCGGAGACGTGGTCGACATCGGCCTGGTGCGTTTTTACCTGATGGAATTGGCGGGAAGCGGCATTGAGTTGCAATCCACAGGACGCATTATCGTATTTCCCAATTCCGTGCTGTTTCAGACGAGTCCTCTGTTCAAACAGTTTCCAGGCACGGAATACATGTGGCGGGAGATTGGATTTCCAATGCGCGCCGACAGTGACGCGGTACTTGCGGAAAAAGAATTGTTGGCAAGCGTCAATACGCTGTATGCGGAATATAAGCCCGCTCTCGAACGGCAGCATGCCGGGCTGGAACATTCGGTGGGTATGCACATCGAAGCGCCCAAACCCTATGCGCGTCTTCGCCTGATTGCGACCGGGCTGGAAGTGGTCGTCAGCTACCCGGTCCCGCTGCGACAGGCAGCCGCCATGGATGATCGCATGGTGACAGCGGTGATGGAGATCCTGCGAAACAATCCGTCGATCCATCTGGCGGACGGAGCCTCGCCTGAGTTGCGTTCTACGATCAAAGTCTAGACGCCGACGTGTGATCGAAAGAACGGTCGTGACATGCGGCATAGCTAGAGGCTACCGGATTGGCGCGACATTCCGCCGTCGATGAAGAACGTGCTTCCGGTGCAGTAGCTGGCGGCATCGGAAGCGAGAAAAATGGCCAGGTCGGCTACCTCTTCCGGTTTACCCCAACGCCCCAGCGGTATCTCCGTCATCAATTTGGTTTCAATTTTCTTGCTCGCTTCCACATCCGCGTCGATCGGCGTGTAAATGGCTCCCGGTGCGATGTTGTTGACGGTGATTTTGTACTGCGCCAGTTCCACTGCGATAGTTCGCATCAACATGCGGAGGCCGCCCTTGGCCGCGCAATATGGAGCGTTGGTCGTCATGGGCAAGTCTTCGTGAACGGAAGAAATGTTGATGATTCTGCCGCCGCTTCCTTGCTGGATCATTGCCTTCGCCGCTGCCTGCGCACAGAGAAACGGTCCCGTCAAATCCACCGCAATTACTTTCTGCCATAATTCGAATGGATATTCCGTGAATGGATGTTTCGACTCCATGCCTGCGTTATTCACGAAAATATCGAGCCGTCCCATATTTTTGATAGTTTGCGCCACCAACGCGTTCACTTGATCGGGATTGGAAACGTCGGCTTCGATGGCCATAGCTTTGCTGCCTTTGCTGCGAATCGTGCCGACAACAGCGTTGGCGAGATCAGGCGCGCCGACATAGTCGATGACGACCGCAGCCCCTTCCGCAGCCATTCCAGTGGCGATAGCTTTGCCGATGCCTGTAGCTGCGCCGGTGATGATGGCGACCTTGCCTTGCAGTTTCATGGAGTCGTTCCTCCTGATGGGATGTTGGCTTGTACGGAGCGGTGAGTTCGATCGAGTGGAACCGACAAAAACTTCTGATCGTGAGGCAAAATTCATGAGGCAAAATCAGGATATCTCTTCGACAAGAAAATTCTCGGCGTCTTTTTTCTTCAGCTCCAGACCTAACCCGGGACGCGACCAGTCGGGAAACATGTGACCCTGGCGCGGCTCGCAGAATCCGTCGAAAAACATTCGCTCAATGCGGGCGTGATCATGAAAAAACTCCAAATGCCGCGCGCGGGGTACGGCGCAACATGCGTGCATATGGATACTGGGCGCGCAATGTGCAGAGAGCGCGATCTGATGCGCATCGCAGACTGCTGCAGCCGCCAAAAATCCAGTGATGCCCTGGGCACGCGTCGCATCGGCCTGCTGCACGTCTACGCTTTTCGCCGCCAACATGTTTTCGAAATACGGGACGGTGTAGCCGTATTCCCCGGCCGCGACTTCCATGGGCGCGGGAACATGATTGCGAACGAAATGAAGCCCGGGCAGATCGTCGGAGCTGACGGGCTCTTCAAACCAAGTCACGTTGGAGGCGGCATGAAATACTTGCGCGAGATCTATGGCTTGTTTTGCTGTGTACGCGCCGTTGGCATCAACGAACAGCCGGAGTTTTTCTCCAATCGCGCTGCGAGCGACTTGCACGCGCCGCGGGTCGTCATCGGGATGCGTGCCGACTTTCATCTTCACAAACGGGAAACCTTGTTCTGCCCACCCGCCGAGTTGGGACTGCAACTGGTGATCGTCGTAGGAAGTAAATCCTCCGCTGCCATAGGCTGCAATTGATTGTCGCGCGGCGCCGAGAAGTTGAATCAGCGGAACACGCAGAAGCTTGGCACGCAGATCCCACAGCGCAACGTCGATGGCGGAGATGGCCATGGCGGCAACTCCGCGATTGCCAAGGTTGCGCACCGATCGCTGCATCTTCATCCACAGGGCCGAATGTTGAAAAGGATCGGCGGAATCGATGATCGTCTTGAGCAAATGCTGCGCGGCAGTGGCCGTGGCTGCGTCGGCGTAGGTATACCCGATGCCCCGGACATCGCCGACTGCAAGCTCGATCAGGACCATCGTGGTTGAGTCCCAGGAGATGGTGCCGTCCGCTTCCGGCGCATCCGTGGGAACCGTATAGACGCGAATGGTGCTGCTGGAAATTGAATCCACATACAAGAGATTCACCGCGCGTTCTTCGAGTTGTGTTGAATTGGATTTTCTGTCTGGGCGCGCCCTGATACATCCCGCATCTTGAAATCGTCCTCTAACTGAGAGTGGCACGGTTTGGTTCGATGTGTGTTTCGATAGCGTCCCGCGCGGCTGTTTCAGCCCATTTCATTCCGACATTCCGCGATGTGAAGAGAAGTTTCCATCGCTCAACTACAAAACCGAAGAGGAAGGAATCCCATGAACCAGCAAGTTGCAGATGTACTGTTTGATCGCCTGATTGCCTGGGGCGTGGATACAATCTTTGGCTTTCCCGGCGATGGCGTGGATGGATTGTTTGAAGGATTGCGAACCCACCAGGAAAAACTGAAATTCATTCAGGTGCGGCATGAAGAAGCGGCGGCATTCGCAGCACTCGGATACTCGAAATATACAGGTCGCCTAGGAGTATGCGTAGCCACGTCTGGCCCCGGCGGCATCCATTTGCTGAATGGCTTGTATGACGCTAAGTGCGATGGGCACCCGGTGCTCGCGATTACCGGTCACACCTTTCATGATTTAATCGGCACGCATTATCAGCAGGACGTCGACCTCGACAAGTTGTTCATGGATGTGTCCGTGTACAACGAGCGCATCATGGGCCCGGCGCATGTAAAGTCGGTGGTGGACGAGGCGATTCGAACCGCTTTCGCCCGCCGCGGCGTGGCGCACATCACCATTCCAAAAGACATTCAGGAATGGCCGGTTTCCAGTCAGAAGCGCTCAGATGCGAACATAGCGAATCATAGCGAGAATCGATTCCGCCCCACTTACCCAACCCCGACGCAAACTTCTCTGGAGCGGGCGGCTGCGATTTTAAACGATGGCAGTCGCATGGTGATGTTGGTGGGCGCAGGAGCCCTGGGTGCGCGTGAAGAAGTGATTCAAGTGGCGGAAACGCTTGGCGCGCCCGTGGTGAAGGCGCTGCTGGGTAAGGCGGTCATCCCGGATCGGCATCCGTTGGCGCTTGGCGGCATCGGATTGCTGGGTACAGCGCCATCCCAGGAAGCGATGGAAGAATGCGACACGCTGTTGATGGTGGGAACCAGTTTTCCGTACATGGAATTTCTGCCCAAGCCCGGCAATGCCAAGTGCGTGCAGATCGACATCGACCCAGCGCGCATCGGCCTGCGGCATCCAGTGGATGTGGAGTTGGCGGGCGATGCCAAAGGCACGTTGACGGCGCTGTTTCCACTGTTGAAGCGGAAGAAGCGGCGTGGGTTCCTGGAAGATTATCAAGACCGCATGAAGAGTTGGAATGATGTGATGGAGAAGCGCGGCACTCGCATGGACATGCCGATGAAGCCGCAGGTGGTGACGCACACTCTGAACCGTCTGCTGAATGACGATGCCATTGTTTCCTCCGACAGCGGAACAATTGCCACGTGGACCGCGCGCTATGTCGAGATGCATGGAGATATGAAGTTCTCGTTGTCCGGCTCACTGGCCACCATGGCGAATGGATTGCCGTACAGCATTGGCGCCGCGGTCGCGTATCCGGGACGCCAGGTCGTGTGCGTGGTGGGAGACGGCGGTTTGACCATGTTGATGGGCGAGTTGGCGACACTGGCGAAATACAAGCTGAACGTTAAGGTCATCGTCGTCAAGAACAATGTGCTGGGGCAGATTAAATGGGAGCAGATGGTGGAGGATGCGAATCCGGAATTCGGCGTCGATCTGCATCCTATCGATTTTGCCAAAGTGGCGGAGGCCTGCGGAGTGGCAGGCTACACGCTTGAGCAACCGGACCAGGCGGAAACGATTTTGCGGCGCGCGCTGCAAGATAAGGGTCCCGCCGTTGTGCAATGCGTAGTTGATCCAAACGAGCCTCCGCTGCCGGGAAACATCTCCACCAAGCAAGCGCGCAGTTTTGCGGAAGCGCTGGTGAAGGGAGAGAAAAACCGCAACAAGATTATCAAGACAATTCTGGATGACAAGGTGCGCGAAGTCGTCTAGCGGACGCGTCGGCGACCACTGCGGATGCAAAACTGGGGACGAATGGATGAGGATGGATAAAGCCATAACAAAACGCTCGGAAATATTGCGATCTGTCGAGTTCGACAGAGAAGATGATTCCTCCGCTGGCAAGACAGCTCGAGAAATAGGAGACACCGCCGTCAGCGTGGACGAGCATATTCGCGAGGGACGTTTCCAGCGCAGCTTGTCATTGCTAGCCGGTGCTTCCAGCCTGATGACCGGTCTCGAAGTCGGCTACGAGCATTATCGCGGCAGCTACAGCCGCAGAGTCATGTATACCCCGGTTGCGCTCAGCCTGCTTTTATTTGCCGGCGGCGTGGCTGGATTCTTTAGCGGGCGCGCGGCACGACGGGTTCTGCGTCCCATCGCTGCGTTAACGCTGGCGGATGGTGCGCTCGGATTTTATTTTCATCTTCGCGGGATTGCGCGCAAGCCGGGTGGTTGGCGATTTCCGATGACGAATATGGTGATGGGGCCTCCAGTGTTCGCGCCCTTGCTGTTCGGCATCAGCGCCTACCTGGGATTGATTGCTTCTTATCTTCGCCGGGAGCATGAGCGGGACAGTCCGGCCGATGATGTTGCCTGGTTTCCCCGCGCCGCGCATGAAAAACATTGGGTGGCAGGGTTGCCTTCCCGAAAAATATCAAAGCCGGAAACAATCAGTTTTTCTCAGGACCTGCGCGAGGGTCGCTTTCAGAAGCATATGGCTGCCGCAACGGTATTCGCTGCATTCTTCAGCGGCTTTGAAGCGTTCTATTCCCATTACAAAAATAATTTCCGCTACAAGGCGCAGTGGACGCCGGTCCTGTTAGCGCCAATGGTGATGACCGCAGGAATGGTTTCACTGCGAAATCGCAAGGCGGCGCAAACCTGGCTGCCCGCGCTTTCCGCGGCTGCAGTCGTTGATGGCGGAGTCGGCTTTTTCTATCACGCACGCGGCGTATTGCGGCGTCCGGGCGGAAGGAAGCATCTGCTCTACAACATCATGTACGGGCCGCCGATCCTGGCGCCTCTGCTGTTCAGTGCCTGCGGCATGCTGGGGCTGCTCGCCAGCCTGTTTCGGAGAGAGCCATGAAGCGCAATATCGAAGGTCAGCCGGGATATTATCCGGGCTTCTCCACACTCGCGCAGCAGCCGTACTGGGATGAGGCGACGCGCAAGGCCGTGTTGGAGCGAGTGAGTCGCTCGCGGAAGCTGCGATTTTTCACGCCGGAGGAAGCTCCACTGATCGAGGCCATCTTCGAACATATTCTGCCGCAAGGCGATCGGTCGGAGCAATACAGAATTCCCATTGTGCCGGCGGTGGATGATCGGCTGTACAACAACCGAATCGATGGCTACCGGTATGAGGGTATGCCGCCTGATCAGGAAGCATATCGGCTGGGAATGCAGGCCATTGAAGAAATCGCAAAGCAGAAAGACGGGCGCGGATTTCTGGAACTGACGCCGCTCGAGCAGGACAAGCTGCTGAAGACGCTGCATGACGGCAAGCCAGAGGGCGCACGCAATATCTGGGAGCGCATGCCGGTGCATCGTTTCTGGATGCTGCTGGTGCAGGATGCGGCCGAGGCCTATTACTCGCATCCCTACGCATGGGATGAGATAGGCTTCGGCGGGCCTGCGTATCCGCGCGCGTATATGCGCCTGGAGCATGGTGAACCGGAACCGTGGGAGGTGAACGAGCAGCGCTATGCGTGGCTGGCGCCGGAGGATTCTGTCTCGGATGTGTCGGAATGGATTGGTGGTCACGATAAGCACCTTGCAACGCCTGGGCAGGGAGGCTCGCATTGACGCCGGTGCTTCGCGATTGGTGGAAGAAAGATGTGTTGAACGAACGCAACGGCGACGGTCACGCACTGGGCCCCATCCAGAAAATTGATGTCTCCATGCGGCGCTTTGGCGAGGAAGAAGTCGACTACGTCATTGTCGGCGTTGGCTCGGCAGGTGGAGTGCTGCTACAACGTCTATCGCGTGCGGGCTTCCGGGTGCTGGGACTCGAAGCCGGGCCGTTCTGGAATACAGAGCGCGACTGGGTCAGCGATGAAGCGGGCTCGCACAATCTCTATTGGGAAGATTTGCGCATTACCGGCGGCGAACATCCGCTGGCACTCGGCGCGAATAACAGTGGCCGCGGCGTTGGAGGAGGTTCGGTACATTGGGCGGCCTTCACGCCTCGCCTGCATCCATCGGATTTCCGCATCCACTCTGAAGACGGGGTCGGCATCGACTGGCCGATGACCTACGAAGAGCTGAAACCCTACTACGAGCAGTTGGAGCTGGAGATGCCTGTTGCGGGGCCTGCCTATTATCCATGGGGCGACCCTCATGGGTATGCCTACGGACCTCACCCGATGGGCGGCGTGGGCGATGTTCTGATCAAGGGCTGCACGCGTCTCGGAATTGGAGTCAGCATTGGCGGACCGGTGGCGATTCTTTCTGGTTCACATGGAGATCGCCCGCACTGCATCTATCGTGGTTTCTGCATTCAGGCCTGCAAGGTGGGCGCGAAGGCCAGCACGCTGATCACGCATGTTCCGGACGCGTTGGAAAACGGCGCAGAAATTCGCGACAACTGTATGGTCAGTCGCATTCATGTGAACAAGGAAAATCGCGTCACGGGCGTGAGCTATTTTGACGCGAAGGGAAAAGAGCATTTTCAAAAAGCGAGGGCCGTCATTGTTTCCGGATACGCCATTGAAACGCCGCGGTTGCTGCTGAACTCCGCGTGCCCGGGTTACGAGAATGGGTTGGCGAATTCGAGCGACACGGTCGGGCGATATTTAATGGCGCAAGCCGGCAACGTCGTGCTGGGACGTTTTGAGGAACTGGTGCGGATGTACAAAGCTCCGCCGGCGCATGCGTTGACCGAGGAATTTTACGAGACCGATCCCAAGCGGGATTTTGCGCGCGGATTTGCGATTCAAACTGTGGGCCCGCTGCCGATTGCATTCGCCAAACAAATGATGACGGCGAAAGGCGCATGGGGATGGGGCTTGCGCCGCGTGATGATGGACTACAACCACTGGGCGTCGATTGCGCTGCTGGGAGAAATTTTGCCGTGGCCGGAAAATCGAGTGCAGTTGGCGGAGGAGAAAGATCGTTTTGGCCTGCCGGTTGCCAAGGTGACGTTCAACCTGCATGACAATGACAAAAAGCTGATCGAATTCGGAAAAAACAAAGTGATGGAAGTGATGCATGCCGCGGGCGCACAGGAAGTGGTGCAGGAGTCACGTTACGCGCATCTCGTCGGGGCCGCACGAATGGGTTCTGATCCGCGTACTTCCGTGGTCGATAAATTTGGCCGGACTCATGACTTAAGTAACCTTTTTGTGTGCGACGGCAGCGTTTTACCCACGCAGGGCAGCGCCAATCCGGGGTTAACGATTCAAGCATTAGCGGCGCGAACAGCTGATTACTTAATTGCACAAGGGGAATCTATTTTTACCCGTAAGGATCGGGATATGATGCAGCCAGCTATTCGGAGAGATCTTGCTCCACCAGGGACGTATGGTCGAGGAATTCCGCGGCTGGCCAATGCAGGTCTCGCGAAACCATAGAAATGGCGACATTTACGATGGACGCGCGCAACACCGCGGCAAATTGGAGAAGGGGAACCAAGATGAAGAGGAACCAAGTCGTGATGGTTACCGGCGCTTCTGCTGGACTGGGCCGGGCCATCGCACATGGCTTTGCAAAACAAGGTGCGAAGATTGGGTTGATCGCGCGCAATCGAGAAGCACTGGAAGCTTGCAGACAAGAAGTTGAGGAAATGGGCGGCGAAGCGTTGGTCCTGCCGCTGGATGTGAGTGATGCACCGTCGATTGAGCACGCAGCGAATCGACTGGAGGAAGCCTTTGGGCCCATCGATGTGTGGGTCAACAACGCCATGGCATCCGTATTTTCGCCGGTCAAGAAAATGACGGCGGAGGAATACAAGCGGGTGACCGAGGTGAGTTATCTGGGGTATGTCTACGGTACCCAGGCGGCGCTTCGGCGGATGTTGACGCGGGACCGAGGCACCATCATCCAGGTTGGTTCGGCGCTGGCGGTGCGCAGCATTCCGCTGCAGTCGGCGTATTGTGCGGCCAAGCACGCCATCATTGGATTTACAGATTCGCTGCGGTGTGAGCTCTACCACGATAAAAGCAATGTTCAGCTGACGGTGGTGCAGATGCCTGCGATGAATACCGTTCAATTCACCTGGGTTAAGAGCCGGCTACCGGACAAGCCGCAGCCCGTGCCGCCGATCTTTCAACCAGAGGTCGCCGCGAAAGTGGTGGTGCATGCTGCCACTGTCGATCGGCCGCGTCGCGAGTACTGGGTGGGTTCGCCAACGGTGGAAGCCATCGTGGGGCAAATGTTTGTTCCTGGCTTGCTTGATCGCGACCTTGGTGAGACGGGATACAAAGCGCAGCAAACGGATGTTCCGGATGATCCCAATCGACCGAACAATTTGTGGGATTATGTTCCGGGGAAGCATAGCGCCCACGGTCCATTCGATAAGAAATCTTGCTCCTTCAGCCCACAGGTGTTCCTGGATCTGCATCATAAATGGTTTGCGGCCGGTGGCGCGGCGCTGGTCACGGCCATTGTGGTGGCATATAAAAAGAAACAGGAAGCCTAGGGGAGAATCGCATGGCGCTCGAGTTGGCAGTCGACAATCAAAGTGGAAGTTCCGTCGCGCTGGCGAAAGTGTGCGCGATCCACAAAGGCATGGCGGTTGCATGTTGCTGTGCTGCGATGGCAACGCTAGCTCCCGTAGCGCTGGTCCAGATGCACATCATCAAAGATTTGCCGGAGCTCCCGGGGCGCTTGTTCAATTCCAAGCAAGTGGTCACGTCGGAGGGTGCCTATCATTTCGGTATTCCCGATGGAGTGCTGGGCCTGGCGAGTTATGGCGTAACGCTGGTGTTGTTGTTGGCGGCGACACCGGAGCGCCCCATCGTGAGACGGTTATTGCGCGGCAAGCTGGCGTGGGATGCAACCATGGCGATTCGAAATGTTCGCAAGCAGGTGACTGAACACAAGCGCGTCTGCTCCTGGTGCATCGGAGCCGCAGTGGCGACGGCGGGGCTGGTATTTTTCGGCCGCAAAGTGCGAGACGCGGAGTCGCAACGCCCAGCCTGAAAGCCACATCCTCTACACAGAACGTCTAGCTTATTCTTGGCCTTCGAGTCGGCAGTGGTACATCCGCTCTATAATTCGCTAGTCGATGAACTGGGCTCCCGCACGAACAATCCGTAGGTGGTTCGACTCCGAACAGGGTGTGCCCAACCATCATATTTCGCGCTGGATCTTTCTGCGCGCGCTTGGGCTCATCTATTTTTCCGCTTTTTATTCCCTCATTTTCCAGATCCGCGGGCTGATCGGGCCTCGCGGTATTCTTCCAGCTGGACAATATTTATCCGCAGTCGAACGAGGACTGGGTCCGCTACGCTTTTGGTACGCGCCCACTCTGTTGTGGTTTTCCAGCGGGTCGCACATGCTGATGACGATTTGCTGGGTCGGCATTGTGGCGTCTCTGTTGGTGACGGCGAATGTGTGGCCGAGAGCCAACCTAGTCATCTGTTTCATCTGCTTTCTCTCCTTCGTCAGCGCCGCTGGAGATTTTTCCGGTTATCAGTCCGATGGCATGCTGTTAGGGGCAGGATTTATCTGTCTCTTCTTCGCGCCCGCAGGATTTTTGCCCGGCTGGGGAAGAAGCAGCCCTCCGGTGCGCGCCAGCTTATTTCTCTTGCTGTGGGAATGGTTCCGGATCTACTTCGAGTCCGGCGTGGTCAAGCTTGCGAGCGGCGATCCGCAATGGCGACATCTGACGGCGATGGACCAGTACTACCAGAACTGTCCGCTGCCAACCTGGGTCGGCTACTATGTCCAGCAACTGCCGCACTGGTTTCAGGCGTCGACGGTGGTAGCGACTCTGCTGATGGAACTGGTGCTGGTGTGGATGCTGTTCCTGCCGCGGAAATGGCGCATTGTGTGTTTCTTCATCGTCACGCCGTGGCAGATCGGCGTGATTCTGACCGCGAATTATGCGTTTTTGAATTACATCGTGCTGGCCCTTGGATTTCTATTGCTGGACGATCGTTTCCTGTTGCGTTTCGTGCCGGCGCGGTGGCGATTTAGCGTCTCTGAAAGCGACAGCGAGACTGCGACCGATAACGAGGACATTCCAATTAGCGTGTTGCGGGCCGAGCCGTCACCTGTGCTGTCGTCGGGCTTCCGCAAGCATCTACGCTCCGCAGGCCTGGCACTCACGGCGGTCATGCTCAGCTGGATTTTCTATGCGACAACGGTGCCGATGCTGCAGATGTTTTGGCGCGGCATTCCACTGCCAACTGCTCCGATGACAGCATTACAGCCGTTTCGCATTGCCAATGAATATGGGCTCTTTGCGGTGATGACGCCGAATTTATATGAAATCGAATTTCAAGGTTCGGACGATGGAAAGACCTGGATTGCCTATCCATTCCGCTACAAGCCGCAAGCCCTCAACAAGGCGCCGGGCATTTATGCGCCCTATCAGCCCAGGTTCGATTGGAATCTGTGGTTCGCATCGCTGGGGTCGTGGACGCAATATCCCATTGTGCCGCGAACAGAGGAGTTGCTGCTGACCAACGATCCCGCTGTGCTGTCATTGTTCGCGGGCAATCCATTTCAGAATCATCCGCCGCGCATGGTGCGCGCCGTGCTGTGGCAATACTGGTTCACGACCATAGATGAGAAGCGGGCGACGGGGGACTGGTGGCGTCGGCTGCTGCTGGGTGCATACGCACCGACATTGACAATTGGCGCGGACGGCAAAATTGGCATGGTGCGCGAGAATGCTCCAGACATGATGGCTCCGCCGCAGTAGAGTTCAATGTATGGGCAAGCGCGATCGCGACCTCCGGCACAAGAAAGCATGCGTCATCGGCGCCGGCCCCAATGGCTTGTCGGCTGCGATTGTGTTGGCGCAGGCGGGTTTGCGCGTGGATGTGTTCGAAGCGGAAGCACAAGTGGGCGGCGGCGCGCGCACCATGGAACTGACGCTTCCTGGATTCCATCATGATTTCGGCTCGGCGGTTCACCCCATGGCCGCCGGATCGCCGTTCTTCAATTCCTTGCCACTGGCAGACTACGGCCTGGAATGGATTCATTCGCCGGCACCGCTGACGCATCCTTTCGACGATGGCACTGCAATTACGCTGGAACGAAACTTGAAAGATGCAGAGCGAGTGCTGCAGGAGGATGGCCGTGCCTGGCGTAACCTGATGGCGCCACTCATCAAGAATTGGCCAGCATTCGCGAAAGATGTTTTACAGTCGCTGTTGCGGTTTCCTAGCCACCCGTTTTTGTTAGCCAATTTCGCCCAGGATGCGCTGGCTCCTGCGACGTTTGTTGCGCGGCGACGATTCCGTAACGAGCGAACACGCGCGTTATTCGCGGGTCTTGCAGCGCACTCGTTTCTCAGCTTGAACGAACCGCTTAGCGCGTCCTTTGGCATGGTCCTCGGAGCTGCGGCCCACGCAGTTGGCTGGCCGATTCCACGAGGAGGCGCGCAGGCGATTACCGACGCGTTATCCGCGCATCTGGTTCGTTTAGGTGGGAAAATCATTCCTTCGACTCGCGTGGAAAGCATCGACCATGTTCGCAAATACGATGTCGTCGTCTGCGACATTACGCCGCGGCAGTTGTTGCATCTGTCGCAAGGAAAGCTGTCGCCGGGGTATCGCAAGCGCATGGAAGAGTTCCGCTACGGCCCCGGAATTTTCAAAGTGGATTACGCATTGTCGTCGCCGATTCCGTGGAAATCGGCAGATTGTTTGCGCGCCGCTACGGTGCATCTGGGCGGAAGCATGGCGGAGATTGCCGCGTCAGAAGCTGCCACGGCGAGCGGCGCGATTGCAGAGCGGCCATTCATCCTGTTGGCGCAGCCGACGTTATTCGATCCGTCACGCGCACCTGCCGGCAAGCACATCGCGTGGGCCTATTGTCATGTTCCCAACGGCTCAAGTTGCAACATGTTGCCTCGTATCGAAGCGCAGATCGAGCGCTTCGCTCCTGGATTTGGCGAGTGCGTTCTGGCAAGGCGCGTATCCTCTCCCGCGGACCTGCAGTCGATGGATGCAAACCTGGTAGGCGGAGACATCAGCGGAGGCGCATCCAATCTGCGGCAATTTCTTTTTCGCCCGACATGGCGACAATATGCAACCTCCGATAAACGAATTTATCTTTGTTCGTCTTCGACGCCGCCGGGAGGTGGAGTGCATGGCATGTGTGGTTATAACGCCGCCAAGCTCGCTCTGCGGCAACTCACGGATCATTGATGCGGAATAGGTGAGAAGGTTCGAACAACAAAAATGAACAGTGTGATCGATCCAGTTGGAGGATATGAATATGAATAGCGATTTTTCGCGCCGCAAATTTTTGCAGACGAGCGCCATTGCTGCCGGAGGGCTGTTTGCCTCGAATACCAAGGCGATTGCCCTGGAACCCCAAACTCAATCGACTCCGAGCAAACCTGCAAGTGCGAATGATCGCCTTCGTTTTGCAATGATCGGTGTGGGGATGGAAGGCTCTGCGTTACTTTCGAACGCTATTACGCTTCCAGGCGTCGAGTGTGTCGGCGCAGCGGATCTGTACGACGGAAGGCATACGCTGGCGAAAGAGATTACTGGAAATCCTAATCTGCAAACGACGCGGGATTATCGCGAGCTGCTGGATCGCAAGGATGTGGATTGCATCATCGCCGCGGTCCCCGATTTCTGGCATAAGCAGGTAGTCGTAGATTCCTGCCAGGCTGGCAAGGATGTTTATTGCGAAAAGCCGATGTCTCATACCGTGCCCGAAGGCTTCGCGATGATTGAGGCGGCGGAAAAAAATAACCGGATCGTGGAAATTGGCTCTCAGCGTGTCAGTTCTGTATTGGTCGCGAAGACTAAAGAGATGTACGCGACCGGCGCGATTGGTGACGTTAACATGGTCGAGCTGACGCTGGGACGCAACAGCCCGACCGGAGCTTGGGAGTATCCACCGCCGCTCGACCTTTCGCTATCCAATCTTGCCTGGGACACGTGGCTGAAAGATACTCCGAAAATTCCTTTTAATCCGGATCGATTTGCGCGCTGGCGCTGCTGGAGTGACTATGGCACCGGAGTGGCCGGGGACCTAATGGTGCACTTACTAAGTGGAATGCAGGCTACCTTAGGTTGGAATGAAGCGCCTCGTTCTGCGCTATCTCTCGGCGGAATTTTCCGTTGGAAGGATGGCCGCCAGATGCCCGACTTACAAACCGTGTTATTCGACTATCATGGCATTCCTGTCTACGTTCGCCTCGGTCTCAGCACGGAGACTCCAGAGACAGCGCGATTTATGGGTCCACACGGAATCATCGATGCCACGGAATTCGCGATTCATTATTCATCGCAATCCGGCAAGGACACGGCACCCAGCTATTACGACACGAGCTTTCCGGAAAAGATGCGGAACGAGTACGCTAGCGACTGGCATGCCAAGCATGATCCGCCGATTGGAGAAGAACCGTTGACGCCGCAGACAATCTATACGGGCGACGACTGGGACGACTACAAGCCGCATCTCTGGGCCTTTTTTCAAGCGGTTCGCAGCCGCAAGCCGGTGGTGGAGGACGCAGTCTTCGGCAATCATGCCGCCATCGCATGTCACATGGCGAATGAATCCTACTTCAGCAAGCGCCAGGTTTTCTGGGACGCGAACACTCGCACTGTAAAGACTTAGGGGCGATGGATTATCGGAACGCCCGGATAGTTTGCCTGCTCATTCATGCGCGGGGGTAGTCAGATGAAGCTGCGCCGGGAACGATATCCACGTCCTCGTTCTACCTGGGGGAAGGATCCTAACGTATGCTTAGAATTCGTCGAAAAGAATCTGATTTTTGGGAACGTTCAGGTTCTCGAGCATCTTTGTCGCCGCGTGCACCATTGCCGGCGGTCCGCACAGATAGTATTCGATGGCTGTCGGGTCTGGATGATTGGCGAGATGTTGCGACTGCAACACCTCATGAATAAAGCCGGTATGCGAATTCCAATTGTCTTGTGGCTGGGGCTCAGACAATGCCAGATGAAAGATGAAGTTAGG